>DATNEJ010000487.1:0-5588 GCA_035606775.1 Acetobacteraceae bacterium | reverse complement strand
TCATGGGGCGGCAAGGAGGTGGAGGCCGACGGCAAGACCGTCGTACTCGACAGCAAGGCGACGGTCGAATCCGTCAAATTCGCTGTCGGCTTCTGGAAGGACTCGTTCGACGAGGGTGGCATGTCATGGGACGACGCCGGCAACAACCGTGCCTTTCTCGCCAACACGATCAGCTCGACCCATAACGGTGCCTCGATCTACCTGCTGGCCCGCAGCAAGCCCGATACCTACATGACTGAGACGGGCAAGCCGCTCAAGGATGACATCTTTCATGCACCGTTGCCGAGCGGGCCGGGGGGAAAGTTCAGCTATCATGTGCCGTTTTCGAATCTTGTGCCCACCTATGGCAAGAATCAGAAGGCGGCGAAGGACTTCCTGCGCTGGTTCCACTCGAAGGACATCTACGACACCTGGTTCACCTCACAGCAGGGCTTTTCCGTGGGCGTGACCAAGATGTGGGAGGGCGACAAGGTCTGGCAGGTTGACCCGGTGATGGCACCGTTCCGCACCGCGGCGGAAAGCGGTTATTTCGCCGGCTATGCGGGTCCCGCCGGCCGCGCGGCGGCCGAAACGATCAGCAAGTTCATCATCGTCGACATGTACGCCAAGGCAGTACAAGGCATGCCGGCGGAAGAAGCCGTCAAGTGGGCGCATGCGGAGCTGCTGAAGATCTACGCCTGAGGCCGGGGGCGGACCGGGCGAAACCGGCCGCCGCCATCGTCATTGAGCGTCCTTGCCGCCCCGGGGTTTCCGCGGCTTCGCTCCAGTGATTCCGGCAAGCCACGCGACGGCCCCCGGCGTGCCATGCCAAGCCGGTCCGCAATCGACGCAATACCAGGTCGCTTCGTCCGCGCCACCCACCGTGAGGTAGCCATGGTCCATGCGCGCCGGTGGCTTCTTGCCGGAAAGGATAGCAGGGACGTGGCTGTTCTCCTCCCAGGCTTCGCGCGCCAGGCTCACTGCCTGCTCGTCTTCGGCACCGCCATCGCGAAACGCGAGCAGCGCGCGCGTATATAGCCAGTGCGTGCTACATTCGTCCTCATAGGCGTCGAGCAGTTGCTTCAGCGCCGCCTCATCGTTGCGCCGAAGCAGGCAACCCGCCAGCGTGTACCGAATACCCTGATTGTCGTCCGGATTCAGTTCCAGCATAGCGCGATAATGGCCGATGGCGGCTTCCTCATCGCCGAGCTTCAGCAGGGTGTTGGCGAGACCGGCCCTGGCGCGCATGTAGGGGCGGGTTTCCAGGAAACCCCAGAATTGGCCGGCATATTCCTCAAATCCCTGGGCACCCAGCGCCATCTCTCCGGCCTCCACGCCCTTGGCGTACAGAGCGCGCGTCTCGCTGATGGTGGCTGCCTCTTCGGCCAGAAGATTGTACGCATCGGCGCAGAGCGGTGAGATGCCGAGTGCCTTGCGGGCAAGCGCGACCCGGGCGCGCGACGTCGTCCGTTCGAACGCCTCGTACATGACATCCTGCGCCTGCGCGAGAGAGTCGTCCCGATCTTCCCCGGTCAGCGCGGCAAGGAAACTCTCCATGGTGCGCCGATCCGGCAAGGCTGTTTCGGTCGCGGTGGTTTTCGGCTGTTTCGGCGCCTGCTTGCGGCGCGTGTTCTTTGACACCGGCATCGGTGGCTCCCTTCGTGACCGGTTGGCGGTGATCTTCGGCGGTCTGCTGACCTGGGCCTTGACAATCATGCTCGCTGTCAGGAGCGAGCGCCAAGCCCCCTGCCCCCCGTCTCGCTTCTCCGCCTTGCCCGGCTGCATCGCGCGATGGCACGCTGCACCGATCTTACGGGAGCGTCCGCCATGATCCATGACCACGCCCAATGGGGACCCGCCGATCAGGTCGGTGCCGGCAATCTGCTGACGACGGAAAAGCGCCTGGCTGCGCTGGCCTCCGTCAGTCAGGGGCGCGTATTCGACGTGAGCCATGAGATCTTCATGGGTGCGCCCTACATGGCGCCGAACCAGACGCCGTTCCTGATGTCGATCTTCGGTTCGTGGCGGGACACCATCAAGCGGCGCCGCAAGCTGGGCGCGTTGAACGACGCCGGCACCAACCTGGAGCGTATCGAGATGACGGCGCATGTCGGCACGCATATCGACGCGCTGGGTCATTTCTCCAAAGGCGACATGCTCTACAACGGCAACCGTGCGGCGGATGTCGTCACCGACTGGGGCCTGGATCGGCTCGGGATCGAACACGCCCCGCCGATGATCACGCGCGGCCTGTTGTTCGACGTTGCCGGATCGACCGGGCGCCCGCATCTCGATCCCGGCCATACCGTGACCCCGGATGACCTCAAGCGCGCTGCCGACGCCGGTGGGTTCGCGGTGGAACCCGGGGACATCGCACTGATCCGCACCGGCTGGGGCCGCTATTTCGGCATCGACAACGCCCGCTATCTGGAAGGCGAGCCGGGCATCGACGTGCCAGCGGCGCGGTGGCTGATCGATCAGGGCATCACCGCAATCGGCGCGGACAACATGGCGGTGGAGGTGCTGCCGAATCCCGCCAAGGGCGTAGCAATGCCGGTTCATCAGTTCGCCCTGGCCGAATGTGGCGTCTACCTGATCGAGAATCTGGCGCTCGAGGAGATCGCACAGGAACGCATTTACGCCGCGTGCTTCATCCTGCTGGCGACGAAGATCCGCGGCGCCACCGGTGCGCCGGTGCGTCCGATCGTGCTGGTATAGCGACCGACAGCGCAGCACCTCGCCGATCTTCCGGAAATTCCCAGGATTCCGGATAGTTCACTGGCGCCCCTTATCGGTTCCGGTGTGGGCAATCGGTGCCTGCCAGCCACGATAAATCGCCATCAGCCGAAGGAAAATGCAGGCGGCAGCGCCCAGCAGCATCGGATAGATCGGCGTCGCGCCGATGACGTGCCCGATCGAGACGATCGCTGCCGCAGCCAGCGCCGCCAGTGCGTACAGGTCGCCGTGCAGCACGAACGGAATGTCGCCGGCCAGCACATCGCGCGTCATCCCGCCGCCGATTCCTGAGAGCATGCCGAGTATCGCGGCCATCACCGGATTGATGCCGTAGAGCATCGCCTTCTGCGTGCCGGTGACCGCGAACAGCGCGAGACCGACCGCATCGAACAGCAGGATATCGTGTTGCCGGGACTGGACCATCGGATAGAGATAGAAGGTCAGCAGCCCACCCGCAGCGGCAATGACCAGATAGCGATAGTTTGCGATGGCGGCAGGGGGAACCGCGCCGATCAGCACATCGCGCATCATGCCGCCGACGACCGCGACCACGAACGACAGGAACAGGACGCCGAACAGGTCGAACCGCTTGCGCACGCCGAGCAGCCCACCGCTCAAGGCGAACACGAAGGTTCCCAGGCCGTCTAGAACCTCCATCAAGACCCGCGCGGAGGCATCATGCATGGGAGGGAACGGGGATAGCTCGCGTCGTCATTGTCTCATCGCGCAGTGGCCTCGGCGCAGAGCCAGGCGTCCGCCGCTGCCAGCATCGCCTCGACACCGGTTTCCAGGGTTGGGTGGATCACCGGTGCGAAGTCGGGCGCATGATTGGCCGGGAGCGCGTCGAGTGTGCCCGCCTTCTCGGCCTTCTCATAGACATCCCGATCGATGCCGCCGATCACCCAGAACACGGTGGGCACATTCCAGGCCGTGCCGAACAGGCCGAAATCCTCGCTCGCCGTGGCGGGCTCGATCTCCGTCAGACGATCTGTGCCGAACCGGCGTTCCAGCGCGGCCACCACCGTCCGCGTGGCGGCTTCGTCGTTGCGGGTCAGTGGATACGCGCTCAGCACTGAGAATTCCGGTGGTTTTGGCGCACCTGAGGCGGATGCCTCTGCCTCCAGAATGCGTTTGATTGCGGCAAGCACCCGGGCGCGCACCTGTTCCTTGAAGGTGCGGACGTTGAGACGGAGCAGCGCGTGGTCGGGGATGACGTTCTCGTTCATGCCCGCCCGCAGGGTACCGACGGTGACTACGGCGGCATCAGTCATCGCCACCTCCCGCGACACCACCGTTTGCAGGCGCATCACCGCCGAGGCCGCCATCACCACCGGATCGATGCTCTTCTGCGGCATCGAGCCGTGGGCGCCACGACCGAACAGTGTCACTTCCAGACTATCACCGAACGACAGCATGGTGCCGGTGCGCCAACCGATCTGGCCGGCAGTAAGCGGCATGACGTGCTGGGCCAGGGTGACGTCCGGCTTGGGGAAGCGCCTGACCATGCCGTCTTCGATCATGGCACGCGCGCCCTGGGCGGTTTCCTCGCCGGGTTGAAACACCGCCATGACCGTACCGTGCCAGCGGATCCGGTTCTCGGCAAGAACACAGGTCGCGCCCATCAGCCAGGCAACGTGCATATCGTGCCCACAGGAATGTGCGATTGATGTGGCCTGGCCGAAGCGGTCAGTGCCGGTCTTGTCGCTGGCATAGGAAAGGCCGGTGCTTTCCTTGATCGGCAGCGCGTCCATGTCGGCACGCAGCAACACGGTCGGGCCATCGCCGTTCCGGAGCAGCCCGACGACACCGGTGCCGCCGATGCCCTCCGTCACCTCATACCCCTGCTCACGTAACCACGCAGCGGCGATGCCGGCGGTGCGCTGCTCCTGCATGGACAATTCAGGACTGGCGTGAAGGTCGCAATAAACAGCTTCAAGCCTGGCCAGAAGATCGTTCGATGGCCGGGGCAGTGTCGCGTCGATGGCTCGATCGGTATCGGTACCTGCTGTCATGACTGTCTCCCGTCAGGCGGGTTCCTCAATCGGCTGTCCTTGCAGGTCTACAGCGTCGCACCGGCGGCCAACTTCATTGGGTCGCGTCAGCGCCAGAATTTCCTGGCCGATGCGCAGCGCGGCCTCCGTCGGGAGCGCGTCGGGGTGCTCGACAAGGGCCAGAAGCTGCAGCACCCGGGCACGGTGGATGTCCGCATGGCTGAAGCGGGCGGCGCACAGCGGACACATCTGCTCCTCCATCCGAGGGTTGCGTTTCCGGCCAGTGGTCGGGATGAGATCATCGTACCCTCTGGCGTAGCGCCGGCAAAGACAACACCGCTTGCCCCTTGCTGCGTACGGGCAGGTGCCGCGCTTCAGCGAAGCAGCGGACCGAGCGCCGCCAGCGCTGCTGCGTGTACCGTGGCTTCATTGCCATCCGCGTCGACCAGCACGCAGCGCGCGGGTTCGGCCGCGGCGATGGCGCGGAATCCCTCGGCCACCCGTGCATGAAAATCGCGACCCAGTCGGTCGTAGCGGTCTGCCTGATCGCCGCGCTTGCCAAGCCGCGATCTGGCCACCGCTTCGGAAACATCGAGCACGATGGTCCGGTCGGGAACCAGGCCGATCAGCGTGGACAGCGCGGCGATGAATTCGCGGGCGGCGCCCTGGCCGTATCCTTGGTAGGCCATCGTTGAATCGTAGAACCTGTCGCACACCACCCATGTGCCGGCTTGCAGCGCTGGGCGGATGGTCTTCTCCACATGTTCCGCGCGGGCGGCGAAGTGCAATAGTGTCTCCGCCCGCGCCGACCAGTCGAATGTGCCGCTCAGCAGCAGGGTCCGCAGATGTTCCGCCCCGGGGGCACCGCCTGGCTCGCGGGTG
>DATNEJ010000473.1:0-3250 GCA_035606775.1 Acetobacteraceae bacterium | reverse complement strand
GTTGTCCGGATTCAGGTACGCGCGACGCACGCCCTCATTGGCCATGTCTTCGAGCGACATGGTGGCGTCGTCCCAGCGCACGTTCATGCCGACCTTCAGGAACACGGTGACGATGCCAGTGTCCTGGCACAGCGGGCGATGCCCTTCGGCGGCCATCCGCGAGTTGATCAGGATCTGCGCCATCGCGTCCTTCGCGGCAGGGCTTTCCTCGCGTTCGTAGGCGGCGGCGAGACTCTTGATGTAGTCGGCCGGGTGGTAGTAACTGATGTATTGCAGCGCATCGGCGACGGACTGGATCAGATCGGCTTGCTTGATGTGGGCCATGGGCTCGGTTTTCGCGGATGGAATCGCCCCGCAGACTTGTGCACGGGGACAACGAACGCCCATTGTGCCGCACGTGCGGCCCCGGACAAAACGCCGCGACGGCACGCGACCTGAGCACCGGATCCGCCACGACGGGGGCGACAACGTCCGAACTTTTCATGACCTTCGGTTGGTACTAAGCTCGGCGAAGCGGCGCAACGCCGGTCGTCAGGGGGAACTGACGACGTCGCTGGGGAAACTGCAAGTCATTCGTGAATCGCCTGGGCTGGGTTCCAAAGCGGTGCCACCTTCTGTTCGCCTGTCGAAAGGGCATCCGCTTGCCAGCCAGCTCTGTCCACTCAGGGAGTAACGCTCATGCATTTGAAATTGCGCAGAAAGGCTCTCGCCATCACCCTGGCCGCCACGCTGGCGGGGGTGGCCACCTCAGCCACCGCCGCCAGCCTGCAAGCCGTCACCGACCAGGGCCTGGCACCCACCGACCAGACCGTGACCGTCAGCCTCGTGCTGCGATTGCGTCACGAAGACCAGCTCGAGAACTACGTTCAGCAAACTGCCACACCGGGCAGCGCGAATTTCCAGAAATTCCTCACCACGGCCGAATTCGCCACGCGCTACGGCGCCACCGACGCGCAGATCTCCCGGGTCCAGAGCTATCTGGGCCAACACGGCCTCAGTGGCGAGGTGCTGGACAACCACATGGTGATCAGCGTGCGCGGCACGCTCGGCCAGTTCAGCAAGATGTTCGGCACGCCGGTGCATACCTACGTTTCGCGGAAGACCGGCCGACGCTTCCATCGTCCGGCCGGTCCGCTGGTGATGCCGGTGGGCCTGGACAACAACGTGATCCTCGCCAGCGGCCTGAGCAACGAATGGCATTACGTGCCGCACCACACGGCGAAAGTGCCGGTGCCGAACCTGCATATCGCCAACCCGCCGACCACGCTGTCCGCCAAGGCGGTCCCTGCCGCCGGCAACCCCACCGCCACGGGTATCCCGGGCGAGTACACCGTGGGTGACGTGGCCAACATGTACAACATCAACCCGCTGTACCAGCGCGGCATCACCGGCGCGGGCTCGACGGTGGCCATCGTCACCCTCGCCAACTTCGACCCGGCGGATGCGGAGGACTACTGGGCCGCGATCGGGCTGGATACCAAGCCGGGCCGCATCACCCAGGTCGACGTCGATGGCGGCGGCGGCACGGACGGCGCCGATGAAACCACGCTCGACGTGCAGCAAGCCGGCGGGCTGGCGCCGCAGGCCAACATCATCGTCTACGACGCGCCCAACGCCGGCTCGGGCCTCGTCGATGCGTTCGCCCGCGCGGTCTCCGACAACAAGGCCGACAGCATCTCGGCCAGCTGGGGCCTGGGCGAGATTTTCAACTTCGCCGCCTTGAACGTCGATGGCGCTCGCAACACCGACACCACCGACGTAGGCGACCTGAAGGCCTACCACCAGATCTTCCTGGAGGCGGCAGCACAGGGGCAGTCGATGTTCGCCGCCAGCGGTGACTCCGGCGCCTACGATACGGTGCGCCAGCTCGGCAGCGGCGACGGTCCCGGCCAGTTCAGTGCGCCGCTCACCGTCGATGCACCCGCCTCGGATCCGTATATCACCGCCGCCGGCGGCACCACGGTGCCGGTGAAGTTCGTCAACTCCGCCGGGGATGTGGTGCTCTCGATCGATCAGGAAAGCGTCTGGGGTTGGGATTACCTGCTGCCGTTCGTGTCCAGCCGCGACGATGTGTTCTCGGAGGGCGGCGGCGGCGGCGTCAGCGTCTACTGGCGCGCGCCGCTGTATCAGTTCTTCACCGGGGGCACGCGCCGCAGTGAAAAGAAACAGGCGCTGGTCTACAACGACCCGGCCAGCGGCCCGTACACCTACCTGAAACTGCCGGGCAACTTCGCCGGGCGCAACGTACCGGACATCTCTCTCAACGCCGACCCCGAAACCGGCTATTTGCTGGTGTTCCAGGGTGGCCTGTACAGCGCCGGCGGCACCAGTTTCGTGGCGCCGCAACTGAACGGGATCGCCGCCCTGCTGCGACAGAGCAGCGGACACCGCATCGGCCTGTGGAATCCGCACATGTACCTGCTGCAGAACGTCTTCGGCTACGGCAAGTGGTCCGCCTTCAACCGCATCAGCGCCGGCGACAACTGGTTCTATGCCGGCAACGGCCGCTACAACCCGGGCGCCGGCATCGGCACCCTGAACGTGGCGAATTTCGACCAGTTCCTGCGGGTCGGCTTCTGATCTGACCACCGGCCCGCGCGCAAGGCGCGGGCCGGTTCGCCGGCTTGCCGGCAAACCTCTTCGATACGATCTTCCGGCTCTCCCCTCCAGGAATCGCCATGCCACATCCACGCCGTTTTCTGCAGCTGGATGTCTTCGCCAGCCGACTCTGTGACGGCAACCCGCTGGCCGTGGTGGTGGATGCCGAAGGACTGGACGGCGAAGCGATGCAGCGTATCGCGCGCTGGACCAACCTCTCCGAAACCGCCTTCCTGTTGCCGCCGACGCAGCCCCAAGCCGACTACCGCGTGCGCATCTTCACCCCGCGCCAAGAACTGCCGTTCGCCGGTCATCCCAGCGTCGGCAGTGCGTATGCGGCGTTCGAAGCCGGGCTGATCGACACATGCAGGACCTCGCTCGTGCAGGAATGTGCGGCGGGGTTGCTGCCGGTGCAGATCATCGGTGAGGGTCCGGCGCGGATCATCCACGTGCAAGCTCCACCCGCACGGGTCGAAGTGCATGGCGAGGTGCTGACAGACCAGCTTGCCGCGGCCCTGCACGTTCAGCTGGGACAAGGGCGGACATGCCACGTCGACAACGGCCCGCACTGGATTCTTTGCCACCTCGAACAAGCCGATGTGGTGCGCGGCCTGGTTCCGGACATGGGCGCCGTCGCGTCACTCTGCGTCGA
>DATNEJ010000450.1:0-3470 GCA_035606775.1 Acetobacteraceae bacterium | reverse complement strand
TTTCCTATCGATTAGATAGGAATTAGGGAGAATAACCGCCGCCGCTGTCAACCAAAATTTCACCACGATCCGCCGGCCCCTTGACCCGGCGCGCAGGACGGGCGCAGGAGCGGTCATGCTTTCCAGCAAGGCGAAATATGCGGTGCGGGCGGCCAGGCTCCTGGCGGAGCGGTCACCCGGCGGCGGATGGATACAGGCCGCAAATATCGCCGAGGAAGAGGTCATCCCGCGGAAATTCCTGGAGATCATCCTGGCGCAATTGCGCGATCATGGCCTGGTCGAAAGCCGCCGTGGCGCACAAGGCGGCTACAAGCTGCTGCGCGATCCCGGATCCATATCGGTGGCGGACCTTATCCGCATCGTGGACGGACCCCTGGCATTGACCCCGTGCGCGAGCCGGACGCGATTTCGGCAATGCAGCGATTGCGTGGACATTCACAAGTGTCGCCTGCAGCACCTGATGCAGCAGGCGCGCGATGCGGTTGCGAACGTCCTGGAAAACTGTTCGCTCGCGCAACTCGCGAACGCACCGCTTCCGGGCAGGACACGGCGCACCGCGCCTAGAAAGGCAAAGCCGGTCACACCGGCCCGCACCGGGCTGCGCACGGGAAAGCCCCGCGACGCAGAGCGGCGCGGGAGCAGCTCGGCGCAGTCGTAAGAAACCGGGAACAAGTGCCGTGACGCCGCTGCCCATGCCGGATGCCATCGTCGCCCATGCAGAGACCGACGAGGGGCATGTGCTGCCCGTGATCGACGTGACGCATCCTCTTTTCGCGCTGGCGGACGATCCGGAGTCTTTGGCCGTGTCGGCCGAAGCCTATCGTGATTCGGAACAGCGCGGCGCGCGCATTCCTGCTTTTGTCACCCGGCTGATGCTGCGCCTGGCCGCACGCCGCTCCCTGCTCATTCGCGCGCTGGTGCACCCGCACGCCGGCTATCTCGACGGCCTGAGCACCTACATCCTGAAGCTTGGCGCGCACAACCTTCCATCGCCGTTCAATAGCGACATCGATCGGCGATTGGCGGCCACGCCGCAGGTGGTTGCGATGCGGCTGAGGCTGCAGCAAACCGCCAGGCTGATCGCGGAGGGGTTGGAACCGCACCTCGACGCCGCGCCTGGTGCGCCGTTGCACCTGCTCAACATCGGCGGCGGTCCGGCCATCGACAGCCTCAATGCGCTCATTCTGCTGAAGCAAGCCCGGCCCGAAGCCCCGGCCAGACCGATTACCGTTCACGTGCTGGACCTGGATACTGCCGGGCCACGGTTCGGCGCCGCCGCGCTGGAGGCGCTGCGCACCGCGGACGGTCCGCTTGCCGGCATGGATGTGACGTTCAGCCACGATACCTATGACTGGAATGCAGCGGCGGCCCTCGATGGGTTCGTGCGTCAGGCAGCAGCGGACGGCGCGATCCTGGCGGCGTCGTCGGAGGGTGCGCTGTTCGAGTATGGCAGCGATGACGCCATTGTCGCGAACCTGAAGGCGCTGCACGCCGGCGGCACCGGGGTGAAACTGGCCGTCGGGTCGGTGACCCGCGCCGATCGGTTCCGGCGGCGCACCATCATGACCGGTGGATTCAACCTCGTGCCGCGCGGCGTCGACGGTTTCGCACCGCTTGCCGGACAAGGCGGCTTCGACATTGCGCGCATCGAAGCCGCACCGATCAGCGATCAGGTCCTGTTGCGGCCGCGTTGATCCGGCAGAGTCTGGCGGGGACGGCGGAGCATCGGGTTCACGCGTTGCCTTGGCGAGGGCGGCGTTCATCTCTATCCGGCGTCGACCAGACGACCCTGTTCATCGATCGCGACCGCCACGACGTGCCTGCGCGCAATATTGGCATGATAGCGCGCGTGCCGCCGCTCACCTTCCCGAACCAGGGCGCCCCTTTCGACCATTCCCGCGAGATCACGGGTTGCCGTCGCTGCCGAAGCGCCGGTGATGACGACATAGTTGCGTGCACTCAACCCGCCCTTGAAGCCCTCCGGTCCCTCGCGCAATACCCGAACCAGCACCTTGCGTTGACGCTCGTTCAACTGCCCTCTCATACGATCCAGCAGACGCGTCTTGTCGATCAGGAACTCCGCGAGTGCCATCGTCCGGCGCTGGGCCTCGATCACTACCGCGGCAAACCAGGCAAGCCACTCAGTCAGCTCGAGCGAGGTATTGGTGCGCGCCAACGTCTCATAGTAGGCCCTGCGCCTGTTGAGGATTGTTGCGGCCAAGGCGATCAACGTCGGCCTGCCAAGACTCTGAGCCAATATCTTTTCGGCGAGGGCGCGTCCGATGCGCCCGTTGCCATCTTCGAACGGATGGATGCACACAAAATAGAAGTGCGCGATACCAGCGCGTGTCAGGGCGGGAAGTGGTTCGGCTCCGTCGGGAGCCGTACGGTTAAACCAGTCGATAAACCACGACATTTCGCGCGGCATGTCGGCCGACGGCGGCGCCTCAAAATGAACCACAGGGGCATCGATGGGTCCCGAAACGATCTGCATCGGTTCGCGATGTGTGCGATACCGCCCAATGTTCTTGAGGTCACGCCGGCTGCCTGTCAGCATCCGGTGCCATTCGAAGAGCATCTCATTGGAGAGTGGCGCGGCGAACGAACGGTGCAGATCGACCATCATTTCCGAGATGGCCTGTTCCGCCGCACCGACTCGCCGGTTGTCGGTGATGAACCCAAGATGCCGACGGATCGAGGATTGAACACTTGCCCGGTCGAGAATCTCGCCTTCGATTTCCGACGTGGTGATCGCCTCTGCGCTCAAGGAATCAATGACAAGCTGGTCGTTATCGGGCTCGCCCAAATGTCTGGCCATCCCGGCGAACGCGCCTCCGGCAACAAGAAATCGCTCCTCTGCTTTCGCCAGGCGCTTCGGCTGCCAGGAGAAATCGGGCCAGCCGACCTGCTGCCAAATCCATACCATGATCGATAGGTAGCCTTTCCATCGATCAAAATAGACCAAATTATGATCGATAGAAAGGCATTCTATCGCTCAAGGCACGGCATTCCGGGTGCGAGCGTCTCCCGGCCTTGCCGGACACGGCCGCGCCACTGCCGCAGCGGATCACTTCATGCCGGTTAGGGAGGCGCTGACCGCCCGGGGGTCACGGGTGGGCCAGCGGCCCGAATCGACCTGCACGAGGAATTCGCCGACCAAGCGGTTGAACTGATCCGGATCCTCGATGTTGATCGTGTGGCCGCAATTCGGCATCACCGCCAGCGCCGCGGTCTGAATAGTCTGCTTCATCAGCAACGCTGGCTGCAGGCACGGCCAGTCCTCATCCCCGGTCAGGATCAGTGTCGGGATCGTCAGCGCGCGCATCTGGTCCACCAGGTCATACAGTGACGGCCGTTCGCGCTGCACGCCGAGCTGCGTGTTGCGGGCGCCGAGGGCTGAGTGCTCGCCGAGTTGCTGCTTGAATTCCGCGAAGCCGCGCGGGTTCTTGTTCTCGAACTGCACGCGGGTC
>DATNEJ010000441.1:0-7450 GCA_035606775.1 Acetobacteraceae bacterium | reverse complement strand
CCGCCGCGGCATCATCACGGCATGTTCGCGATGCACTATCGCGTGCCGGACTTTGCCATTCGCGGCGAGATGCTGTGCTTCATGCAGCATGCCCATGTCGTGCGCCGCGTCCTGGAAATCGGCAAATGGCTGGCGCTCGGCCGAGCGTTGCCGGTTCCTGTGTCTTTGGCGCCGAACGGTGAGGGGAGGTTGCTGCCACAGGTGCAGGAGGCTGGGCATGTGCCGGTGACGGTCGGCGGCACTACCTATCAGATCTACTATGAGGCCGTCGGCACCGGCCGCGACATTCTGTGCATGCATACGGCCGGTTCCGACCGGCGACAGTTCCATGGACTGATGACCGACCGGCGGATCACCGAGGGGCACCGGCTGGTCGCGTTCGATCTGCCGTGGCACGGCAACTCCCCGCCACCCGAGGGGGCGATCCCGGGGTCTTGGCGGCTCAACACCGATCTTTATGTCGCGCTGATCATGGACTTCGTCGCGGCGGCCGGGTTGGACAGGCCGATTGCGCTGGGTGCGTCGATGTCGGGCGAGATCTGCCTGGAACTGGCCTACCGCCATCCGGAGGCGTTCGCCGGCATCATCGCCTGCGAGGCGTGCGAGAAGATCAACCAGCGGCAGACCGTGTGGGCGGCGCATCCGCAGGTGAACCAGGCATTCTTCGTACCGGAATGGATCCGGGCGCTGTCCGCGCCGCAAAGCCCGGCGGAGTGTGTGGAGGCGATCACCTGGCAGTACAGCCAGGGCGGTCCGGCGGTGTTCTTCGGGGACATCGCGTTCTATTCCGGCGACTGGGATGCGCGGGAGCGGGTTGGACGGATCGACACCAACCGCTGCCGGTTG
Organism: Acetobacteraceae bacterium; assembly: GCA_035606775.1. Classification (GTDB taxonomy): domain Bacteria; phylum Pseudomonadota; class Alphaproteobacteria; order Acetobacterales; family Acetobacteraceae; genus Rhodopila. The sequence continues at coordinate 6,604 of DATNEJ010000441.1, read as the reverse complement.
TTCATGTTGACGGGCGAGTATGATTATTCCTGCACCATCGAATTATCGGAGGCCACGGCTGCGAAAATTCCCGGCGTGCGGTTTCAGGCGATGAAGGGGATCGGGCATTTTCCGTTCGCGGAGAATCCAGCGCTGTTCGCCGAATACCTGCTGCCGATTTTGCAGGAGTTGAGTCAGCCGGGCTGAGGGGGTGGCTATCGGTTGTGGGCGGCATGGAACGTGGTCCGGCCATAGGAGCGCGTCTTCGCTGACATATGATTCTCCAACTTAGCGAATTTCCCATACGTCATACCAGCGGCCCGGATTCTTGACTCATCGGTCGATTGTCGGGCCGCTGGTATCTCATTGATTTCGCGCGCAGCCGCCACACCAACCCTGCGCGCACACCAGTCAGCCTTGCGGGCTGCTGGTATCAGTACGAGTCTGCTATTGGCCGAAACCCGAACGGCCGCTTTTAGTGACGAACGGCGCCAAACTGCGGCGGAGTTGCGGTTATTCTCGATACGGTCTTGTCCGCACATAGTCGGTGCGAAAAGGCAGAGTGCGAGCATCTTGCTGTAGCTGGTCCTGTCCGGGCAGCGGTACGGTTCGATGCAATCTATGTCCGACACGCGGCCGAGCGAGGCAGGCAACATCGGAAACCCAATGAACGTTAATGCGATCGTCACAGCCGGAAGTAGGAGGTCAGCAGATCCACGTGGCGCTGTCGGAGATCGGCAAGCATAATCATGCAGTCCGCAAACTGCGATGTCCTGATCACAAGACCGAGCCGACCACAGAGAGCAGTATCCTCATGATCGATCTGCTCCAGGATCGCTTGTTCTCCATATGGTCGGATACCGGCCGCCGGGAGCACAACACCAAGAGATAGCACCGCGGCGACTATGAAGATCAGCGCTGTCAATAAAACATTCTGCTTGACGAGTGCTAAAATAAGCATTGCACACTCCCGGCGAGTTGCGGTTACCTTGGGATCCCCGTGGTCATGGCAACGGTGTTGCAGTTCGGTGCATCGGAAACCGGCAGGCCTGCGAATATGCCCATCGAGTCCAGGATCGCCGTCCCAGGATGCACGGGCGGACCGGTTTGGACTGGCGCGCCGGCGACAATGCCCATTGCATCCAGGATGGCCGTGCCCGGATGCACCGGCACATCGGTGGACGGGGCCGTGGCACCATTGCCCTGGCCGTATGCGGCAATGCTCATACTGGCCAATACGGCCAGACTGACCCGGAGTATGGCTGCTGTCATGCGAAGCCTCCAATTTCCATGCGGAGATCAACAACCGCCGTGCAGATGCCCCGGTACGGGAATGGCGTCCCTGGCCTAACCGCCGTCGGGTTGCTCTTTCTGGTTCGTCGGCCGTATACTGAGAGATTGTGGTTTGCCGCGCCATGAGATGGCAGTTAATCCTTCCGAAAATTTCCTAATCCGTCGACGTCCAAATTTATCTGGACACGTGCCTCCCGAGGCAGATGTGGAATTCCTTCATTCCCGAGCGCTATTTCAACGGAACTTCGAGGGAGATATGGACGCCACCGCCACCAGCGACACATATCGGTTCGGCCTGTTCCGGCTGGAGCCACGCGGCACGGGTCTCTTCCGTTTGGATGACAACGGCACCTGGAAACCTGTTGCGATCGGCTCGCGTGCCCTCGATCTCCTATTGCTGCTACTCCGTCGTCACGGCGAGGTCCTGGCCCGAGACGAGATCATGGCGATCGTCTGGCCTGGTGTCGTCGTTGAGGAAAGCAATCTCACGGTGCAAATATCCGCCCTGCGCCGCGTGCTCGACTCCGCGCATGCAGGTCAAAGCTGCATTCAAACGATTGCGGGGCGTGGCTATCGCTTCCTGCCGAAGGTGGCGTCGGAACCGGCCGAAGCTCTTATCGACAGCCGGAGCACGACCGTCCATGCGCCGGCGCCGGATCGTCGGCAGCGCCTCTCGATCGTCGTCGCACCGTTCAAGAGCCTCAGCGATGACCTGGACTCGGTTCTGCTGGCGGATACCATCACCGAGCAACTCACCGGGGATCTAGCGCGCTTACCGAGCACCGTCGTGATGGCGCATGCAGCCATCGGCATGGAGTCCCGCGCAAGCCATCTGATCCAGGGCAGTGTCCGGAAAACCGCTGATTTGATGAGGGTGAACGTGCAACTGATTGATCGAGAGGCCGGTACCCACCTGTGGGCAGAGTGGTTCGACATCGATTGGGTGGCTACCGCCAATGCCCGCGATGAAATTGCCGGACGTTTGCTACGAGCACTGACTGTGAAGCTCATAGAGGATGCAAACCGCCGCATCGAAGCCGCTCCACCATCGGAGTGGGTCTATGATGACCTGGTGATACGCGGACGTGTTCTGGCATCGCGTCCGCTCTCCGAGGAAAACCGTTTCGAGGCTATAAGATGTTATGAGCAGGCACTGGCCATCAATCCTGCCCCCACCCGTGCCAGGCTTGCAATTGCCGCGTTACTGGTCTGCAACGTCATGGATGGGTGGAGCCATTCCGTCGGACCGGATAGCGCGCGCGCCGAGCAGTTGTTGCTCGATGTGCTGCGTGACGATGCGGAAGTTTCCGATGGCCACCTGTACATGGGATCACTCCGCCGACTGCAAGGCCGCCTGATCGATGCCCGGGTCGAACTGGAGATCGCAATCGCGCTCGCCCCAAACAGCCCGGTCGCTTACAACCAGCTCGGCGCGACGCTGGTCTTTCTAGGGCAGCCGGAAGCGGCAATGCCGCATATCGAGAAGTCTCTGCGATTGGCACCGCACGACCGCATCACCCCGGTGAACCACCACTACCTGGGACTGTGCCATATAATGTTGGGCCATACTGAGGAAGCCATCGCCTGCCTGCGGAAGGGCCGCGCGGGCAACCCTAGGCTGTATTACATTCATTTGATCCTTGCTGCGGCACTCGGTCTGAAGGGCGAGTTGGACGAGGCGGCAGCAGCTTTACGACAGGCTATCGAGATCCAGGGTTCATTCTCCGGCATCTATACGCGATACGGAACGCCGCAGTTCCAAGCCCTCTGCGAGAACACGGTCACCCTCGGCCTGCGGCTTGCGGGGCTCCCTCTGTGACCATGCATCTCGTGTGATCGGTGGACAAATGAGATACCGCTAACCGCGGCACATTAATGGACCTGGCTCCCTCGTGCGGAACATTCGAGTAATTCCGCCATTCTCACCCTTACATAATATTGGCAAACGCTTGCATCCTATGCAGTGGGTTGCTGATTTGACGTTCGCAGCCGTAACACGATGCGCGTGCTGACATTGTAGTGGCAACTCATTCCGGTCCAGGACTGCGTGGGGTTGATCGCAGCGCGTCCTCAGGGTGCGCCAGCTTCACTTTGAAGCCTCCACGAGCGCCCGCCACAACGCCAGAAGTTCCACCAGGCCCGAATCGGGCGCTGACGGAACCCTTACCGCCGTATGCACCAGCACCAGCTTCGTGTCTGGATCCACAAGAATCGCTTGTCCGTGGATGCCCATCAACATGAACTGGCGCCGCGCTCCAGGTAGCAACCAAGTCTGATAGCCATATCCCAAGGTCCGCGTTGCCGTGCCCGCGACCTGGAACGCCGCACTCGGGGTAGTTGCCTCCAGCACCCATGCCCGCGGAATGATTTCCCGCCCGTCGCGCACGCCATCGGCTGCAAGTAGCGAACCCAAGCGCAGCCAGTCGCGAGCGACCGCGCTGAGACAGCATTGCGTGGTCTCCTGCCCGCTGTTGTCGATCCCCCAGCTCGCGTCTGCCTCGGCGCCCATCGGCGCCCAGATCCGGGTGCTCAGATAATCCGCCAGTGACATATTGACCGCGTGCCTCAGCACCAGGCCCAGCACTGCCGTCTCCGCACTCGCGTAATGAAACCGCGTGCCGGCGGGCGTTTCACGCACGTTGAACGTCGCGACAATGCGCGTTCCCGGCGGGCCACCCGGGCTGTACTGCATGAGCCGCAATTTCGTCGCGTCATCAGTGCCATCGTAGTTTTCGCGAAACGCGACGCCCGACGCCATGCACAGCAAATTTCGGATCGACGTCATACCATATTCCGTCCCGGCCAGCTCGGGCACGTAATCGGCTGCCGGCTGATCGACTGAGCGGATTGCGCCCTCTCTGACGGCAATGCCAATCAACATGCCGGTCACGGTTTTCGCCATTGAAAACGACAGGAAGCGATCAGCATCTGTGCGATCGTATTGATAGTGCTCATAAAGGATGGTTCCGCCGCGGGCGATCAGCAGGCTGGTGGTAGCATTGCGTTGAAGATACTCCGCGAGAGACAGCGTCATGCCGTCATGACGATAGGTCAGTGCCAATTCCTCATGCGCCCGAGGAAGCGGTGCGGCTGTCCCTCGGGCCACGACATGATGTGGAAAGATGCGATCAAAATGTGTGAGGGTTCCCACCATGAACACCTGGACAAGTTCCCCGGCGGGCGGCCCGTACGGATAGTTCTGTTCGTGGCCGTATGCGGCCGCGTCGGGACCTATCGTGGAGAAGACCGGATTGGCCTGCCCCCAGGCCTGCCCGCCAGCGAGGCACAAAGCCGGCAAAAGATGGCGGATGCTCATTGGAAGGGTCCCCTGAATTGGCCGACTTCTCCTCCAGCATGATTCAGCTTGGCATGCGGAGATACGGCAAGGCAGACATGCTACCACCTGGGAGACCACGCTTGTCGCTGACCGGACGGATACATATGCACAGCCTAGACTTAGCGAAGCTCCCATATGTCGGCGCGAGTCTGCCATTGGCCAGGAGCGGACTTGCGCCTTCCGATAGCGGAAACGTGAGACCGGACATTCGTGGGACCCACTACCGTGGCAGGCATCTACCCACTGTAGAAATTCGCACGGCGCGGCAGCTTTCTGACAAGGGAATGAGCTTATTCAGGCGCGTGTAGCGGTCGGTTCCGCATAAGGCACGAACGGCACCCAATACCTTTCCGTGCTGAACCTCGCTCATCACACAGCATTTCGCCGTGTGATCCGAGCAAAATGAGCGGCTTTGGTGCGGCCGAGCAAACAAGACCGCCCGTTCCTGCGACGCAAAGAGGACATTCAGGCGATGAGCAGCGAAGACAAGAAACACCGGTCACATCTGCCGATTCCGACTCCAGAGCGAACTGGGCTGATCACCTACGATGCGAGGGATCCCGACACGCGCTTCCCATCCATCGAGCAATTGCGGCCGCCCAAGGGCGCGCCGAACGTGTTGCTCATTCTCATCGACGACGCCGGATTCGGATCGTCCAGCGCCTTTGGTGGCCCTTGCCAGGCACCGAATGCGGAGAAGCTGGCGGCAGGCGGGCTGAAATACAACCGCTTCCACACCACCGCCCTTTGCTCTCCGACGCGCGCGGCGCTGCTGACCGGGCGCAATCACCATTCCGCGGGAATGGGTGGCATCACAGAGATCGCTACCGGCGCGCCGGGTTACAGCTCGGTGCTGCCCAATACCATCTCGCCGCTTGCCCGCACCCTGAAGCTCAATGGCTATTCAACCGCGCAGTTCGGCAAATGCCACGAAGTGCCGGTGTGGGAGACGAGCCCGGTCGGACCGTTCGACGCCTGGCCCACCGGCGGTGGCGGCTTCGAGTACTTCTATGGCTTCATCGGCGGAGAGGCGAACCAGTGGTATCCCACGCTCTACGAGGGGACCACCCCGGTCGAGCCAAAAGGGACGCCTGAAGAGGGCTACCACTTCATGGCGGACATGACCGACAAGGCCATGGCCTGGGTGTCGCAGCAGAAGGCGCTCGCTCCGGACAAGCCTTTCTTCGTTTACTTCGCACCTGGTGCAACTCACGCACCGCATCATGTGCCGAAAGAGTGGGCCGACAAGTACAAGGGCAAGTTTGACGAAGGGTGGGACAAGTTGCGTGAAGCGACGCTTGCCCGGCAGAAGGTGTTAGGTGTCGTCCCAGAGGACTGCCGGCTCACGGCCCGCCACGACGAGATTCCGGCATGGGACGACATGCCGGACGCGCTGAAGCCGATCCTGCGCCGCCAGATGGAGGTTTATGCAGGCTTTCTGGAGTACACCGACCACCATGTCGGACGCCTGCTCGACGGGCTGAAGAAGCTCAACATCCTCGATGACACGCTGGTTTACTACATCATCGGCGACAACGGCGCCTCGGCCGAGGGCACGTTGAACGGTGCTTACAACGAGATGGCCAACTTCAACGGGCTGGTCGGCTTGGAAACGCCGGAATTTCTTATGGAGCGGTACGAGAAACTCGGCGGGCCGGAGTCCTACAACCATTACGCCGTGGGTTGGGCCCATGCCATGAGCGCGCCGTACCAGTGGACCAAGCAAGTTGCTTCCCATTGGGGCGGCACGCGCAATGGCACCATTGTGCACTGGCCGAACGGCATCAAGGCCAAAGGTGAAATCCGTTCGCAATTCCACCACGTGATCGACGTGGCGCCAACAATCCTAGAGGTGGCCGGCCTGCCTCAGCCGATATCGGTCAACGGCGTGCAGCAGAAGCCCATCGAGGGCGTCAGCATGCTCTACTCCTTCAACGACGCAGGTGCCGGCGAGCGGCATGAGACGCAGTATTTTGAAATGTTCGGCAACCGCGG
>DATNEJ010000433.1:0-9635 GCA_035606775.1 Acetobacteraceae bacterium | reverse complement strand
CGTGATCATACTGAGCGTTATGACGGGGCGTGTCGTCTGCGGCTTGGACAGCGGCGCGTAGTTCAACGGCGCGTTTCGGCCACTCGGCAGTCCAGTCAGTCAGCGGTTTTCGTCCGGCGTTCTTCAGCGTCACGTCTATCTCGCGCTGCATTTGGGCCAGCGCCAGCGTGAGGCGTCGCTTGGCCTCGGCCCTATCGGTGGTCCCTAGGGTCCTTACGACCTCGCGCTTGAGGCCCCCTTTGACCTTCAAGGCTTTCCCTACGTCGGCCCACCGGTCGTGGGGGATGAACAGGCGGGCAAACCAAGTGTTGCCCCGACGCAATAGGTTCTGCATCGCCACGGCATAGCACGGCCGAGGCCAACATGTAACGCTGGACCTGTAACGCTGCGCTACAGCGGGGAGACCGGACCGCCATGTATGATATTGAAAACGCTAGATAATCTGAAAATGGCGTCCCCGGCGAGATTCGAACTCACGGCCCCAGGATTAGGAATCCTGTGCTCTATCCTGCTGAGCTACGGGGACCGACACCACCGACCAACCGGCGGTCACCCGTCCGGGTGAACCGCCGCCAGCCCTATACCACCGCCTGCCAACCCAGGCGAGGCCGCCGCTACTTCAGCCGGTCGCGTATCTTCTCGACCCCAGCACGCGCGCACGCCTCATCCAGATTGGCACCGGGCGCACCGGCGGCACCGATCGCGCCCACGACCTCGTCGCCCACTTTGATGACCACCCCGCCGCCCAGCAGGATCAGGTGCGGCACCTGCGTGAACAGCGCCGAAAACCCCTGCGCCGTCTTCGCCCGTTCGGCCAGCGCGCCGCTATCCGCCTTGAACGAGGCCGAGGTGTACGCCTTGTCGAACGCGCTATCCAGGGAATGGCTCCCGGCGCGATCGCCCCGCAGCAGCGCCTGGCGGACCCCGTCCGCATCCACCACCACCGCTGTCTCATTGTAGCCCTGGCCGGCGCAGTGCATGACCGCCTCGCGCGCCGCCTCATTCGCCATCTCGGCCGACAGGCGATGCACGGTCTGCAACCCGTCCGCCCACGCCCAGCTCGACGGGACGGCGGCAGCAAACCCCGCAAAGGCGACGGCCATACCCAGCTTCTGCACTGACTGCCGCATCGATCTTCCTCCCCTGTTGCGCGAGCAAGGCGTGGCTAGCGCGGCCAGCGCCCCTCGATCGGATATTGTGGGTCGTTGTAGCCTGGCGTCGAGGGATGCCCGGGCGATACCAGCCGATCGATCAACGCCTCGTCATCGGGGCCGAGCCGGCAGGCCAGGGAGGCAACGTAAGTCTCCCACTGCTCGGCCGTGCGCGGCCCACCGATCGCGGCGGTGACAAACCGGTTGTTGAGCACCCAGGCCATCGCGAACGCCTCCGGCGTCATGTCGCGAGACCGGGCGTGGCTGGCGATCTCCTGCGCGATGTGCAGGCTTTCCTGCCGCCATTCCGATTCCAGCATCCGGCGATCCTGCCGGCCGGCACGGGTGCCTGGCGGCGGTGGCACGTCGGGGCGGTATTTGCCGGTCAGCAGGCCGCGCGCCAGGGGGCTGTAGGGCACCACCCCAAGGCCGAAATAGCCACAGGCCGGCAGGTGCTCGACCTCCGCCTCGCGGTTCAAGGCGTTGTACAATGGCTGGCTCGCCGCTGGCCGGTCGATGCCGGCTTCGTCGCACAGCCGGCAGATCTCCGCGACCCGCCAACTTCGGTGATTGGACACGCCGAAATACCGGATCTTGCCCGCATGGATCAGGTCGGCCAGCGCCCGCACCGTTTCCGCAAGCGGAGTCGCATGATCCTCCTTGTGCAGATACAGCAGGTCGATCACGTCCGTGCCCAGCCGCCGCAGACTCGCTTCAACCGCGTGCTGCACATGCCGACGCGACAGCCCGCGCGCATTCGGCCCGGCACCGGTCGGATTGGCGCATTTCGTAGCCAGCACCCACCAGGACCGGTGGTCGCGGATCGCCCGCCCCACCACCTCCTCCGACCGGCCGCCGGCATACCCGTCCGCCGTGTCGATGAAATTGATGCCCTGGTCGCGTGCACGCGCGACGATCGCCGCCGCTTCCGGTTCCTCGGTCGCCGCGCCAAACATCATCGTGCCCAGGCACAGAGGGGAAACCCTCAGGCCGCTTACCCCCAGTGAACGATACTCCATCCCTGCCTCCGCTGTTTGCCGCTGTGCAGTCTATCCCGGACCGGCTTGAATGCCGCGATGAGGACTCGAGACAGACGCCGCCCGGACGGGCGTCCCACCCTGGGGGCGCTGTTCATTGGCTTTGCCAGCATCGCCATGATGAGCGTCGGTGGCGGCCTTGCCGCCTGGACAAGGCGGGAGGTCGTGCAGCGCCGCGGCTGGCTGGACGACCAGCAATTTCTTTCCGGATACGCGCTGTCGCAAATCATCCCCGGCGCCACCAACGTCAACCTGGCGGTCTTTATCGGGACGCAGCTGCGCGGTTCGGCTGGCGCCGTGGCGGCATTCTTCGGCCTGACCACACTGCCGCTGGCGATCGTCCTGACCGTCGGCCTGATCTATCTACGTACCCAGGGGATGCCGGGCGGCGGCTGGTTCAGCACGGCGCTTGCCGGCATGGGTGCGGTGGCCATCGGCCTCAACCTCGGCACCGGCGTCCGGCTCGGCCGGCACAACATCCGCCGGATCGTTCCGGCGCTGATCGCCGCCGTTGTCGCACTGTCCATCGGCGTCTTCGGCGTGCCCTTGCTTTACGCGCTGGCAGTCATGATCCCGGTGAGCCTGCTGGCGGCGTGGCTGGACCGGCGCGCATGATCGCAACGCTGCTGCAACTCGCCGGGCTGTTCGGGCTGCTGTCGCTGCTGGCGTTTGGCGGTGGCGCCGGGGTGATCCCCGACATGCAGCGCGCCGCCGTGGACCTGCACCACTGGCTGACGGCGCGGGAGTTTCTGGACATGTTCGCCATCTCACGCGCAGCACCCGGCCCAGGATCCCTGATCGTGGTGCTGATCGGGCAAAAGGCCGCCGGCTTTGCCGGCGCCGCGGTGGCCTTCCTGGCGATGTTCACGCCGTCCTCCCTCGCTGTGCACGTCGCGGCGCGCTTCTGGCACCGGGGTGCCCAGTCCTACTGGCGGGCACTGGTGGAACAGGCCCTTGCGCCCGTCGCGGTGGGGATGACCTTTGCTAGCGGACTCGCGCTGATGCGTGGCACGGAGCATGGATGGCTGCCCTACCTGATCACCATCGCCAGCACGGCCGCTTTCGCGTTCACCGAGATCAACCCGGTCATTCTGCTCGGCCTGGGCGGTGGCCTGATGCTGTTGGCCGGAAGCTGAACAGCCCTGGAACGGTCCGCCGGCGTTCAAAATCCTTGACATCGCCTGTCCGCTCCATGAATCGCTCGCCGGCTCGTCTGGACCCCGCTTGATGTCTCTCCCTCCCGACAACCAAGACACCACCAGGCTCGCTTCGCTCGGCCAGGCCTTCGCCGGCTTCTTCGATGCGGCGTGGTATATGTCGCGCTATCCCGACGTTGCGGCGGCCGGTGTTGATCCGCTGCGCCATTTCCTGACCCGCGGCGCCCAGGAAAGACGCGACCCGAATCGCTGGTTCGACAGTGCCTGGTACGCCGAACATTATCCCGACATTGGCCCAAGGGGCCTCAATCCGCTGCTGCACTATCTGCAAAGCGGCGCGGCAGAACTGCGCAACCCGCACCCGCGATTCGACGCGGCCTGGTACGCCGATCAGCATCCGGAGTCCGCCGGCAATCCGTTGCTGTATCATTTGCGAATCGGTGCAGCCCGCGGCTGGCCCACCGAACGGCTGATCGAGATCGACGACCATCTGCCTGCTACCGGTGCACCCGCCACACTACGGCCGGGCGTCTTCGTTGACGTGATCATTCCCGTCTATCGCGGACTGGCGCAGACCCGACGTTGCATCCGCTCCGTGCTTGCCGATACAGACCGCCCGCCGGGTCGGGTGATTGTCATTGATGATCGATCACCCGAGCCGCTTCTGGCGGCGTGGCTGGACAAGCTGGCACAGCAGGACAGCATCATCCTGATCCGTCATCGCCGCAATCTGGGTTTCGTTGCGTCGGTCAATCGCGGCATGACGGAAGCGGGGGACCACGATGTCGTCCTGCTCAACAGCGATACCGAAGTACCCGCAGGGTGGCTCACACGGCTCGCCGCGCAGGCTTACGCCGCGCCCCGGATCGCCAGCGTTTCTCCCTTCTCCAATAATGCAACCATATGCGGCTATCCATCCGACGTGGGCGGGCCGATTTTGTTCGGTCTGCCGCTCATTCAGGTTGACGATACCTGTCGGATCGTCAACAAGGGCCGGTCCGTCGATGTGCCGACGACGGTCGGGTTCTGCATGTATATCCGTCGTGACGCGCTGCGGGACGTCGGGTTGTTCGATACCAAAGCATTCGGCAAGGGCTACGGCGAGGAAAACGATTTCTGCATGCGCGCCTCGGGGCGCGGCTGGCAGCACAGAGTCGCCTGCGACGTCTTCGTCTATCATCAGGGTTCCGCAAGCTTCGGAGCAGACGGAACCGCGCTGGCGGATAAGGGGCTGAAGCTGATTTCGGCCCGCTATCCCGGATACAAACGGATTATCGACCAGCACGTGAGACGGGACGAAATTGGTCCCTCACGGTTCGCGGTGACCTGCGCCCTGTTCCGCGCGTCACGCCGGCCGACCATTCTGATGGTCTCGCACGACCTGGGCGGCGGCGTGCAACGCCATATCGGATGGCTGACGGCCAGGCTCCGGGGACATGCCAACGTTCTGCTGCTGCATGCAACCACGCGTGGCTCAACCTTGTCCGTCCCTGCCCTTGCCGGTCATCCGTCGCTGACGCTTCCGGGTGAGCGCATCAATGACCTGATCCGGCTGCTGCGGTCGGCGGCGGTGTCGCGTATCCACCTGCACCATTTGGCCGGCGTGGATATGGATATCCGAACCTTGATTCACCGCCTGGACGTGCCCTTCGACGTCACGGTGCACGACTATTTCGCCATCTGTCCGCAGGTGAATCTGCTGCCCTGGCCCAATGGGCAATATTGCGCGGAACCGGGACCGGCCACATGCAATGCCTGTATCGCCGAGCGCCCGTCGCATGGCGCGCGCGATGTCCTGTCGTGGCGGCACGAACATGCCTGGCAGTTCCTGGAGGCGGACCGCGTGCTGTGCCCAAGCAACGACGTGAAGGAACGCCTGGCACGCTACGGCCTGGACAGCCGCGCCGTGCTGGCGCCGCATGAAGCGGTTGCGTCCGGGCCGTGGCCCGTGTCAATCCCCACGCCAACGCGCGGACCGCTCCGTATCGCCGTTCTCGGGGTTCTGGCGCCGCACAAAGGCGCGCATACTGTCGCCGCGCTTGCCGAAGCCGCCGATCCAGGATCGATCGAAGTACACCTGATCGGCGATGTGGAAGCGGATTTTCCCCAGCACGCCGCCGCGCATCTGCGCATCACCGGCAAGTATGCGGACAAGGATCTGCCAGCGCTGCTGGCCCGGACGAAGCCGCACGTGGTCTGGTTCCCTGCCTCCTGGCCGGAAACCTTCAGCTACACGCTCAGCGCAGCGATCGCGGCCGGGCTGCCCATCGTTGCCGTGCGGATCGGCGCATTTCCGGAACGGCTGAAAGGGCGGGCCTACACCTGGCTTGCGGAACCCACCTCATCGACCGCCGCGTGGCTGCGGGTCTTCGCCGAGGTGCGCGCGGCACTGCGGAACGCGCGCCCCATCGCGGCAAAGAAACGGCATGCGGTCGCCGACTTCTACGCCAAGGATTATCTGGCCGTGCAGCAGACGACCGGCAGCCTGTTGCCGCGTCCCATGCGCCGCGCTGGCCGCACCAGTATGGTCGTCGTTCCCGAACGCCTGGACAACGGCGTGCTGAGCCCGTGTGCCTATATCCGCCTGCTCCAGCCGCTGGATCACCCGCAGATCGGCGGCGACATCGACGTAGTCATTGCCGATGCCGAAACGGCACTGGACTACGACGCGGACGTGATCGTCACACAGCGCTACGCCCTGTCCGACATGCAGGCGGCGGACGCGCTGGCCGTCCATGCCCGTCGCACTGGCGCAACGCTGGTGTACGACATGGACGATGACCTGCTGAACATTCCCCGTCGGCACCCCGACGCAGCGGCGTTGCGGCCGAAGGCAAGGATCGTGCAGCGCATCCTGCGTCACGCCGATGCCGTCTGCGTCTCCACCCCCGCTCTTGCCGCCGGTCTTATGCCGCTGCGCCGCGATATCGTCGTGGTGCCGAACGGAATCGACGAACGGCTGTGGCAGCACCCCGCGCCTGTCTCTCCCCCGTTCCGCGAGGGATCGCTGCGCATCCTGTGCATGGGAACGGCGACCCACGATGACGACTTCGCCATTGTGGCGCCCGCTCTGACGAGACTGCGGGACGACTTCGGAGACTCCGTCACCATCGACATGCTCGGCTTCAGCAGTCGGGGAGACCTGCCGCCCTGGATCAATCGGCTGAGCACGCCACCGCTCGCGGCATTGTCCTATCCCGGCTTCGTCTCCTGGATCACCAGCCAGCCGGGCTGGGATGTCGGCCTTGCGCCACTGGCCGATACGCCGTTCAACCGCTGCAAATCGCCGATCAAGACACTCGACTACGCGGCGCTGGGCCTGGCGGTGCTGGCATCAGATATCGACGTCTATCGCGGCTCTCTTGCCGACGGTCCTGGCGGAATACTGGTGCCGAACGACACCGCGTCCTGGTACGCGGCGCTGAGCTGGCTGCTGCGCAACACTGCGCTGCGCCGCCGTTTGGCCCAGGGCGCGCACGACGCGCTTGCCGCGACCGGCACCCTGGCCGCGCAGGCGGAAAGCAGGCGCCGCACCTGGCAACGGCTTCTGCGCCAAACCAAGGCGGGGCCCGGAAGCAACCGGGCACCACCGCGCGCCGCCGTCAATGCCGACGTGGCGTATTCAGATTGACCGTGACATTCTTCCTCTGCGTAAAGCTGTCGAGCATCCCTTCAAGGGAGAATTCGCGGCCGATGCCGCTTTGCTTGTAGCCGCCGTAGGAATGCCCGGGCTGCTGGCCGAGGCCCTGGTTCACCTGGACCCAACCTGATTCGATCGCATGTGCCGTGCGCAACGCGCTGCCGATGTCATGCGTCCAGACATAGGCAGCGAGGCCGTAATGGCTGTCATTTGCCATGCGGATCGCCTCTGCCTCGTCCCGCCAGGGGATCGCCACCAGGACCGGGCCGAAGATTTCCTCACGTGCCAGGCGCCAATCGTTGGACGTATCGGCGAAGACAGTGGGAACAGCGAAATAGCCTTCGCTGAGCGGGCCTTCCTTGGGCGGCAGGCCGCCGAATACAAGGCGCGCGTCCTTGCGCTTCAGCCCATCTTCGACATAGCCGCACACCTTACGGAATTGCTTGTCATTGATGATGGCGCCGATATCGGTTTCCTCGTCCAGCGGATCACCCAGCTTCAGCGCCTGCGTCTTCACGCGCAGCTTATCGAGAAAGCTGTCGAAGATATCGGCGTGCAGGAACAAGCGCGACCCGGCAGTGCAGGACTGGCTCTGCCGGGTGAAGCGCATGCCGGCGATCACACCTTCCACCACCCAATCCTCATCGGCGTCCGGATAGACGATGGAGGGGCTTTTGCCGCCGAGCTCCAGCGAGACCGGCACGATGCGGTCGGCCGCCGCCCGCATGATGAGTTTGCCCACCTCGGTCGAGCCGGTGAACGACAGTTTGCGTATTGCCGGATGTTGCGACAGGGCCGCGCCGCATTCCTCACCGAGACCGGTGAGCACATTCAGCACGCCTGGGGGCAGGAATTCCTGGCACACCTCCGCCATCAGAAGCACGCCGAGCGGCGCGTCCTCGGCGGCCTTCAGCACCAGCGTGTTGCCGGCACAGAGGGCGGGCGCAATCTTCAAGGCGCCGAGCAGCACCGGGGCGTTCCATGGGATGATCGCGCCGACAACGCCCAGGGGTTCCCGCCGCGTGTAGCTCAGAACGTTTTCCCCGAGGGGAATGGTCTCGCCCTTCAACTCGCCGGCGAGGCCACCGAAATAGCGGAAGATATCGGCGGATAGCCGCGCTTCGCCGCGCGCCTGGGTTCGCAGCGCGTTGCCGGTTTCCAATGCGATGGTGCGGGCGAGTTCCTTGCCGCGAGCCTCCAGCGCTTCGGCGATCTGCAGCAGCAGCCGGCCGCGATCGCGCGGGGCCACCTTGGACCAGGCAGGAAAGGCCCGGGCAGCCGCTTCCACGGCACGGTCCACGTCGGCCGCGGCGCCGCGCGGAATGTCGGCGATCGGCTGGCGCTTGGCGGGGTTCTCCACAGTCAGTGTCGCACCGGACGCGCTGCCGACCCAGGCACCGCCAATCAGCATTTGGGCGTGGTGCTGTGGGTTCGTGGCCTGCGGCCGCGTCTGCTCAGATACGGACATGATGTGCAGTCTCCGTCAGCTGTGGCTCACACGCGAGCCGTCTGTGCGATGTTGGATATAGTTATGAGGTGCCGCAGGGTCCAGCCAGCGCGCGCGTTCAGGCGTTCGGATGCACAACCCCGCCTCATTCTGACATGGCACGCAGTTTCGTGAGCAGGAACGATGGAGCCGCCGACTGGTTCCAGTACGTTACCCGGGGGCCCCGTATGCAGCGACGCGTTCGCGATCCGATTATCGGACCCGGACCGTAATATCCAACAGGATATAATGAAAATGGCCCGACTGGTGTCGCGGTCTGATCTATGCGTTCAGCACCTCGATCGAGGTGGATTTTATCAGCGCCAGGACCGGTCTCCCAGGTGCCAGCGCCAGTCGAACGATTGCATCCGGCGTGACCCGCGAAATCAACGCCCCGCTCGGCAGCGCAATTTCCACGAGAACCGAGCGACGGCCCGCGTCGCCGGCAATGCGACGTACCTCGCCCGGCACGATGTTGTGAACACTGATGGCGTCGGGTGGCTTGCCGGCCAGAATCACCTCACGCGCCGGAATGCGAATCCGGCATTCCGCCGAGGTCGGGACATCCAGGAGCGGCACCCAGAACGTTGCACCGCCGCCTTCCAGGCGCGACAGTTTCCGATCCGCGTCATGTTCGGCGATGCGGCAGATCAACAAAGCCCCCGCATCATCGCGTTGGGCGAGCGGCAGGTCCGTGCGCGTGGCAATGTCCGAGACAGGGCCAGCCCCAACCACGCGCCCTAAGTCGATTAGCACCAGCGAGTCCGCGAGCTGCGACACTTCGTCCAGGGCGTGCGTTACATATAGAATCGGGAGGCTCAGCGCGGTTTTCAACCGCGTCAGATATGGCATGATTTCAGCCTTGCGGCCGGCATCCAGGCTGGCCAGTGGCTCATCCATCAGCAGCATCCGCGGCTGCGCCAGAAGCGCGCGGCCGATCGCGACACGCTGGCGCTCACCACCCGACAGCGTGTGCGGCTTGCGGTCCAGCAACGGTGCAATGCCCAGCAGATTGACGACTTCGTGGAATTGCACCGGCCCTGGCGCCGCCCGGCGCATGCCGAAGCGCAGATTGGTCGCGACTGACATATGGGGAAACAGGCGCGCATCCTGAAACACCAGCCCCATCCGCCGCCGTTCCGGCGGCAGCCAGATGCCGGCCGC
>DATNEJ010000406.1:0-24137 GCA_035606775.1 Acetobacteraceae bacterium | reverse complement strand
TCTCAACCAGCTTGCGTGTATGGCTGCCCGACAGTCCTAGAAACAGCGGCAGCCGCTTTCCGGCCCGATCCCGTTCCGCCGCGGACAGGGAAACGAGACGTTCCGTCTCCGCTTCGTCCAGCGTCATGCCTTCGCCGGTCGTCGCTGCCAGGATCAGGCCTTCGACCGGCTCGCCCACGTAGTGCCGCAAAAGCCGCCGCATCGACGGTTCATCGAGCGCGCCGTCCCGGAACGGCGTGATCAGCGGCAGCCACAGGCCGCGCGGAGTGAAGTGATCGGTTTGCATAACGGTTCGTCTCCTTTGCAGCCGGGAGACGGGACCGTTGTGAAACCCCGTCCGATCCGGCGGGGTCCAACTCGATCTGGCAACAGTGCGGATTTACCGCGCGCGCAGATCCCTGGTCCCCATCGCGGGGGATTTTTTCCACGTCGCAAACTTCGCGCGGACCAGGATCATGGCTGCATCGTCCACCACGAACGGCGGTGCGGTCAACACCCCTGTCGCATGTTCCGGCGATACTGGATCAAACGGGCTGTAAACTCAGCGCCCCTGTACGCAACCCGGCCCGTAGGCCCGCAGGAACGCGGAGACCGCATGCTCCACCGTCGCATCGATCTCGGCCTGCGTCGGAGGATCGCCGATGCCCAGCGTCGCCCGCAGGAACAACCCGGGCTTCAACATGCCGATCAGATGATCGGCCGCCACCAGCGGATCGCCGATGGTCAGCCGTCCGGCCTCATGCTGGCGTGCCAGCCACGCACCCAGCGCGGCGCAGGTCTTGACCGGACCATTTTCGAAGAAGGCGCGCCCGAGTTCGGGAAACCGCGCGCCCTCGGCGATCACCACGCGGTGGATTGCCAGCGACCGTGGCTCCAGCAGGAATCCCAACAGCCGCCGCCCCAGCGCAACGAGGCTGGGCCTGACATCGCCGCACGGGTCCAGTGCCATGCCCGCCGCAAAATCGTCCGGCAGCATCCGGGCGCGGCAGGCTTCGTTGATGATCGTGGCGAACAGCGCATCCTTTGAGGCGAAATGCGCATACAGCGTCGCCTTGGACACGTTGGCCGCACGGGCAATCGCATCCATGCTGACCGCGCCATAGCCCTGCTCCACGAACAGATCGGTGGCGGCATCGAGGATCGCCGTCCGTTTGGGTGATTCGATTCCTGGGCTGGCTTCCACCTGGACGTTCATGACGCGGTTCTTTGTGTTTCTGATGCCCCTAAATGGACCATTCCCGGCCATGTTTTCAAGAGGTGAACTGAACCGTATAGTTTACCCTTGACCGGGAACTGGCCAGCGCCCATTCTGATGCCTGAACTGGACGGTTCAGTTCAGGAGGCCCCCCGCATGAACGCCATCACCGAAAAGCCCCTCGCCATTGACGACGAGCGAGAAAGCCGGCGGACCCCGGCCAGCGGGAGCCGCCGGCGGATGCTGCGACGGGTGCTTCGCCCCGCCCTCGGCGTCGTGGTGCTGGCCGCCGTGGCAGTCACTGGGTCCTGGTGGTTCACCGAGGGGCGGTGGATCGAATCCACCGACAACGCCTACATCCAGGGCGATATCGCCGTCCTCTCGCCCCGCATTGACGGGGAGGTCGCGCGCATCCTGGTGGGCGACAACCAGCACGTCCGTGCCGGCGACCCGCTGATCGAGCTCGACCCGACCGACTGGCAGGCCCGTGTGGCCCAGGCCCGCGCCAACGAAGCCGAGGCCGAGGCCGCCGTGACCACCGCCCGCCGCCAGATCATCCAACAGCAATCCACCATCGCCGCCGCCCAGGCTTCCATCGTTCAGGCCCAGGCGGAGCAGGCCCGCGCCGCCGCCGACGCCTCTCGTTCGGCCACCCTCACGGCGCAGGGCTGGGCGTCCCGGCAGGCCAATGACCTGGCCATCGCCACTACCCGTAAATCCGCCGCCGCCGTGACCTCCGCCGACGCCCAGAAGGCCGCGGCTGAGGAACAGCTTGCCGTCCTGGGCGCCCAGGAAAAGCAGGCGGAGGCGCGCCAGCAGAACGCCGCAGCGGCCGTGCGGCTGGCGGAGAACAACCTGGGCTACACCGTCATCCGCGCGCCGTTCGACGGCATCGCCGGCAATCGTGCCGCGGAGCCTGGCCAGCACGTCGCGCCCGGCACGCAACTGATCGCGGTCGCACCGACGGCGGACCACCTCTATATCATCGCCAATTTCAAGGAGACCCAGCTTCGCGACATGCGCCGCGGCATGAAGGTGCGGCTGATCCCCGACATCAATCCCGACGCCGCCGTGGACGGCCGTGTGGATAGCCTCGCGCCTGCCACCGGCGCGCTGTTCAGCCTGCTGCCGCCCGAGAACGCTACCGGCAACTTCACCAAGGTCGTGCAGCGCGTGCCGGTGAAGATCCGCATCGACCCCGCGGAAGCAGCGAAGGCCGAGTGGCTGCGCGCCGGCCTCTCAGTCACCGCGGAAGTGGACACGCGCGGCCCCTACGCCGAACGGCTTGGCCTGTTCGGCGCCGCCGCCGCAACCGCGCGGAGCGTGCTGCCGTGAGCACGGCCGCCGCCGGCATGACCGCCGAGGATGATCGCCTGACCTGGCGTCAGTGGGCCGGCTTCATGGCGATGGTGCTGGGCATGTTCATGGCGATCCTGGACATTCAGATCGTCAGCGCGTCGATCGACGAAATCCAGGCCGGCCTTGCCGCCAGCCCCGACGAGGCGGCCTGGGTGCAGACCAGCTACCTGATCGCCGAGATCGTTATGATCCCGCTGTCCGGCTGGCTGTCGCGCCTTATGTCCACCCGCATCCTGTTCGTCATCAGCGCCTCCGGCTTCACGCTGTTCTCGCTGGCCTGCGCCGGCGCCAGCGGCCTTGGCGAGATGATCGTCTTCCGCGCCGCCCAGGGCTTCATCGGCGGCGCCATGATCCCCACCGTCTTCGCCACCACCTTCCTGCTGTTCCCCGGCGCCCGGCGCGTGCAGATCTCGGTGCTGATCGGCCTGACCGCCACCCTGGCGCCGACCATCGGCCCCACCCTGGGCGGCTGGCTGACCGAGCGCTTCTCCTGGCACTGGCTGTTCCTGATCAACGTGCCGGTCGGCGCCGTCGTCGCCGGCGCCGTGTGGTCCTGGCTCGACATCGACCGCCCCGACTGGTCCCTGCGGCGCGGCTTCGACTTCGCCGGCCTGATACTGATGGCGCTGTTCCTCGGCACGTTGGAATACGTGCTGGAAGAAGGCGAGCGGTGGGACTGGTTCTCCGATCGCACGATCGCCTGGTGCGGCGTGATCTCCGCGATCTCCGGCGTGCTGTTCTTCTGGCGCATGCTGACACGCCGTGACCCGCTGGTGCAGTTGCGTGCATTCGCCGACATCAACTTCTCCTTCGGCTCGCTGTTCAGCTTCGTGCTCGGCATTGGCCTGTATGGATCGGTGTATCTCATCCCGCTGTTCCTCGGCCGGGTGCGTGGCTACAACAGCCTGCAGATCGGCGAGACGATGTTCGTCACCGGTGCCGCCATGTTCATCTCCGCGCCGATCGCCGGCAAGCTGGCTACCAAGATGGACCTCCGCGTGATGCTCGCCATCGGCCTGCTGATGTTCGGCGGCGGCCTGTGGTGGATCGCGCACCTGACGACGGACTCGGCGTTCTGGGAGCTGTTCGGTCCGCAGGCGCTGCGCGGCGCCGCCATGATGTTCATCATGCTGCCGGTGAACCAGGTGGCGCTCGGACGCCTGCCGCCATCGGCACTGAAGAACGCGTCGGGCCTCTACAACCTGATGCGCAACCTGGGCGGCGCGGTCGGCCTGGCACTGATCAACACCATCTCTACATCGCGCCTCGCGGTACACACACAGCACCTGAACGAGCAGGTGACCTGGGCACGGCCCGGTGCGACGAACTTCCTCGACACCCTCACCCATGCGCTGACCGCGGCGAAGCAGGGAAGCGCATCGCTCGCGGCCTTGCAGCACGTCGCCATGATGGTCCGCCAGCAGGCGCTGACCCTGACCTACAACGACGTGCTGCTGCTGATGGCGCTGGCATTTTTTGCCGCCCTGCCGCTGACCTTCCTGCTGGCCAAACCCAGCCTCGCTGGGCCGGCCGCCGAAGCGCATTGATGGCAGAGGGAATCAGGCGACGGAACGCAGCCACCCACGTAATGAGTCGATGACCGTCTGCCGCGGGTGAGCCGGTGGATAGGCGAATCGGCAACTCGAGCGCCCTGAGCATCGGCGAGATGAAGGGATACCGCCCAGCTTCCCCGCGGGCTTGGCATCCGAACCCGCCGTGGCGCCTTTTGTGCCGGCTGCTATACTGGCCGGAACGCAAGAGAGGAAACACCACCATGCGCTGGGCACGCTTCGACCAGAACGGCACGCCGGCTTACGGCATCGTGGAAGGTGACCAGCTTATCCCGGTGCGCGGCTCGCCGTTCGACGCGTGGGAGCGCACCAGCGCGCGGCGGCCGTTGAGCGAAACGAAGCTGCTGGTTCCGGTGATTCCACCCACGTTCTACGCCGCCGGCATGAACTATGCGGAACACGTGCGGGAGGTCGCGGAGAAGATCGGCCAGAAACCTAATCTGCCGACCCAGCCGGATATCGGCTACCGCGCAAACAATGCCCTGATCGCGCAGGGTGAAACCATTGTCATTCCGGCGGACGCCACGCAGCTTGTGCAGTACGAAGGCGAGCTCGTCGTCGTGATCGGCCGCAAATGCAAGAACCTCACCCGCGAGAACGCGCTCTCTGCTGTCCTGGGCTACACCGTCGGCAACGACGTGAGCGAGCGGAGCTGGCAGAAATCCGACCGCACCCTGTGGCGCGCGAAGAACGCCGACACATTCAAGCCGATGGGGCCGTGGATCGAGACGGACGCGAAACTTGAAGACATGGTCACGAAGATCCGACTGAACGGAGAGCAGCTTATCGCCTTCCCGACCAATCACATGATCTTCGGCGTGATCGACTATCTGGTGGCGATGACCCGCAACCTGACGCTCTATCCCGGCGACATGATGTGGATGGGCACCGAAGGCGCCACAGCCAACATGAAGCACGGCGACCGGATCGAGGTGGAGATCACCGGCGTGGGCACGCTCAGCAATCCGGTGATGCGCGAAGGGGCGTGAGGAACGTTAATCCCACCCGCGAGCTTTTGGTGAAGCAGGACATGTCCGCTGCTGCCTCTTCGGTGGCAGTGTGGAAGGGCCGGTCTTGCGGCAGGTTTTATGCACGGGCAGACGCGAGGTGGCAGCTTGCGGCACCTCCTCGCCACCGCGATAAGCGATCCTACGCAATCGGGATGAACCAATGGCAAGACTCCTCGAGGGACATATCGCAGCTGTAACCGGCGGCGGATCGGGCATCGGACAGGGGATATGTCAGGCCTACGCGAGAGAAGGCGCGCGCGTTCTCATCCTCGACGCCAACCTGGATGGCGCGAACGAGACCGTCAGTCTTGTCGCGGCCGCGGGAGGCACGGCGTCGGCGATGAAGCTTGATGTGACGGACCGGGAGGCGTGCAGGAAGGCCGCGGCGGCGATCGCCCCAAGCGGCAATATCTCAATCCTGGTCAACAACGCCGGCATCAACCGCCGCAACCATTTCACCGGCGATGCGGCTGCTGTTGCCGGGGACTGGGACGATATTCTCTCGATCAATCTCGATGGCGTGTTCAACGTCACGCACGCGTTCCTTGACCAGCTCCGCGCGACCAAGGGACGCATCATCAACATCGGCTCGATCCAGTCGTTCCTGCATGTCAACGGCTGGCCGAACTCTGCCGCCTATACCACCTCAAAACACGGCGTGCTCGGCTTCACCCGAGCGCTGGCTGCGGAGCTCGGCAAGGACGGCGTGCGGGTCAATGCGATCGGTCCTGGCCTGATCGAAACGAAGATAAACGCCGAGGCACGGGCCAAAAATCCGGAGATGGTGGCCGCCGCGATGCGGCATACGCCGCTCAATCGTTCCGGCAAGCCGGAAGATATCGCGGGGCCGGCGGTGTTTCTTGCCTCGGATATGTCTGCCTACGTCACCGGCTGTATCATCATGGCCGATGGCGGCTTCCGGACAGTCTGATCGCCGCACGCGCTCCGGCTGCACACGCACGCTGCCACGTCCGCCAGGTCCAGACCGATCAAGCGTGCGCCGCGCAACTGTATTGGCCTGCGTCGTGACAAGGCGCTCACTTCCATCCGGGGCTACGCGGCGAAACGCTTCAGCGCGGCGTAGCCCAAAGGACGGACGCACCGACGATCAGGACGCTCCGGCGCGCCATCCTATCCGGGCACCGGCGCGTGGAACTGCGGTGCCTCCGCCCGCTGGCGCAGCCCGTAATCGCGCACGATCCGCACGTCCAGCCGCCGCTCCCCGCCGCGCGGCGTCCAGGCGGCACAGGCCGCATCGTCACGCCAGTCCAGCATCAGAAGCCGGCTGCCCGGTACCGTGATCCCCTCGAAGCTGTCGTACCCGATCACACCAGAAGGCGCCTCGGTCGAGGGTGCCTCAATGACGGTCACGCAGCGCGCTTCGCCCGTTTCGGTCTCGTCCAGGCGCGACTGCGGCAGCGCGACGCCGTTCTCCCGCACCACTTCCCCGACACGCAGGTGGTAGTCGCGGAATACCTCGCTGCGGCCGAGCGCCTGGATTGCGTGGTGGCCGCCATGGGTACGCCAGCGGACCACGGACTTCTCGTCGCGCCAAAGCGACAGAGACAGCAGCCGCCCCGGATGGCGCTGGCTGTTGTACCGGCGATTGTCGACGAACCCGTCGATCGCCAGAAGCGCCGGCCGCAGCGCGGCGGCATAGCGCAGATAGTCGTCCCACATTTCCGGACGCGGCTCGACTTCGAACAGCACTGCAAACATGTGATGAACCTTGCTCCTGTGGTTGACCGACCTCAAGACCCGGCAAAAGCATGATCGCTGGGCAGCACGTGCCGCTCCCCTGAACGGAAACGTGGCGTGTGGTGGCTGCGCCTATCGGGCGCGACCACGCGCCAGGCCGTGCGCCGCCAGCGCGTTGCGCCCGACGAAGCACAGCGCCACCAGCGCACCCGCCACCGCACTGAGCGCACTGCCGCGGAACGCCACCCGCACCCCCGCCAGTACCAGCGCCGGATCTGTCACACCCTGCCCCGCTCGGCTGGCATAGACGGCGCCCAGCACGGCGACGCCCAGGGTGGCACCCAGCATCCGCGCCGTGTTGGCGAGGCCTGAGGCGGTCCCGGCACGGTCGCGCGGCGCATTGGCGACCGCCACCGCCATGACCGGGCCACCCGCAAATCCCAGGCCGCCGCCGATCGCGGCGATGCAAAGCTCCACATGCCAGAGGGACGTGTCGGCCTCGATCAGCCCAAGTCCCAGCAGGCCGAGTGCCGACAAGGTCATCCCGCCGGCCAGCATCGTGCGCCCGCCCACCGCGGATGCCATTGCGCCGGAGCGGCGGGCAATCACGATGAACACCAGCGCCATCGGCAGCATGTCCATCCCCACCAGATCGACCGGCGTGCCGCGCACCGCCTGCAGATAGATCGGCACCAGGAACAGCATCGCGTAAGTGCCGAAGGTCATCAGCGCGGCGACCAGCATCGCCGCGGAAAAGGCCGGGTTGCCGAACAGCGACAGGGGCATCATCCCGTCCTCCCGCCCGCGCTGCACCAGCAGGAACAGCAACAGCGCCGCCGCGCCGAGGCAAGACGCCGCAAGGATAGCGGGCGAGGTCCAGCCATGCGCCGGCGCTTCGATCACTGCCAGCACCGGGCCCGCCAACGCGACGACCGCCAGCGCCTGTCCCGCCAGATCGAGCCGCCGGCCGCGTGGGTCGGCCGAGTCCGGAACGGCGCGCAGCGCCATCGCCACGCCGGCCACCGACACCGGCACGATGACCAGGAACACGCTGCGCCATCCGGCGTGCTCGGCGAGCAGCCCGCCCAGGGTCGGGCCGATGGCCAGGCCGATACCGTTGCAGCTTGCCCACACGCCGATGGCGCGCGCGCGTGCCCGGTCGTCAGGAAACGCCACGGTGAGGATGGCCAGGGAGTTCGGCAGCGCGAACGCCGCCCCGATCCCGGTAAGCGCGCGGCCGGCGATCAGCCAGACCGCATCGGGCGCCAGGCCGCACAGCAGCGACCCGGCGGTGAACCCGCACAGGCCCAGCACGAACAGCCGCCGCCTGCCGTAGAGGTCGCCGAGGGTGCCGCCGGTCAGGAGGAGGCAGGCATAGGCGAGATTGTAGGCATCCACGACCCATTGCAGGGCGCTGACGCCAATGCCGAAGGTCGCGCCGATCGGCCGCAGGACCAGATTGACGACCGAGGTGTCGATCTGCGCGACCAGCACCGCGAGACAGACCGTGGACAGAATGATTCGCTGTTTTCCCATGCACCGCAGATAGGCCGTGCCCGCGTCCCGTGCGCGTGCAAACGCTTCGGCCCCGGCCGAACCGACACCATCCTGTCATCGCGCGCGGGATGGCCTATCTTTGTCGGCATGAGCGACACCAACCGCATGGCTGCCGTGGCGGCGCTGCTGGGAGATCCCGCGCGCGCCAACATCCTGTCCGCGCTGATGGATGGGCGGGCGCTGACCGCGAAGGAGCTGGCCTACGCGGCGCACGTCTCGCCGCAGACGACCAGCGGGCATTTGGGCAAGCTGACCGATGCGGGACTGCTGACGGCACGCAAGCAGGGGCGGCACCGGTATTTCTGCCTCGCCTCCCCGCTGGTTGGGCAGATGCTGGAAAGCCTGATGGCCGTGGTGGGGCCAGAACCAGTGCGGACGACCGCCTGGCGCGGGGGTGAGGCGCTGCGCACCGCCCGCACCTGCTACGACCACCTGGCCGGCCGCCTGGGCGTAGCGCTGGCGGACGCGCTGACGATGCGCGGCCACCTGGCCCTGTCTCCCGATGGCGGAGAGGTGACGCCCTCCGGCCAGTCCTTCCTGCAGGAGTTTGGCGCCGAGCCCGTCGCGGGCAAGCGGGTGTTCTGCCGGCCCTGCCTGGACTGGAGCGAAC
Organism: Acetobacteraceae bacterium; assembly: GCA_035606775.1. GTDB lineage: Bacteria > Pseudomonadota > Alphaproteobacteria > Acetobacterales > Acetobacteraceae > Rhodopila. The sequence goes on along the minus strand of DATNEJ010000406.1, from coordinate 15,137 downwards.
GCCGCCCGCACATCGCCGGGCGGCTCGGCGCCGCATTGGCCTGCCGGTGTTTCGAGCTGGGCTGGGTCAGCCGCCAGCGCGACACGCGCGCCCTGGCGATCACCGACGCGGGGCGGGAGGGGTTCAGCGCGCGGTTCGGGGTAGCGCTGCCGGTGTGAAGCGGCGGACAGGTGACTGCCGTCCGATAGTTGCTTGAGCCGGACGGGCAGCAAACTCCCAGGAGTCGATCAGCCATTCTCAGTTCGGTACCGGTTTGACTGAAAATAGTCTATTGTCAATTCAATCAATCCGCGTTGCTGACCATTCCAGTTCACCGCCATGCGGGTTATGGAGAGCCGCATCGTTAGATCTGGCACGTGCAGCATTGCAACGTATGCAAGGCGCAGGTCCCGCTTCAGGTAATCGCCACGGCCATCCTCTGAAGCTGCCTAGTAAGCGCGTAACATAAATTGTCGCGTCATGGAGACGTGGCCACGATACGTTGAACGGCTGACGGCGGCCTCAACGTCCGGGAATTGATTGCATCACACCAAGTCGCAAGTTAGCATTTAACGTGTGCTGTGCTGTCCTTTGCGGCGCCGCAACGCGATTCAATGCGCCAGCTGCTTCGCCGCACTTCCCTTCATTACACAGCCGTTGAATGAACAATGGCATAGAGGCGGAGTCCACCGCTGCAGCGCCGAATCGGCCACAGTAGAATCCCGGGGGATGTCATGAGTGATGCACTTGCCGACGTGTCCAGAACATTCAGTGGCCAGATTCTTCAATCGACCGACGCCGGCTACGAAGAAGCGCGCGCAATCCACAACGGTCTGCTGGACAAGCGGCCAAAGCTGATTGCCCGCTGCCACGGGCTGGCCGACATCGCGGCGGCCGTGACGCTGGCGCGCGACCTTAATCTGGAAATCGCCGTTCGCGGCGGAGGGCACAACGTTGCCGGGCGGGCGACGACCGACGGCGGCGTGATGATCGATCTGTCGCTGATGCGAGGCATTCAGGTCGATCCGGCCGCGCGGAGCGTCCGTGCCCAGGGAGGTGCGACCTGGGGCCTGTTCAACCGTGAAACCCAACTGCATGGCCTCGCCACGACCGGTGGAACCATCTCCACCACCGGCATCGGCGGCCTGACACTCGGCGGCGGCCTCGGCTGGATCATGGGCAAATACGCGCTCTCCGCCGATAACCTGCTGTCGGTGGATGTCGTGCTGGCCGATGGCACCATCATCAGGGCAAGCGAAGCCAACCATCCGGATCTGTTCTGGGGCCTTCGCGGCGGGGGCGGCAATTTCGGCGTGGCGGCCTCCTTCGAATATCGCCTTCATCCGGTCGGGCCCATGATCACCGGCGGGATCGTCGCACATCCCTTCAAGGATGCATGGGATGTTCTGCGGTTCTATCGCGATGCGACCCGTTCATTGCCCGACGAGTGCATCGCACTCGGCGGTCTGATCCACGCGCCTGACGGATCCGGCACCAAGCTAGCGGCCATCGTGGCATGCCATTGCGGAACCCTCGCGGATGGCGAAGCCGCGCTGCGCCGCTTCAAGAGCTTCGGTGCGCCGGCCATCGACACCATGGGGGCAATGTCCTACTGCGACGTCAATACGATGCTGGACGGCGGGTTTCCACGCGGGGCCCGCAATTACTGGAAATCGAACTTCCTGCAATCGCTGTCCGACGAGGCGATCCGCACCATGGTCGATTGCTTCGACGCATGCCCGGCTCCCCTCGGTGGTGTGATACTCGAGCATCTGCACGGCGCCGTGACGCGCATCGGCGTGGCGGAGACCGCATTCCCCCATCGCACCGAGGGATACAATCTTCTGATCCTGTCGCAATGGCCCGGTTCGGCCGATGATGCGGCCTGCATTCGCTGGGCGCGGGAAACCCACGATGCCATGGCCCCCTTCGTCGGAGCAGGGCGCTATGTGAACTATCTCGACGATGACGACAAAGGCGGCGCAGCCGCAGCCTACGGGCCGAACTATCAGCGGCTTCGGACGATCAAGGCGAAATACGATCCGGACAACGTCTTCCACATGAATCAGAACATCCCGCCGGCGCGCTGAGACTGGCCGCCCGCAGCCTTGCCGGCCGCCTATCCGGACGGGCGAGCGCGGCCGTTCGCGATGCCGTCCTACACCGGTTCCAGCGGCACAACCGGGAGATCGCGCCCGACCACCTTGTCCAGCCGAAGCCACCGCTCCAGCTCGCGCACGATGTCCCGTTCCCCCTCGACCGTCATGCCGCGGCGGATGGCCTGACGCCAGGTGGCATGACCGAGATACACCTCGACCAGCAGCGCCATAGCCCCTGCCACGGTCGCATCGACCGGATAGCCCGGGTCCTTGAGGCACACATCGACGTCGTCGCGCTCCAGGACCAGCCAATGCAGTTTCACACTGGTGCGGGAGCGCGCGACACCCGACAGGTCGAACCGGACCACGACGCGTCTGGCCGGCAACGCGTCCCGGTCCACGCGGCGCCGCAGCGCCCACATCAGGACGGTCGAGTCATAGTCGCCGGTGGCGACCTTGCCGCGCCCGTAGACCAGGCCCCAGCGCCCGATAAGGTCGATCACCTCCCGCAAGGCGTCGCCGGCCTCGGTCAACGTCCAGGTTTGGCCCTTGTCGGCTGCGCCGGCGCCGGAGGTCCGGGTGATGATCCCGTCGCCTTCAAGCTGCCGCAGGCGTTCGGCCAGCAGGGCGCGCGACATCAGGGGAACGCCGCGTTGAATGTCGTTGAAGCTTTTTTCCCCGCACATCAGTTCACGCAGGACAAGGGGCGTCCAACGCGTCGCCACGATCTCGGCACCCTTCGCAACCGGACAGAACTGCCCGTAGCCGCGGTTTGTCATTTTCCTACCCACCAGAGGGGAACGGCCGTCAGTCCAGTTCAATTTATGAACTGGACGGGAAAAAGCCAAACCGCCGCAGCCCGGTTGAACCGGGCGCATTAGTTTGGCGATGTGCTCAACCGCCGGATTCCAGGTGCGCCATCGAGGGCGGAACCGGCCGGCTTCGCGGAAAATGGCCGATCCGGTCACGACGTTCCCCAGCCCGATGACGCCGGCCAATCAAGCAGATTTCATCGATTGCCGGTGAGATGCCGTCCACTTGCCCTTAACGGGCAAGGTTATGGTTTCCAGTGTTGCCGCAGGCACGCGCGCGATCCTTGTATGATAAAACACAAGCCCGTACCTCTAAGATTTCAACTCCTGACCAGGCGGTTCACATCGCGGTTCAGAATTTGAACTAGAAGTTCCCGGGTTCGGCCGCCAGAAAACGCTGCGGAATAACGGGAGGCTTTCATGAACTCGACAGTAACCCTGCTGCACGAACCAGGTGCGGATGAGCGGCTCACCGACCTGCTGCCGCAATTCGCAGCCGACGCATCGCGTTACGATCAAACCGATGAGTTTGTCGCCACGAACTACGCCGCGCTGAAAAAGGCAAGATTGATGTCCCTCGCGGTGCCGAAGGAATTCGGCGGCGAAGGGCTGACCGCGAGCGAAGTGTCGCCGCTGCTGATTGCCATGGCGCGGTCGTGCAGTTCGACCGCACTTGCGTTTGCCATGCACACCCACGTCGTTGCCCTGACGGCATGGCGCTGGCGCCACCAGAAGGCGCCGGCCGATGCGCTGCTCAAGCGGATCGCAGACGAGCAGATCGTCATCATTTCGAGCGGCGGCTCGGACTGGCTCAACAGCTCGGGTTCGGCCCGCCGAGTGGATGGCGGGTTCGTGATCGACGCCGTGAAGGCCTTCGCCAGCGGCGTCCCTGCCGGCACGCTGATCAACACCAGCGCGGTCTACGACGATCCGAAGGATGGACCGACGGTCCTGCATTTCATGGTGCCGCTCAATGACCCGCACGTCGTCATCGCGCCTGTCTGGCAGGCCATGGGCATGCGCGGTACCGGGTCCCACGAGGTGCGGATCTCGGGATTCTTCGTCCCGGACGCCGCCGTCGCCGGAAAGCGGCCGCGCGGCCCGTGGCACATGCTGTTTCACCTGGTCTCGATGATCGCCATTCCGATCGTCTATTCGGTCTATTACGGCGTCGCCGAAGCGCTGCGCGATGAGGCGGTCGCGATGGCAAAGCGGCGCCCGGTGACGCAGTCCCAACTGCAGAACATCGGCGCGCTCGAAACCGAGCTTGCGGCTGCCCGCTTCGCACTCGGCGACATGATTGCGGCGTCGGGCGGACAGCCCGGGCCGGGGACCACCAGCCGCGTTTTCATCGGGCGCACCAACATGGTGCGTGCGCTGATGGCGACCGCGGAACGGGCCTTCGATGTCACGCATGGGGCCGGCTACCTGCGAACCAGCGCGATCGAACGGCTGTTCCGCGACCTTCAGGCGGCGCGGTTCCACCCGTTGCAGCCGCACGCCCAGCAGGACATCGCCGGCCGCGTGGCCCTTGGGCTGGACCTCGACGCCGCGATCGGCTGAGCGTTCTGCGCGAGGATGGAGAAGTCAGGACGAAGGCGGGTCACGGTGCCCGTGACCCGCCGCCTGGCCTCGCATTGCCCCCGGGCTGTCTACTGCTTCGTCGTTGCCGGCGCCGCCGCGTGTTTCATCGACGCCATGCCCAGTCCACCGCCGGGTGCGTTGAGACCGGGCACGATAACGATATTGAGCATCATGCCGGAGTCCTCGTGGTCGAGGATGTGGCAGTGGATGACGAACTCGCCGATATATCGGTCGTACCTTGTCCGGATATGCACCTGGTAATTATTCTCGACAATGACCGTATCACGGAAGACGTGGTGCATCCCGCAATACTGGTTGGCCAGGTTCTGCTTGTCGCTGCCGACGTTTCCGCAGTCACAGGTTGAAGACCCTTATGCGGGATCGGCCTCCATCACATCCTGCGGACAGGGCATGGGTACCAGGCGCGACAGGCGCAGGCCGGCGTGCGAAAGCAATGCGCGCAACTCCGCTTCCGTGCGTTCCCGCCCGCCCGGATTGATGAACATGTTGATGTCGGTGATGAACTTTGCGCGCGTGGCAGGATCATTCGGATCGATCCGCTCAGGGAGAATGCGGTCGATCAACAACAGCTTTGAATCATCGCGCATCGCGGCACGGCAGGTGCGCAGGATTGCGATAGCCTCCTTGTCCTCCCAGTCATGGATGACGCCCTTGAGGACGTACGCATCGGCACCCGCTGGAACGGCATCGAACGCGCTCCCGCCCACAAACTCGCATCGGCTGGCGAGACCCTCCTCCGCCACGCGCAGACGCCCCGCGTCGGCTACATGCGGAAGATCGAACACCGTGACGCGCATTGCTGGATGGCGCGCAAGCACGGGGAGAAGCAACGCACCGTTGCCGCCGCCGACATCGACGACCCACGTGTAGTTGCCGAACGGATAGTTCGTGATCAACGCTCCGTTGACACCTTGCGTCATGCTTTGCATCGCCTCGTCGAACAGCCGGGCAGCTTCCGGACGCGCAGCAAGGCGTGTCCATTGATCAGCCCCGAAAACATGGCGGAACGCGTGATCGCCGGTGCGGACCGCGTGGGTTAGCGCCTCCCACGCCGTGCCCTGATCGTCGCTGAAAGCCAAAAGCACCCATGCCCGCATCGACCCAGGCACGTCGCGCCGCAGCGTCGCACCGAGTTCCGTGAGAGAATATCGACGGTCTTCACTCTCATTCAGCACATCGATCGCCGTGAGTGCACGCAGCAAGCGGGTCAAAGAAGGTTCGTGGGCCTGCGCCGCGGCGGCGAGGAAGGCGGAGTCGCGCGGCATGCTGGCGAGATGATCGGCAATGCCAAGCTCGACCGCCGTGTGCACGAGACGTGCTTCCCAGGCGCCAAACAGCAGGCCCATCATCGTGCCTGCCGCGTCAGAACGAGGTTGCGTCGTTCGCCCGGGTCCGGATTCAGGATGTTCCTGCATTTCATCCCCCTGGTCGTGTTGCCTTACTGGCGGATCATGAGATCACTTGATATTCCGTATTGTTTGTTATTAGTATGGAATGGGATATGTGACTGATCATCGTGTCCTACTACACGATTCGCTCCAGGGTGCGGTCACAGGGACGTGTCGAATTGGCTGGCCCGCGGAACTTCGCCGAAGTCAGTGCCCGCCGCCAGGATGCAACCCGGAAAGCCTTCCCGTCTCCAGGAACGCGAGCGTTGCGGTATTCACAATATCAGGCCTGTCACGGTGGACATTATGGCCTGCGCCTTCGACGGTGATGCTCTCAAAGTCCGGCCGCAATGACCGGAGTCTCCCGGCTATGGCGGTTTCGAATGGGGCACTGTTGGTGCCATTGAACAGAAGGATTGGCCCGCGAAAATCACAAATATCGGCTTCGGTTGCCCGATGATCGAGTAGCCCGCGCGCATGCGGGCCCACCATGGGAGCAGAGGCAGCAAGTGCCTGCACACGCTTGGCCTGTGTTTCCGCATCCAGCCTCGCCCACGTCTCGCCTCCGACGGAGGCCATAAGCGCCCGCACCCCAGCTTCCGGACCACCCGCCTCGGCCGCGAATGCGATTCTCTCATGAGCGGCTTCGATCGGTGCACGTTCAGATAGCGGCAGAATTGAAAACAGAGTTGGTTCGATAAGGACAACCCGTTCAACTCGCTCCGGAAAGCGGCATGCGAACGTAAAGGCTGTAACGCCACCGCCGGAATGTCCGAACAGGCTCACGCGGGTAAGGCTTTCGGCGTCAAGGATTGTCTGCAGATCGTCCACACCACTCGATGCAGCGCCGTAATTCGCGGGCAACAGCGCGTCACTTCCATCATGGCCACGAGCGCTTATCAGAATAAGGCGAAAGCGATCCGCGAATTCCGTGCGTTGGCGGGAAAAGCTGGCGCGGCCGGACAGAATGCCGTGCAGCATCACCAGAGGTGGACCAGTCCCGACGACCTCATATTCGAGGCACACCCCGTCGGCCGCACGAACTGAGCGAACTTCCGAGGGACGCTGGGTTGGCCGATCCGACATCGCCCATTCCTCCGGGTCCAGGTTGCAACTTTGCACTTTCCAGTCGTCTCAATAATAACGGCATTCCATTGCAGTCGAGCCAACCGCTTCCGCGTCGCATGCCGGCTTGCGTCAGGATGGTCTTTGACGGCGCGTGTAGGCTGCCGCACCGCCTTTGCCGCGCCAGTCACGCGTAGCCGCGGGATCAGGCTGGCGGCGCGATGGTGACGGCTGGCAGCGGACAGGCACCGGCGGGTGGGATCGCACTCGCGACCGGCGGGCAGGGATAATACTGCGTCGTCTGCTGCGCCGCTTGCGCTGTTTTGGTTCCCAGCAGCAATTCGATCAGCCGCAGAGCTTCATCGAGACCCGATGAAATACCGCCGCCGGTCAGGCGATTGCCGTCGAGGCAGAACCGGGGATGACCCTCGGCGACCTTCACCTTGGGAAACCGCTCGGTCAGGCACGGAATGAAAGCCCAGTGCGTCGTCGCCTGATAACCGTCGAGCAACCCGGCCGCTGCCAGCAGCAGCGCGCCCTCGCACACCGACGCCACATACTTCGCCGTCCGGCTCTTGCGGATCAGGAAATCCAGGTAGACCCGCTGTGGATCGCCCATGATGCCGGCGAGCGCGTCAGGCGCACCACCGGGAACCCACAGCACGTCCCAGGCACCGGCTTTGTCGAAGCCGGTCTTCACCTCGAAGTTGAAGCCGTTGAGAAAGCGCACGGGGCCGGGGTCCCGTGCGACCAGTTCGACATCGAGCCCGGCCCAGCGGAACATGTCGTAGGGTCCTGTGACATCCAGCATTTCGACATCGTCGTAGACGGGAATTCCGATCAGCATTGCATCCTCCGCTGGACCAACAGAATCGCGGCGCGCACCAGAGGCGCGCCGGATCAAGCACCGGAGGCAGGCGGCTGAAACGCCTCGCCGATGCGGCCGGACAACGATCCGGTCCGGTACGATCTCGCGGCACACTGGCGCCGACGGCACGCCCGGTCCATCTTTCCGCCGATGGAGTCCTCGCAGCATCCCCATTCGATCCGCGTCGGCGCCGGGCCAGGCGGCTCATTGACGTATCTCGTCGATGTTCCGCCGGAAGCCCTGCCGCCGGTCCGCCGGCAGGATCTCGACCGGGCCTGGCACGCCGCGCGTGATGCGGCACTCGGCGAGCAATGGGGCGCGGTGCGGGCGTTCCGCTTCAATCGTCCGGACGGGACGCAGACCGATCTCGCTTTAACCGATCGCGATGCCCGCTGCTGGGCCAGCGGCGTGGATCGCTGTTTCGGCCTCGGCACACGGCACGGCCTGTCGTTGTGCCTGCGGCTGCTGGCCCTGGTTGACCTGCTGGCCCGCGCGCCCTGGACCCATCCGCTCTATCACTTGGCACGCGACGGGGCGGAGTTGCACCCCGCCCTGCTGCGCGCCGCCGCGCTGGAAACGCTCACCCCGGATGCCCGCTTCGACGAATTCGGCTTCCGCGCCCGACTGGACCGGATGACGCCCGGATTCCAGCTTGCCTCGCCAACCCTGCCCCGCCGCACAGGAGCCCCGGTATGAGCCGCGCCTTCGTCTTGTTCCCGATGGCCATCCTGGCGCTGACCGCCTGTTCCGGGGGCGCCGAACCGTCCGGTCAGGCCAAGGCCGATGCGCAGACCCAGGCCGCCTGCCGCCAGCGCGCCGACGAGATTTACAACCAGCAGAATCGCGCCGCGATCTACGCCCCGCAATCGTCGTTCAACACGCCGTTCTCCGCCAACTACACGCCGGGCGTGACGGACCGCGGCCTCGCGGACCTCTATGAGCACAATCGCCTGGTCCGCGACTGCGTGCGCAACACCGGCACCGGAACCGAACGCACGCAGCCTCCAGCCGAGGCGGCGAAACCCTGAACGCGGGCCGGGGTGGCCCATCTCTCCGCGCTCGGCGGCGTGCTGGCCCAGCGGAATGCCCGCATCTTCTATTCGGGCAGCGCCATTGCCTGGTCCGGTTCCTGGGTGCAGCGCATCGCCACCGACTGGCTCGCCTGGGAACTGACGCATTCTCCGCTGTGGGTCGCGGTGATCGCCTTCTGCAACCTCGCCCCCTCCGTTGTCGTCTCACCGATCGCCGGGGCCGTGGCAGACCGCATGGACCGCGTGCGGCTGACGATGATCTCCCAGTTCTTTTCGGCTGGGCAGGCCGCCGCGCTGGTCGTGCTGATCCTGACCGGCGTGATCCGCGTCGAGTTCATGGCGGCTTTGGCCCTGGTCAACGGAGCGGCCGAAACCTTCGCCCAACCCGCGCGCCAGTGCCTGATTCCCGGCCTGGTGCCGCGCGGATTCCTGCCCGGCGCGGTGGCGCTGAATTCGCTCACCTACAACGCTGCACGCTTCATCGGTCCGGCGATCTCCGGCCCGATGATCGCCGTTTGGGGCGTCGTGCCTTCCATCGCGGTGAACTGCGTGGCGTATCTCTACGCCAGCCTGAGCCTGCGGCTGCTGCGGCTGGACCCGGCGGTACGCCTGGGCACGCGCGGCAGCGGCGGCGTGCTGCGCGATGCGCTGGAGGGCATGCGCTACGTGGTGCGCCATCGCGGCATCGGCCCGATCATGCTGTTCGCCGCGACGGTGGGCATGACCCTGCGCTCGGTGCCCGAAATGCTGCCGCCCTATGTAGCCGACCTGTTCGGCCGCGGCGCGGAAGGGCTGGCGACTCTCGCGAGCGCCATGGGCTGCGCCGCGCTGATCGGCGGCTTCCTGGTGGCGATCCGCGGCCGCATGGGCGGACTGACGAGGCTCGCCGTCGGTTGCGGCCTGCTGCTGGCACTGGCAACGGCGCTGTTTGTCGCCACGCACCAGTTCTATTTCGGCGTGATGTGCATCGCCGCGATGGGCGCGGCGACCACCATGCACGGCATCTCCTGCCAGACCCTGCTGCAGAACGCCGCCTCGGCCGGGATGGTGGGACGCGTGCTCAGCACCTGGGGCATGATCACTCGTGCCGCACCGGCGATGGGCGCGCTGGCCTATGGCGCTTCCTCGGAACTGGTGGGGTTGCAGATACCGGTGCTGGCAGGTGCCGTGGTGTGCGCCGCCATGTGGTTCCGCACTTGGCTGCGCCTGCCACACATGGCGCCGGCGCTGGAAGGTTCGGAGACGTTGGCCTGATCCCCCCGGCCCGCTCCCCTGGCCTGATCCCGCGTCGTGCCCTAAGAAGCGGTGGGTCGATTTTTCCAGGGGGAGCCATTCATGACCAAGATCATCCGCACCCAGCCGGGCGCGATCCTGTCGAAGGCGGTGGAGTATCACGGCTTCGTCTACCTGCCCGGCATTACCGCGCGGGATAACAAGAAGGACATCAAGGGACAGACGGCGGATGTGCTGGAGCAGATCGATGCGATGCTCGAACAGCACGGCACCGACAAGACGCGGCTGCTGCAGGCGATCATCTGGGTGAAGCACATCGCCGATCGGGTGAAGATGAACGAAGTCTGGACCCCCTGGCTGCCGAAGGACGGCGCTCCGGTGCGCGCCTGCGTGCAGGCGGAAATGGCGGCGCCGGAAGTGCTGGTGGAGATCATGGTCACCGCTTGCAAGTAGGCGGGTATCGCAGGCGCGTGCCGGTCCAACCCCGGCACGCCCCACAGCCACGGTTCGCTGCCCGCGGCCCGAAATGCTGCACCGCGGGGGACTGCGAGGGGCGTCTTTCCAGCGCACCACTTCTGAGTGATGACAGTAAGACTTAGCAAACGATCTTGCGACGCCGCTTGCGTGCTGGCATGGTGACTTGCCAAGTTCTTGCCGGCCGGGAAATTGCAGCAAGTGCGATATGTCCCGACGGAAACTACCTGGTACCGGCGCTGTCACGACCGGTGGTTCGGCCTCCCTGGAGGTCGAAAGACGACCGCTTTCGTGGGTGGAGGACCCGGTCGGATAGAAAGAGCGATCATCTGGGCTTCACGGTCGTCGCCATACGAATGACGCCCTCGATATTGGCCGCGCAACTATCCGGCTCGGCGTTTGAACCCTTGATCAGGAGGCACGGCAATGCTGAAGGGCTTCAAGAATTTCCTGATGCGCGGCGACGTCATCGTCGTGGCTGTCGGGTTGGTCGTGGCCTTAGCGTTCAGTAATCTTGTCAAGGCGTTCACCGACAGTATCATCAACCCGTTGATCGCCTCGGCTCAGGGCGGCGTAAAGGGCCCCGGGCTGGGCTGGCAACTCGTCAGCGGCGGTGGCGACGGCACCTACCTTAACCTCGGCGCGTTCATCTCGGCGATCATCTACTTCATCATTTTCATGGCGGTCGTCTATTTCCTGATCGTCGCGCCGTACAAATTTGTCATGGCTCAACGGGGCAAGGTGGTGTTTGGCGACCCGCCGCCGACCAAGACCTGCCCGGCGTGCCTTTCCGACGACCTGAATCCCGCTGCCAGCAAGTGCAAACACTGCGGCACGGAACTCGGCAAAGTCGCAGCCTGAGGCCGCCGTTCTACGCCTCGCGCGCGCCACCGCCCGTACAGTCCGGCGCGCGAGCGCCAATCGGCAGAGGTGTTGGAACGGTCAACGCCTCCGCCGGCTGAGTATCATACCAGCCGCGCCAGGCGGACCGCCGCTCCGATGAAACCAGCGAACAGCGGATGCGGATCGAACGGCTTCGATTTTAGCTCGGGATGATACTGCACACCGACGAACCACGGATGTCCGGGCAGCTCGATGATCTCCGGCAACACGCCGTCCGGTGACATGCCGGAGAAGCGCAGGCCCGTCTTCTCCAGGCACTCGCGATAGTTCACGTTCACCTCGTAGCGATGGCGGTGCCGCTCCTCGATGCGGGCCGCTCCGCCGTACAACGCCCGCACCAGGCTGCCGTCGCCAAGCACCGCGGGATAGGCACCAAGGCGCATGGTGCCGCCGAGCTCGCCGCCTTCCTCGCGCCGTTCGATCTGATTGTCGCGCGCCCATTCGGTCAGCAGCCCCACCACCGGTATGTCGCACGGGCCAAACTCGGTTGAGGAGGCGTGCTCAAGACCCGCCAGGTTCCGCGCCGCCTCGATCACCGCCATCTGCATGCCGAAGCAGATGCCGAAGAATGGCACGCCTCTTTCGCGGGCGAAGCGTACCGCCTCGATCTTGCCCGGCGTGCCGCGTTCGCCGAAGCCGCCAGGGACCAGGATGCCGTGCACGCCTTCCAGCCGGTGCACCGTGTCCGGCTGCTCGAAGATCTCGCTGTCCACCCAGTCGAGCCGCACGCGCACCCGATTGGCGATGCCGCCATGCGTCAGCGCCTCGGCCAGCGACTTATAGCTGTCGAGCAGGTTGGTGTATTTGCCGACCACGGCGATGCGCACCTCACCTTCCGGCGTGCTCAGCGCCTCGACGATGCGGTGCCAGCGCGACAGATCCGGCTCGCCCTCGGCACTCAGGCCGAAATGCCGCAGCACTTCGCGGTCCATGCCTTCCTGGTGATAGCTGATCGGCACGCTGTAGATCGTCTTCGCATCCAGCGCCGGGATCACCGCTTCCGGCCGCACATTGCAGAACAGCGCGATCTTGCGCCGTTCATTGTCCGGGATCGGCCGGTCGCAGCGGCACAGCAGCATCTGCGGCTGGATGCCGACATTCAGCAGTTCCTTCACGGAATGCTGCGTCGGCTTGGTCTTGAGTTCGCCGGCTGACGGAATGAACGGCACCAGGGTCAGGTGCACGAACATCGCCCGTTCGGTGCCGAGTTCATTGCCCAACTGGCGGATCGCCTCCAGGAACGGCAGGCTTTCGATATCGCCGACGGTGCCGCCGATCTCCACCAGCACGAAATCGGCGGCGCCGGTGTCGCGCACCACGACTTCCTTGATGGCGTCGGTGATGTGCGGGATCACCTGCACCGTCGCGCCAAGGTAGTCGCCGCGCCGTTCCCGGGCGATCACGTCCTGGTAGATGCGCCCAGTCGTTGCATTGTCGAGCTTCGTGGCGTGCACGCCGGTAAACCGCTCGTAATGCCCGAGATCGAGGTCCGTTTCGGCCCCGTCATCGGTCACGAACACCTCACCGTGCTGGTACGGGCTCATGGTCCCGGGATCCACGTTGAGGTAGGGATCGAGCTTGCGCAGCTTCACCGCATAGCCGCGTGCTTGCAGCAGCGCACCGAGTGCCGCGGCGGCAATGCCTTTGCCCAGGGAGGAGACCACGCCGCCGGTGATAAACACATACCGCGTCATGGGCGCTCAGTATACGAACCCGAATCGGGAGAAGGGAAGGTCGCCCGCACGAAATTCGACGTTTGCCCAGCCATGCGCTCAGTTCGTGGGTGCGGACGGTCCCGGTGGCGGTGCGGGTGGCGCGGGCGCGGCGGGCGGCGCGGCCGGTGCCGCAGGCAGTGTCGTGCCGGTGGACGGCGTGTCGAAGATGGAGCGGGCCACGCCGGTGGTGCCGCGGTCCATCAGCGCCAGTGTCAGCGACAGCGCCATGAAGATCACCGCCAGGACGGCCGTGGTGCGGGTCAGCAGGTTGGCCGTGCCGCGCCCCGACATGAAGGACCCCATGCCCTGGGACGAGCCGATGCCCAGCCCGCCACCCTCGCTGCGCTGGATCAGCACGACCCCGATCAGCGCCAGGGTGACGAACAAGTGGATGATCAGCAGGACGGTGCTCAAACGCGGGGTCTTTCAGGAAGCCGACAGGTGGTGGACGGTCCGGGTAGCCTTTCCCGGGCGGTAGGCGATCGGGGTTCGCGCCGCTCCTTACCCGCCCTTCGCCGCCCGGGCAATCGCCAGGAAGTCCTCGGCCTTGAGCGAGGCGCCGCCGACCAGCGCGCCGCCCACATCCGGCACCGCGAGCAATGAGGCGGCGTTGGCCGGACGGACCGACCCGCCGTACAGGATCAGGATGTTCTTCCCGTCGTCGCCGAACTGGCGGCCGAGCTCTTCACGGATGAAGCCGTGCATGTCGGCGACGTCGTCCTCGGTGGCGGTCTTGCCGGTGCCGATCGCCCAGACCGGCTCATAGGCCACGACGCCGGTGAACGGCTTGGGCAGGCTCCCGGCGATCTGCCAGCCGACCACCTCGGTCTGCTGGCCGGCGGCCCGCTGCTCCTCGGTCTCACCCACGCAGACGATCGGGATCAGACCGGCTTCCACGGCGGCGAGCGTCTTTTCCCGGATCAACTCATCCGTCTCGCCGTGGTTCTGGCGCCGCTCGGAATGGCCGAGGATCACCCAGCCGGCGCCGGCATCGCGCAGCATCGGCGCGGCGATGTCGCCGGTATGGGCGCCCTGCTTCGCCTGATGGCAGTCCTGGCCACCCACCGCGACCGGCGAGCCCGCCACGGCCTGCGCGACCGCTGCCAGATGGACCGCAGGCGGACATACCAGCAGGTCACAGGGCAGGCCCTGTCCGCCCCCCTGGGCACCGGCAGCGACCGCTTTGGCCAGCGCCACCGCGTCGGCACTCAGCCCGTGCATTTTCCAGTTTCCGGCAATCAGTTGGCGCATCGACGGTCCCCGTTTTTCTGTTCCGTTTCCGTCCCCGAGGCTGCACCACGGACCGGGTCCGGTGCCGACCCGAACGTGGTCCAGCAAGTCCTTGTTTCGGAGTATGATTCAGGTCTTCGGCAGGTTCGCCGACGACCACCTCGCTCTACCGCAAACCTCCCTTCTGGCAAACCCCCGCCGCTGCCCCTATACCGTGCCGCCCTGCCCTTCCGCTCGACCGCGTCGCATCGCGACCGTGCCGCATCCCTGACCGCAGCTCCCTGGGCGCCAGACTGGAACAGTTCGGATGATCACCGCCTTTCGCCGCTATCTCGACACCTGGGTCGTTCGCGGCTTCTTCCTGATCATGGTCTTCTCCTTCATCATTTGGGGTGTGGGCGACGTCATCCGGCTGGTCGGCCATTCGACCTGGGTCGCCAAAGTCGCCGGCCAGACCATCGAAGGCCAGACGTTCCAGGGCGAATTCCAGCGCGCCCTGAACACCGCCACCCGCAGCCTGCCGTCCGGCCAGGACGCGACCCCCGAACTGCGCCGTCAGGTCGGCGAGCAGACCTTGCAGCAGATGATCGGCCAGGCGGCGATGCAGGCGGAGCTGCGCCGCCTGCGGATCGTTGCGCCGGATTCTGCGGTGGTGGCGATGGCTCACGATATGCCCGCATTCCGCGGCTCGGACGGCAAGTTCAGCAAGCAGGTGTTCGACGCGGTCCTGCGCAA
>DATNEJ010000405.1:0-2956 GCA_035606775.1 Acetobacteraceae bacterium | reverse complement strand
CAGGACTGAGACCGGGAGTGGGGTTACCTTCCGGGCCGAGATCACGGCGGACGCCGGGACGGAGGCTGAAGCCGCGTCCGATCCCGTCGCCTCCCTGCCGATGCCGCTGGCGCCGCCCCGCCCGGTGCGAGACCTCGGCTGGATGATCGGCTTTACCCCGCGGGTCCCTTACGGCTGCCTCGGCTGGCATGTGGCCATCCAGCCGGGACCCGCCTCCCATGCCCCGGTGGCCTGTCTGCCGCCGCTGCTCTGGTGCACCTCAGCCCTCTGCCCGGTGCTGGTCCTGCCCGCCGCCTCCGCCGAGGCGATCGCACGCGGCGGCGCGGTCCGCAGACCACCCGCCATCCGGATGCCCTGCCTGTCTGCCTGGGAGCAGGCGGTGACCTTGATCGCGCGGCGCAACCAGCAGGCACGCCGGCATCGGAGAGATTATCCGCCCCCACCACCCGGCACGCCCTCCCGCACCGCCGCCCTGTCCGCCACCCTCCGGCTGGCACAGGCGCTCTCGGATGTGGCGGGGACAGCGAGCAGGAAAGACCCGATGCGCCGTGAGAGCCTTGCCGGTACGATGCCTGACCTCAGGGCTTCGGTCCCGCGGGCCAACCCGCGCACTGTGCCGGCATCCACCGCAATGGCCGCCCCCGCTGAGGCACAAGACCCTATACGCCCTGAAACCGCGGCCCTGTCGTCTCTGCCTGTCACGCTTGCCGACCCGTCCGGTGACCGAGCACGCTCGCTTCCGCCCGCAGCCACCATGATTGCGTCGCACCCAAAAGACCCGATGCACCGTGAGAATGCGGCCCCGTTCCGGCGCAGCGGTCCGCTGCGCAACGGCAACCCGCGCGGCAATCCGAACCTCGCACCGCGCTGTGGTGCGCGCACTCGCCAGGGCTGTCCGTGCAAGGGACCGGCCATGCGCAACGGGCGCTGCCGCATGCATGGCGGCAGGAGCACCGGGCCGCGCACCGCCGAGGGCCTCGCCCGCCTGCGTGCCGCCCGCACCCGGCATGGCGGCTACAGCGCCGAGGCGCGCGCCTTCGAGCGTTCCTGCCGCGTCCTGATCCGCGACACGAGGGTGCTGCTGGCGTTGGCCGAACGGCCAGCCGAGAACCGTCCGGCGCTCGACCCGGACGCGTTACATGATGCGCTGCTGCCACAGGCGATGCTGCCATCCGGACCGGCGTTGCCGCCAAGCAAGCAAACCGACGGCAAAAGTCCATACGCCGTGAGGACCGCTTTGTTGGACTCGCCAAGCGGTCCCGGTGACTTGGCATCGAGCGGATTGGAGTTCGGACCGATCACCGCGCTCCGCCCACCGCATCCGACGCGGCAAGACCCGATGCGCCGTGAAAGGCAGCCGCTACGGCGACCTCCCGCCCCTCGCTTCGCGCTGCCGTCCCTTGCCCCGCCCGCCGGACCACTGCCCGGTGCCAAGGCAGCACGCGAGCACAATCAACGACCGTGATCGGCGGCAAGAAGTCCGTGCAACGTGAGATACGGCTCGTCGCAATGCCGAAACCGAAGACGGAAAACCACGCGCACACCATCCCGCCTATTCCTCAAGAAACCGACGTTTCTCGGTTCGGCTGAGCGCCGTTACTCCGTCCCGGCCTGCAACGCGCACAAGGCGCCGCGCGCAGCGGCGGTCAAGGATCGCCGCAGGCGACCGCGTAGCGGCGCGCAGCGTCCTTGACAGCTGCGAGCACGGCGCCACCCTTGCCCAGGCCCGGACCGACCGCCGATACACACAACCACCTTGATCGGCGGTAAGAAGTCCATGCAACGTGAGCGCCTCCACAACGCACCACGCTCCCCACGGCCACGCCCCGTGCTACGCTCCTTCGGAGTCGCACCCGCCCGGAGGAACCCACCATGGACGCGCGTCCCAAACCGCAGCCCGGCAGCCAGACAGACCGGAACCTCGCGCTCGAACTGGTGCGCGTGACGGAAGCCGCCGCCCTTGCCGCCTCCCGCTGGATCGGCCTCGGCAAGAAGAACGACGCCGACGGCGCGGCCGTGGAGGCGATGCGCAAGGCGTTCGACGCCGTCGCGATCGAAGGCACGGTCGTCATCGGCGAGGGGGAGATGGACGAGGCGCCGATGCTGTTCATCGGCGAGAAGGTCGGCGCCGGCGGTCCGGCCATGGACATTGCCGTGGACCCGCTGGAAGGCACCACCCTCACCGCAAAGGGCGGTCCCAACGCCATCGCCACCGTGGCCCTGGCCGATCGCGGCAACTTCCTGCACGCACCCGACATCTATATGGACAAGATTGCCGTCGGCGGCGGCCTGCCGGACGGCGTTGTGGCACTGGACGCACCGGTCGGCACCAATCTGCGCAACCTCGCGAAAGCCAAGAAGTGCGAGGTCGCCGATCTGGTCGCCTGCATCCTGGACCGCGACCGCCACAAGGAACTGATCGCCAAGACCCGCGAAGCCGGCGCACGCATCATGCTGATCAGCGACGGCGACGTGGCCGGCGTCATTGCCACCACCATGCCGGACTCGCTGATCGACATCTATCTGGGGTCCGGTGGCGCGCCGGAAGGCGTGCTGGCCGCGGCGGCGCTGCGCTGCGTCGGCGGCCAAATGCAGGGCCGCCTGATGTACGAGAACGACGAGCAGATCGAGCGGGTGCGTTCAATGGGCCACGCCGATCCGAAGCGCTGCTTTTCGTGTGAGGACATGGCCAGGGGCGACGTAATGTTCGCCGCCACCGGCGTCACGCCCGGCGCCATGCTGCGCGGCGTGAAGCGCTTCGGCAGCGGCGCCGTCACCCATTCGGTGGTGATGCGCAGCCACTCCGGCACCGTCCGCTACATCGAGGCACGCCACAACTTCTCCCAAAAGACCTGGACCCCCACTTGACCGACCCCGTGCTCGGCGTCGGCCGCAGCCTGAGCGGCCGGCGCTGGATCTGGCGCACCGGAGAAGACCGGGTCGCATTCGGCATCGC
>DATNEJ010000401.1:0-9275 GCA_035606775.1 Acetobacteraceae bacterium | reverse complement strand
TCCTGGGCTGTCGCCTCCGGTGTATGGTGGCTGGCGGAGGGTGACGCCGATGGATCGTCAGAAGATGTCGCAGCGCCAGGCTGCGTTCCGGGCCGATTTTCGCACGCGCATTGCGCCCGCCTATGCCGGCTGGGTGCATGTCGCGCTGATCTTCGTGCTGGGTGCGGCGGCAATCTGGTATTGCGCGCGCCAGATTGCTCATCCGGCCTGGTATGAGTTCCTGGTGATCCCGGTGGCGTTCTGCATCTCGAATGCCTTTGAATGGTGGATCCACCGCTATATCATGCATCGCCCGGTCAAGGGCTTCATGGGCATCTACAAACGCCACACCTTGGCGCACCATCAGTTCTTCACCGACATCGAGCCGTTCTTCGACAACGCGCGGGATTTCCGTATCGTCTTCTTCCCCCCCTATGCGCTCGTCGCGTTCATGGCGCTGTCGCTGGTGCCCGCCGCCGTGCTGGGCCTTATTGGGCTGCCGAACGCGGCTTGGCTGCTGCTGCTGACCAACGTGGCGCTCTACCTGAATTATGAGCTGTTCCATTACTGCTGCCATATCCGCGACGACCGGATCGTGCGATACATTCCGCTGATCAATTCGATCCGCCGCCACCACATCGCGCACCACAACACGTCGCTGATGATGGAGCGCAACTTCAACCTGACATACCCGATCGCCGACTGGTTCTTTGGCACGTCCGACCTGCGTTGCGGCCTGCTCAAGCACATCTTCAACGGCTACGATACGCGAACCGTGCGGCACGACCTGAAACGCATCCGCAACAGCATCGACGACGTGCGAGCCGGCCATATCGCACCGGCTGGCGAATGATCGCGCCGCGCACCCGGATCAAGCCGGGCAAGGCAAGCCTGATCGGCGGCGCCGCGGTGGCCGTGGCAAGCTTCGTGCTGTGGATCGCGATTGTGCACGAGACCGGCCACGACACCGTGCCGTGGATCGCCCTGGGTCTCCTGGTGGCCGCCGGGATCGGCGTCTGGGTCAGGCTGGCCGATCTGTAGCGCGCGTGTGACGCAACGGATCGGCACCTTCGTCGGCAAGGTCAAGTCACCGCGAAAACCGCCCTGGCCGCCTTCCTGCCGCTTGCGCTGGTCAAGATTGGGTATGAAAACCTGATTCCGTCCAACAAAACCTGCCGGCCGTGGCAAAATGCTGGACCGCTACCTTCGCTATCACGCGGATTTGTCCGTTCAAAACTTTGTAAAACGCCGCCAACCCTTGTCGCCGTAGGCGCGTTCCGCTTTGTAAATTGACCATTCGGGTCGGGCCATCAAAAATGCCGCAATCGGGGAGCAAGGCATGGAAATGAATCAGACCGACGCCGCGGTCGTCCCCCCGACCGACGGGCCAAGGGGGGCAGGCGCCGATCCCTCGCCGACAAATGGTCGAGCTGCCACGGCTCTCGACGCCCCGACACTGCTCGCAGCCCTCCAGGCCGTGCGGGTCGGCGACTTTTCCGTCCGCCTGCACAGCGATCAGACCGGTCTCACCGGCCGCATAGCCGACACCTTCAACGATATCGTGGCTGCCAATGAGCGGATGGCCCGCCAACTCGAACTGGTGGGCGAGGTGGTGGGCCGCAAAGGCCAGACGCGCCAGCGGGTGAAGTTCGGCCTCTCGGCCGGCGCGTGGGGGGAGATGGAGTCCTCCGTCAACGGCCTGATCGAGGACCTGCTTTGGCCGGTCACCGAAGTGACCCGCACGATCAGCGCCGTTGCGAAAGGCGACCTTTTGCAGACAGTGCCGCTGGAAGTGAACGGGCGCGCCCTCGCGGGGGAGTTCCTGCGTTCGGCCGGCATCGTCAACACGATGATCAAGCAGCTCAGCGTGTTCACCTCGGAAGTGACGCGCGTGGCCCGGGAGGTCGGCACTGACGGAAAACTCGGCGGCCAGGCACAGGTGCGGGAGGTGACGGGAGTCTGGAAGGACCTCACCGAGAGCGTCAATTCGATGGCGAGCAACCTGACCGCGCAGGTTCGCAACATCGCGGACGTGACGATTGCGGTTGCCAACGGGGACCTGTCGAAAAAGATCACCGTCGATGTGCGGGGCGAAATCCTACAATTGAAGGAAGCCATCAACACGATGGTGGACCAACTCCGATCATTCGCATCGGAAGTGACCCGCGTGGCCCGCGAAGTCGGCACCGAAGGGAAGCTGGGCGGACAGGCCCTGGTACCCGGCGTGGCCGGGACGTGGAAGGACCTGACGGACAGCGTCAACGCCATGGGCAGCAACCTGACCGCCCAGGTGCGTAACATCGCCCAGGTGACCACCGCCGTGGCTCGCGGTGACCTGTCGCGCAAGATCACCGTGGACGTACGAGGCGAAATTCTGGAGCTGAAGGACACCATCAATACGATGGTCGATCAGCTCAACGCCTTTGCCAGCGAAGTGACGCGCGTCGCCCGCGAAGTCGGCACCGAAGGCCGGCTTGGCGGGCAGGCGCAGGTGCCCGGTGTCGCCGGCACCTGGAAGGACCTGACAGACAACGTCAACTCAATGGCGTCGAACCTGACAAACCAGGTGCGCAACATCGCGGAAGTATCGACCGCCATCGCCAACGGCGATCTCTCCAGGAAGATCACCGTCAATGTCTCCGGCGAAATCCTGCAACTGAAGGAGACGATCAACACCACGGTCGATCAGCTTAATGCCTTCGCCGGTGAGGTGACTCGCGTGGCGCGGGAGGTCGGCACGGACGGCCGCCTCGGCGGGCAGGCCAACGTGTCGGGTGTGGCCGGAACCTGGAAGGATCTGACCGAATCCGTGAATTCGATGGCGAGCAATCTGACCGCTCAGGTGCGCAACATCGCAGAGGTATCGACCGCCATCGCCAACGGCGATCTTTCCAAGAAGATCACCGTCAACGTCTCCGGCGAGATCCTGCAACTGAAGGAGACGATCAACACCACGGTCGACCAGCTCAACCGCTTCGCCGGGGAGGTGACGCGCGTGGCGCGCGAGGTCGGCACGGAGGGAAGGCTGGGGGGGCAGGCGCAGGTATCCGGCGTGGCTGGCACCTGGAAGGACCTGACCGACAGCGTCAACTCCATGGCGTCGAATCTGACTGGTCAGGTGCGCAACATCGCCGAGGTGGCGACCGCCGTGGCGCAGGGCGATCTTTCCAAGAAGATCACCGTGAACGTCTCCGGCGAGATTTTGCAGTTGAAAGAGACCATCAACACAATGGTCGATCAGCTCAATGCGTTCGCCGGCGAGGTGACGCGTGTGGCGCGCGAGGTCGGCACAGAAGGCCGCCTTGGCGGTCAGGCGCAGGTGCCGGGCGTGGCCGGCACGTGGAAGGACCTGACCGACAGCGTCAACTTCATGGCCGGGAACCTGACGGCACAGGTGCGCAACATCGCCGAGGTGGCGACCGCAATCGCCGGGGGCGATCTGTCGCGCAAGATCACCGTGGACGTGCGCGGTGAAATCCTTCAACTGAAAGAGACGCTCAACACCATGGTCGATCAGCTCAACCGGTTCGCCGGGGAGGTGACGCGTGTGGCGCGCGAGGTTGGGACCGAAGGCAAGCTGGGCGGACAGGCGCAGGTTCCAGGTGTGGCCGGCACGTGGAAGGACCTGACCGACAGCGTCAATTTCATGGCCGGCAACCTGACAGCCCAGGTGCGCAACATCGCGGAGGTTACAACCGCGGTCGCACGCGGCGATCTGGGCCGCAAGATCACTGTGGACGTGAAGGGTGAGATCCTGGAGCTGAAGAACACGACCAACACGATGGTCGATCAGCTCAATGCCTTTGCCAGCGAAGTGACGCGCGTGGCGCGCGAAGTCGGGACTGAAGGCAAGCTGGGCGGACAGGCGCAGGTGCCGGGCGTGGCGGGCACGTGGAAAGACTTGACCGACAACGTCAATTTCATGGCGTCCAACCTGACCGGCCAGGTGCGCAATATCGCCGAAGTGGCGACCGCCATCGCCAACGGCGATCTGTCGAAGAAGATCACTGTCGATGTGCGCGGCGAAATGCTGCTGCTTAAGGAAACGCTCAACACGACAGTGGAGCAGCTTCGATCGTTTGCCGCCGAGGTAACGCGTGTCGCGCGCGAGGTCGGCACCGAGGGGCGCCTTGGGGGGCAGGCCGTCGTGCCCGGCGTCGCCGGCACCTGGAAGGATTTGACCGACAACGTGAACCTGCTGGCCGCCAACCTGACGACCCAGGTGCGCAACATCGCGGAGGTGACGACGGCGGTCGCCCGTGGCGACCTGTCGCGCAAGATCACCGTGGACGTGAAGGGCGAAATTCTGGAACTGAAGAACACCATCAACACGATGGTCGATCAGTTGAACGCCTTTGCCAGTGAGGTGACGCGCGTCGCCCGCGAGGTCGGCACCGAAGGCAAGCTGGGCGGACAGGCGCAGGTGCCCGGCGTGGCCGGCACATGGAAGGACCTGACCGATACCGTGAACGTCATGGCGGCCAATCTCACCGAGCAGGTGCGTGGCATCGTTCGGGTCGTCACGGCCGTCGCCAATGGCGACGTAAGGCAGAACCTGACAATGACCTCCAAAGGCGAGGTCGCGGCGCTGGCCGAAACCATCAACAACATGACCAACACGCTGGCTACCTTGGCCGATCAGGTGACGACGGTGGCGCGCGAGGTTGGCGTCGAAGGACGGCTTGGCGGGCAGGCGAATGTGCCTGGTGCCGCTGGCAGCTGGAAGGACCTGACCGGCAACGTCAACCTGCTGGCAGCCAACCTGACGACCCAGGTGCGCGCCATTGCCGAGGTGGCGACCGCGGTGACGAAAGGCGACCTGACACGTTCGATCCAGGTCGATGCCCGTGGCGAGGTGGCCGAACTCAAGGACAACCTCAACACCATGATCGACAACCTGCGCCTGACCACGGAGCGCAACACAGAACAGGACTGGCTGAAGTCGAATCTCGCGCGTTTCACCAGCATGCTGCAGGGGCAGCGCGACCTTGCGACCGTAGGCCGCATGCTGTTGTCCGAGCTTGCCCCGCTGGTGGATGCGCAGAATGGTGTCATCTACCTGATTGGTCCGGATACCGCGGCGGGTGCACCGGCGGATCTCAGGCTGCTGGCCGCCTATGCCGATGGCGGAACGGACGGCCATCCGGAACGGCTGGCTTTCGGTGACGGCCTGATCGGCCAGTGCGCCGCGGAAGGGCGCCGGATGTTGATCCAGGACATGCCGCCGAACGTCGTGCCCATCCGCTCCGGCCTGTTCAAGGCGCCGCCGCGCAGCGTCTTCGTTCTGCCTGTCCTGTTCGAGGGTCAGGTCAAGGCGGTGATCGAGCTTGCCACCGTCGGTGCATTCACCGATCGGCAGAAGGCGTTTCTGGAGCAGTTGACCGGCGGCATCGGCATCGTGGTGAACAGCATCGAGGCAACGATGCAGACCGAGGGGCTGCTGAAGCAGTCTCAGCAGCTTGCCACGGAGTTGCAGACCCGCCAGCGCGAGCTGCAGCAGACGAACGAGGAGCTTGAGCAGAAGGCCGAGCAGCTTGCCGAACGCAACGTGGAAGTGGAGGCCAAGAATCAGGAGATCGAGCAGGCAAGGCGGGCGCTGGAGGAGAAGGCAACCGAGCTCGCGCTGACGTCGCGGTACAAGTCCGAATTCCTGGCGAACATGTCGCACGAATTGCGCACGCCGCTGAACTCCATCCTGATCCTGGGCCAGCAGTTGAGCGACAACAGCGATGGAAACCTGACCGACCGTCAGGTCGAGTTCGCCCGCACAATTCACGGTGCGGGCACCGATCTGCTCAATCTGATCAGCGATATCCTGGACCTTTCGAAGATCGAGTCCGGCACGGTGTCGGTGGATGTGGAGGAAATCCTGTTGCCGGCGCTGCAGGAAGCGGTGACGCGGCCGTTCCGGCATGAGGCGGAGACCCGCGGCCTTGCCTTCGACGTGGAGGTCGATCCGCGCCTTCGCAGCATAGGCACCGATTCGAAGCGTCTGCAGCAGGTGTTGAAGAACCTGCTGTCGAACGCGTTCAAGTTCACCGAACATGGCGGTGTCCGGCTTCGCATCGCCGCCGTCAAAGGCGGGTGGTCGGCGGACAATGCCATCTTGCAGCAGGCTGCGGCGGTCGTCGCCTTCGAGGTCACGGACACCGGGATTGGTATCCCGCCCGAGAAGCAGCGCCTGATCTTCGAGGCGTTTCAGCAGGCCGATGCCAGCACCAGCCGTAAATACGGCGGCACCGGTCTCGGCCTGGCGATCTCCCGCGAGCTCGCCTACCTGCTGGGTGGGGAGATTCAGCTCCACAGCGCCCAGGGCACAGGCAGCACATTCACCCTGTTCCTGCCGATAACCTATGCCGGGGCTGCCTCGCCGTTACGCGCGCCGTTACAAGAGCGGAAATCGCTGCCGGACGGCACCGACGGGACCCTCCCTCGTTCGCAGGAGCATTTCGCGGCCGTGCTTCCGGATGACCGCGAGTCCGTCGGCGAGAATGACCAAGCCTTGCTGGTCGTCGAGGATGATCCCTACTACGCGCGGATCATCGCCGATCTTGCGCACGATCACAGCCTCAAGGTGCTGATCGCTTCGCGCGGCGCCGAAGCGCTCGCGCTCGCACGAAAATATCGGCCGATCGCTGTGTCGCTGGATATATTCCTTCCCGACATGCTCGGCTGGACGCTTCTGGGCCAGCTCAAGCAGGATCCGGCGACCCGGCATATCCCAGTGCAGATCGTGACGTTGGACGAGGGACGTCAGCACGGCCTGGCGCGCGGCGCCTTCTCTTTCATTACCAAGCCGGCCAGCACAGCCAATTTGCGGGAGGCGATCTATCGCATCGCCGAGTTCGCGCGCCCACGGCGCAGACGCCTGCTGCTGGTGGAGGACAATGCCGGGGAGCGGCTTGGCATTACCGCGCTGCTGGAGGATGAGGACGTCGACATCATCCCGACGTCGACCGGCGCGGACGCCATCGCCGCGATGAAAACTCAGGCGCCGGATTGCATCGTGCTCGATCTGCGGCTGCCCGACATGACCGGGTTTGAGGTGCTGGACTATATCCGTGCGGATGATGCTCTTCGCGACGTGCCGGTGGTGGTCTTCACAGGCCGGGAACTGTCACCCGAGGAAGATGCACAGCTTCACACGATGGCCCGCAGCGTGGTGGTAAAGGGCGTCGAGTCGCCGGAGCGCCTGCTGGATGAGACGGCGCTGTTCCTGCATCGCGTCTTTGCGGATATGCCATCGGAGAAGCAGCGCATGCTGGAACGGCTGCACAGTTCCGATGAACACCTGGTGGGGCAGAAAGTATTGCTGGTCGACGATGATGCCCGCAACATTTTCGCGCTCTCCAGCGTGCTGGAGCGGCGCGGCATGAACGTGTTGGCCGCGACCACCGGCCGGGAGGCGATTTCGCTACTGAAGGCGTCGCCGAACGTGGCGATCGCCCTGGTGGATATCATGATGCCCGGAATGGACGGCTATGAGACGATCCAGGAAATGCGGCACGATCCGAATTTCCGCCGCCTGCCCATCATCGCGCTCACAGCCAAGGCGATGAAGGGCGACCGGGAGAAATGCCTGGATGCCGGCGCGTCGGATTACCTGGCCAAGCCCGTGAACACCGAACAATTGCTGTCCACGCTGCGTAATTGGTTGCACCGGTAAGGGTATGCAGGAGCCTGTCAACATCTTGCTGGTGGATGACCAACCGGCAAAGCTGCTCAGCTATGAGGTCATCCTCGCCGAACTGGGTGAGAACCTGATCAAGGCGGGTTCGGCGCGTGAGGCGCTGGAGCAGTTGCTGCGGCACGATATCGCTGTGGTGCTGACGGATGTTTCCATGCCCGAGCTCGATGGGTTCGAGCTTGCGGCCATGATCCGCGAGCATCCCCGCTACCGCCGCACCGCGATCATCTTCGTCTCGGCCATTCACCTGACCGACCCGGACCGGCTGCGCGGCTATGCCGCCGGTGCGGTGGATTATCTGCCGGTGCCTCTGGTACCAGAGCTGATGCGCGCAAAGGTGAAAGTCTTTGCGGAACTGTACCGCAAAACCCGGGAACTTGAGGGGCTCAACGCCGAGCTGGAGAAGCGCGTCACGGAGCGTACAGCCGAACTGGAACGGGCAAACGCTGAACTGGAGCGGCGGGTGGAGGAGCGGACGCGCGAGCGCGAAGCGGCGCTGAGCCAGGTCCACGAGATGCAGAAGATGGAAAGCCTGGGTCAGCTTACCGGAGGCGTTGCCCACGACTTCAACAATCTGCTGATGGCCGTATTGGGCAATCTGACTTTGCTGAAGAAGCAGCTTCCCGAAGACTCCCGACTGATCCACTTCGTCGATGGCGCAATTGCCGGCGCGGAACGCGGCGCGAAGCTGACGAAGCGGATGCTGGCTTTCGCTCGCCGGCAGGAGTTGAAGCCGATAACGGTGCAGGTCGATGCATTAGTGAGAGGCATGGAGGACATGCTGCGCCGGCTGCTCGGCCAGACGATCGATATCGAGGTATCCGTCACCCCGGCGCTGCCGTTGATCCGGATCGATCCGCAGCAATTCGAGCTGGCGCTGTTGAACCTCGCTGTCAATGCGCGCGACGCAATGCCGGAAGGCGGACGCCTTACCATACGGGCGAGCCGTGAAACCGGCGAGGATTTTACTGGCGGCGCGCGGGGTGGCGACGATTTCGTCTGCGTTGCCGTGGCTGATACCGGTATGGGAATGGATGCGGCGACATTGGCGCGGGCGACTGAACCATTCTTCACGACCAAGGGCGTCGGCAAGGGCACCGGCCTGGGTCTCTCCATGGTGCACGGTCTGGCCGCGCAATCGGGTGGTGGCATGCGCATCGCAAGCCAGGTCGGAAAGGGAACCGTTGTGCGCCTGTGGCTGCCTGTCGATCACGCGAGGCCGGCTCCGCAGGACGAAAGCGCTGAACACGTACTCCATCCCGTGCGCGGCTGCCGCATTCTGGTCGTGGATGACGATCCGCTGATTCTGTCGGGTACGGCGGAGATGCTGCGCGATCTCGGGCACGTCGTGGTCGAAGCCTCGTCGGCGGCTGGGGCGATAGAAACGCTGCGGACCGATCCGAAGATCGACCTGGTGGTGACCGATCATGCAATGCCGCACATGACAGGCATGGATCTGGCCCGTGTGATGCACCAGGACTGGCCCGACATTCCGGTCATCCTGGCCAGCGGCTATATCGATCTGCCGGAGCCTGACGACCTGCCGATTCCGCGACTCGCCAAACCCTATCTGCAATCCGACCTGGCGGAGCGCGTTGCAGCCGTCATG
>DATNEJ010000349.1:0-25401 GCA_035606775.1 Acetobacteraceae bacterium | reverse complement strand
CGCCACCAGTTCGCGGTTGCGGTCGAAATTCTCCTGCTGGAATCGCGGGTGCGCGGCACGCCTGCCATCGACATCGGCGAAGGTCTGGATCGCACCGGTCAGGAATCCGCGTCCCAGCGGCGCATAGGCCACGAAGCTGATGCCCAGCTCACGCGTCGTGCGCCTGGTTTCTTCGGCTTCGGCCCGGTACAGCAATGAGTATTCCGTCTGCACCGCGGCGATCGGATGCACGGCGTGGGCGCGCCGGATGCGGTCCGGATGGGCTTCCGACAGGCCGAGGAAGCGCACCTTGCCCTGCTGCACCAGCTTCGCCATCGCGCCGACGGTGTCTTCCACCGGCACGTCGGGATCGACGCGGTGCTGGTAATAGAGATCGATCACGTCCAACCCCAACCGCTTGAGGCTGGTCTCGCAGGCCTGCATCACATACTCGGGCCGGCCGTTGACGCCGTTCGACTGGCCGGGCCGCTGGACCTGGCCGAATTTGGTTGCCAGCACGACCTGATCGCGGCGGCCTTTGATGGCGCGTCCGATCAGTTCCTCGTTGTGACCCCAGCCGTACATGTCGGAGGAATCGAGGTGGTCCACGCCACTGTCGATGGCGTGGCGGATCAGGTTTTCGGACACGGCATCGTCCGCTGCACCGTAGACGCCGGACAGCGACATGCAGCCGAGGCCGATAGCGGTGACGGAGAGCCCGCCCTTGCCCAGGCTGCGATGTTCTAGTTTCTGGTCAGTGGCCATGACCATTTCCTCCCGTTGTTGACTGGCCGGATATATTGCAGGCCGGGCAATGAGCAATAGGGCAGCCTCCTCACGGACCGATCGGCTGCCCCGAGACGGTGACCGCATCCCTCCCTGAATCCGATCTCAAGCCAGTCTTCAGCCGGCGGGCCGGGGTCAAGCCTCGCGCAGCGACCGCCGCAAGCGGCCTGGGCTTGACGCCGGTCCATCGGCCGCAAGCACAATGAGCGATCGGCCGAAGGGGCAACGTCCCTGGCAACGCGAGCGGGTGACCCAAGCTCAACCGAACAAGCCGCCGTCAATCCTGCCGGTCGGGCGATGCCGGGCCGTCGTCCAACTCCGCCGGCGGGCCGGGAACGCGGTACTCGCCGGTCAGCCAGCGGCCCAGGTCGATCTGCGCGCAACGGGGCGAGCAGAACGGCCGGCTCGCCTCGGTCACCGGCTTGCCGCAGATCGGGCAGGCGGGTGGTTTCTTAGCCATACGCGTGCTCCATGAGCCAGCCATCGGCTGGCAAAGAAGGGTCCGAGCGCAACACAAGGTCATACCCGGTCCGTCGCGCAAGGTCCGCCAGCGCGACCGGGTCGCTCTCCAGCGCCCGCACCACCGCCGGTGCCGCGCGCAGGATCGGCAGCCCGCCAAAAGCCGGATCGAAGCCCGCGGCGATCCGGCGGAGCGCCACCAACCCGGCGGCATGCGGACCGGTCAGCACCTCGTGCAGCGGCGGATGCACCCGCGGGCGCACGATTTCCGCCAGGCCGAGCGCGGTGAATCCCAGGAACCGCGGGTGGAGAGGGTCGGCTGCGAGAGCCGCGCCCAAAGCCGGGCCAAGCGCGGCGCGTCGGCGCGGCGACAGCCCGGCGAAATCGACAACAATCGCGCCCGAGAGGTTGCGCAGCCGGATCTGCCGGACCAGCGCCGGGATCGCACCTTCGTTGACGTGCCGGTGCTGCGTGTTCCTGTCGCGCCGGCTGGCCGCCGTGCTGCCGCTGTCAATGTCGATCGCCACCAGGGCCGGCGTTGGGTGGATCGACAGGCGCGCGCCGCCGGCAAGGGAAATCACCGGTTCGGCCAAGCAGTCCACTTGCTCCGCCAACCCATCGGCCCAGACCGAGGAGGTCACCACGACCCGCTCGCCCAGCGTCCGGCGGAGCAGGGCGGCGATGCCCGGTTCGTCCACCAGGACCGGCGCCGCCTCGTAGCCGGCGGCGAATTCCGTTACCGCGTCGGGGCCGCGCCGCAGGCGAGCAACCGGCCCGGCGTCGGCGAGTGCGGCCTCTTCCGCGGTCACGCGGGCGGTAAGCCGCGGTCCCTTGCCTCCCTGTGCCGCGCGGGTCACGCGCACGGGGAGCACGGTCCCCTCGGTCAGTCCCTTGGCACCCTCGCTGTCGGGTAGGAAGCCCTCGGCATCGGCCAGAGTGACGAAGGCGCCCGCCATTGCCGGCACAAGTGCCGATACCCGGCCGCGATGCAGGTCACCGACACCGTCGGGGGCGCCGGGACGCCAGACGGCGTAGTCCAGCAGTGTGCCGTCCCGGGTGGCGGCGACCCGCACCTCACCCGGGCTGCACGCCGCGCGAATCTCGACGCCCAGGCCCTCGGCTCGGCCGCTCACGGCAATTGCCAGCCAAAGCCCCGCAGCAACTGCGCGGTCTCGAACAACGGCAGCCCGACAACGTTCGAATGGCTGCCCGACAGGAAACGGATGAAAGAGGCGGCCCGTCCCTGGATGGCATAGCCGCCCGCCTTGCCGCGCCACTCACCGCACGCGAGGTAGGCCGCAAGCTGCGCCTCCGTCAGCCGGGCGAACGCCACGACACTGTCCACCAGCCGTTCCGCCCGCCTCCCATCGGGCACAGCCAGCACGACCGCGGTGAACACATGATGGCGGCGGCCGGACAGCAGGCTCAGGCAGGCGCGTGCCTCGGCCTCGGTTTCCGCCTTGGGCAGAACGCGCCGGCCCACCGCGACCACCGTATCGGCGGCGAGCACACACGCGCCCGCTGCCCCCAACCCGGCGCAGGCCGCGGCGGATTTGGCGCGCGCGAGGCGCAGCGCCAGTTGCCGCGGCAGCTCGTCGCGCCGCGGAGTCTCGTCAATGTCGGTTGCGAGGATGCGATCGGGGACGATTCCGATCTGCGCCAGCAGGGCCAGCCGTCTCGGGCTGGCCGAGGCAAGAATCAGCGAAGGGCGCTCCATGGCCGGAAGCCAGCTACCTGCAGAGGCGGGCCAGAGTCGCCCGGATGGTCACTTGAAGCGGAAGGTGATGCGGCCCTTGCTCAGGTCGTATGGCGTCATTTCCACGTTCACCCGATCCCCGGCGAGCACACGGATGCGGTTCTTGCGCATCTTGCCGCTGGTGTGCGCGAGGATGCTGTGTTCGTTGTCTAGCTTCACGCGGAACATCGCATTGGGCAGCAGTTCCATCACCGTGCCACTGAATTCTATCATGTCTTCTTTTGACATCAGACCTCTTCAAGCAGTTGATTTCGCCGCGGAACATGATGATCGCCGCCGGTAACGTCAAGCCGGCGGTTATGTCTGGCCAAGTCGCAGGGCAATACTGCGCGCATGTGCCTGTAGTCCTTCCGCCTCCGCCAGCGCAACCGCCGCGGGACCGACGATTGCGAGCGAGTCCGCGCCGGCCGCGGCGAAAGTGGTGCGCTTGAGGAAATCGAAGACCGACAGGCCGGAAGCGAAGCGCGCGGTGCGGCCGGTCGGCAGCACGTGGTTCGGACCGGCGACATAATCGCCGACGGCCTCGGGGCAGTGCGCGCCCAGAAACACGGCGCCGGCGTGACGAACCTGCGCGAAGACCGGTTCGGGGTCGCGCAGCATCAGTTGCAGGTGCTCGGGCGCGAGGCGGTTGACCAGCGCCACCGCCTCCGTCCAATCCCGCACGACAATGACGGCACCGTGATGTGCCCAGCTTTCACCCGCGATTGCCGCGCGCGGCAGGGAGGGCAATTCGGCGGCAACGGCGGCCGTCACGGCATCGGCGAAAGCCGCACTGTCGCTGATCAGGATCGACTGCGCGGCCTCGTCATGTTCGGCCTGCGCCAGCAGATCAACGGCCACCAGCCTTGGGTCGTTGGCGTCGTCGGCGAGCACGACGACCTCCGACGGGCCGGCGATGGCGTCGATACCGACGTGGCCGAAGACCTGGCGCTTGGCTTCCGCGACATAGGCATTGCCCGGGCCGACGATCCGATCGACCGGCGCGATTGTGGCGGTGCCGTAGGCGAGCGCGGCCACCGCCTGCGCGCCGCCTACCCGGTAGATCTCCGACACGCCGGCGCGTCTTGCGGCGGCCAGCACCAGCGGGTTCAGTGTCCCGCCGGGCGCAGGGACGCACATGGCGATCCGGCCGACCCCGGCTGTGCGGGCGGGGATTGCGTTCATCAGCACCGAGGACGGATACGCTGCCTTGCCGCCCGGCACGTAGAGCCCGACAGAGTCCAGCGGGGTCCAGCGCATGCCGAGGGTCAGGCCGGCGGCATCCGTCAGGCGGAGGTCGACGGGTTTCTGCGCCTGGTGAAACGCCTCGATCCGCGTCGCAGCGAGGTCGAGCGCGGCTGTCAGCCCGGGGTCGATGCCGGCGACGGCGGCATCGATGTCTTCCCCGCCGATGCGCAGGTGGTCTGCACTCAGGGTGACGCCGTCGAAACGGGCGGTGTAGTCGATCAGCGCCGCATCGCCGCGCGCGCGGACATCGGCGATGATGGCGGCGACCGCCTTGTCCACGGCCTCGGTGGTTTCGCGCGCCTGGGATAGCAGGGCGGTGAATTCCGTCTCGAACCCTGGTGCCGTGGTGGACAGGCGGAGCATGGCGCGGTTCGGCTCAGCCGCCGGCGAGCGCGGCGCGGAAGCGGGCGATCCAGGCGCCGATGGCTTCGGGGCGGGTCTTGAGTGCGGTGCGGTTGACGATCAGGCGGCTGGTGACGTTGGCGATGACCTCGGTTTCCGTCAGGCCGTTGGCCTTCAGGGTGGAGCCGGTCTGCACCAGGTCCACGATCAGCCGCGACAGGCCGAGGCCGGGGGCGAGCTCCATTGCGCCGTTCAGGTGCACCACATCGGCGTGGATGCCTCGGCTGGCGAAGTGCCGGCGGGCGGTGTTCGGGTATTTCGTGGCGACCGTCACGCGCGACCAGCGGGAGGGGTCATCGCTGCCGGCGGTTTCCCTGGGTTCGGCGACGGAGACCCGGCATTTGCCGATGCCGAGGTCGAGCGGCGCATAGACTTCCGGGTAGTCGAACTCCATCAGCACGTCCGCGCCGCAAATGCCGAGCTGGGCGGCGCCGAAGGCGACGAAGGTGGCGACGTCGAAGGGGCGGACCCGGACCACGTCCAGCATCGGGTCGTCGGTCGGGAAGCGCAGGCGGCGGCTGTCCTCATCGGCATAGTCCGGGGCGGGGGCGATGCCGGCCCGCATCAGCAAGGGCGCACACTCCGCCAGGATCCGGCCCTTGGGCAGCGCCAGGATCAGCGGGGCGGTGGCGTCCGGCTCAAGAGCGGTGGCGGGGAAGGGCGCGGTCATCGGTGCTCCGGCATCGGGTTGGCGGCGTCTACACCAGGGCGGGGCGGGCTGAAACCCCGTTTGGCGGGAGGCCCGTCATGCCTGCGGTGCGGAGCCGTGGCCGGTCTGCCCCGCCCGAACCGACTGTGTCAGAATGAGCCGCAGGCTGGGTACGCCGCCATGCCGACCAGGCCCTGGCGGAACCGGACCTGATAGGCGTTCCTGACGCGGGTGACCGCCGCTGCGCTTTCGGGCACGTCGGGGAGCGCGACCATCAGCACCCTGGTCGGCTCGCGGAGCGTCTTGTCGTTGACGGGGTTCATCCAGGCGCCCTGTGCGTCGAACACCGTGTAACCGTGCGGCAGGTTCGGCGTGACCTCCTGATCCAGGAAGGCCCGCCATTCCTTGTCTGTCACGTTGCCCAGGCCGGGGACGTTGCGGCCGAAGAAAAGGTTGAACACCAGGACGGGCGGCCCGAGCGCTGCGGCGCAGCGGGACTGGGTCTTGCCGGGCGGCGGAACACAGCCGGTCAACAGGCAGGCAACGACGAGCGGCAGGGCCGACCGGAGCAGGGGCTTTGTCATGTGGCGCGGTTTCCTCTCCCGGCGTCCTGCCGGCTCTGACGATGGCCGGCCGCCTCACGGTATCCGTGTCGCGTGGCGTGCCGATGCCGGTAAGTTAGCCGTACGGCGTGACATTTGGAGGTTGGCGGCGCGGCGGGGTAGCTGTTTTCATAGGGGCGGCACCGCTGATCTGACGTCCGGGGCGGCGTTCGGTCGTGCGCATCCCCCGTCGTTTCGCTGCTGGTAAAGCGATGCGCTCGTGCTAATCAAGTATCGAGGCTCATCACTGGATTCACCCATGCCGTTTCGCCTTCCCGTGCCCGTCCGCCGGATGGCGATCGGCGCTTCGTTGTTTGTCGCGCAGGCCGGCACGACGATCAACAGCGCCCCGGTCTTGGCCACCGCGCAACCGGGCACACGCAGCAAGCCTGCGGTGCCGAAAGCGCCACCTGACGGGCACGGCACCATGTACGGCGTAATACCGTACCGAAAAAGGGTGGCCGCGACCGGCCGGCCGGCTTGACGTTCGTTACAGGCGCGTTTAGCACCCGGGCCGGGTTGTCGTGAGGATGAGACTCGCTGACACTTGGCGCGGCTTCGATTCGGTTAAGTCGTAATGCAGGATTCCGAGTCACGACGGCCAGTAGCGGAAGGCAAAGGCAAGGCATCGGCCGGCAGCCAGGTGCCGGGGCTCTGGCCAGCGGCAATGATCGCGCTGGCGTCCGGCATCGCGTGCTGGTTTTGGCTGGCAACGAACCCAGGGTCGGCCAACAGCCCAAAGGATGGCGGCCTCGCCGCCGCCAGCGAGCTGGCCGAAGTCGACGACCGGGATATTGCCGCAGCGTTGGCGACGATGAACGGATCCTCGGCCTTTCTGGCGCGGTTCAAGGGACGTGCGGCCGGTTGTCCCTTGCCGTTGGCCTGGGTATCGCTGGTGCGCGCACCGGGCCAGCCACCGGGAACTGTGCGCTTGCGGTCGGGAGCCTATTTTTCGCCGGTCTTCACCCTGACCGACACGCCGCAGAGGGTGGCCATTCCTTATCCGGGCGCATACGAAACAGGGAGCGGCGAATTGATGGCACTCAGCGCCGGGGGCCGCGCGATCATCGCCCTGCGTCCGGCGTGGCACGTCGCGGCACAAAGCGATGATGCAATGCGGCGCGTGACCTGGCACCCAGCCAACCGGTGCAAGACACAAGGTGGCTAAATTTGGCGAGTGGCTGAAGGCGCAGCTTGGCCCGAGTCCGGTGATCGGCCTCAGTATGCTGGTGATGACCGCAGTCGGCGTCATGTCCGCATTCAAGATGACCCCCGTACTGCCCGCCTGGCTCGGGTATGCCGTCCTTATTGGACTTGTCGCATCGGCCAGTTTGTACTGCGCCGTCCAGATGGTGCGGCTATGGCCGCAAGTGGTCAGCGGTCCTCGCCGCGGTACCTATCGCCTGCGGTCCCGCGTTCCTGTGATGGGCGCGGGCGCGCTGGATGAACTGGCGCGAATGACCGGGCTCGATACCGTCAAGCGCGAGATCAGCACCCTGATCCAGCGCCTGAAGGTCGAAGCGGCGCGGCAGGATCAGGGTTTGCAGGTCTCTCCCATCTCCCTCCACATGGTGTTTGCCGGACCACCCGGTGTCGGCAAGACCGTCGTTGCCCGCTTGTATGGTTCGATCCTGCGCGACCTCGGGGTCCTGGAGAAGGGCCACCTGATCGAGACGGATCGGGCCGGGCTGGTCGCCGGCTACATTGGACAGACCGCGCTGAAGACCAAGAAAGTGGTTGCGGAAGCCCTCGATGGCATCCTCTTCATCGACGAGGCCTATGCGCTTGTCGCGCGCACCGCCGGGCAGGATGACGCGTTCGGACTGGAAGCCATCGACACGCTGTTGAAGGAGATGGAGGATAACCGCAATCGGCTGGTAGTGATTGTCGCCGGCTATCTGGAACAGATGGAGCGTTTTGTGGCAAGCAATCCTGGCTTGCCGTCGCGCTTCACCAAGACAGTCCGGTTTGACAGCTACGATACCGATGACCTGCTGTCGATCATGCATGCCATGGCCAAGGAAAGCGGGCTGCGTTTCGGCCCTCAGTCGGACCGGATCATCAAGACGTATTTCGAGCAGGCGCGCCGGCATCCGGACTTCGGCAATGCGCGTACCGCGCGCACCTTGCTCGAACGGGCGCGCGAAGCACAGGCCCTGCGCATCGCGCCGATGCTTGCGGGGGGCAATGTCGATCTTAACGAACTGACGTCGCGCGACCTGGAGTCGGCGATCGCGGCCATGCCGGTCGCGGCTGCACCATGAGCCGGTTCTTCGGGAAACTCGCATTCATTCATCGTCGGCTCTGGCAGCGGGATGGTCTTTATTCGGCCAGTCTGCTGCTCGGGCCGGCGCCCATATTTGGCTGCGCAGCGGCGGCCGCACTATGGCTGGCGCTGCACGGTGGAAAACATCCGCCGCCCGCATGGGCGGTGCCGCACGGTTCCATCGTGTCGGGCGCGCCTGATGGCGAGCCGAAGACCGTCCAGCCCTCCCGGCCTTTGCCGGCACTGGAGGCCGACGGCACCCTCGCCGGATATGAGGCCGGATGGGTTGCAACGACTCATCCGATAGCGGTCAGCGCCACATTGGATGTCGACGTCAAGCGGACAGCTCTGACCGCCTTCCCCCTCGACGGGGCGAGCTTCGATATGGGGCAAATCATCAAGGGTGGACTGGCGGGCTCCCTCTATGTCGGTGAGGGCGCGGGTTTCCTTGCGGTCAGAATGGCCGGTGTCTATGCGTTGTCGGCGCGCATCGAGCGTCCAGCAGGCCCTCGTGCCGATTGTCTGATACGGCTGGGATTCGGTTCAGGCCGGATTGTCTCGAACCTCGAACTCGCCGTCGTCAGGGACCTCGCGCGCTCCTTCGATGCCGCACGCTTCGACCTGCAGCCGGGTTTGTATCGGATCGGCTGGGCATTCGGCTGCTGGCACGATCAAACGGTCGTAGGGCCAGGGCGCATGACCCTACTGGTGGGGCATCCTGGCGATCGAACTCTCTTGCCGGCTCGCCCCGACGACATCGTACGGCCCAAACGGATCAGCTCTCGATAGAACGATCACCTCGGGCGCAGCCGGGTCTGACACACGCTCCGGATCCGTGAGACCACCGGCATCCTGTCCGCGCCGCATACTTCCAAAGGGCAAAAGGGTGGACCGAACGCCGGCACGACGCCGTAGCGGCCACGCATGGACGCCGCTGCCTTGCATTCGGTCCCGGTTTCCGCCATATCCCGCCCGCCGGCAGCCCGCCCATCAGTGGGCCGCTGGTAATTCACACGCGGGGTACCCTTTCCTGGCTTGCCGCCAGATCCGGTGCCGCACACGGCAACCCCCGCGGAGGCGCAACCGGACCACAAGGAAAGGAGCACGCCAATGGCGATGCCCGAATTCACTCTGCGTCAGCTTCTGGAAGCCGGCGTCCATTTCGGCCACCACACCCGCCGCTGGAACCCGCGGATGGCGCCGTACCTCTACGGCGCCCGCAACCAGGTCCATATCATCGACCTGCAGCAGACAGTGCCAATGCTGGACCGCGCGCTGCGCGCCATCCGCGATGTCACCGCCGCGGGCGGCCGCGTTCTGTTCGTCGGCACCAAGCGCGCCGCGGCCGAGTACGTCGCCGATGCCGCCAAGCGCTGCGGCCAGTACTACATCAACCACCGCTGGCTCGGCGGCACGCTGACCAACTGGAAGACCATCACCGGCTCGATCAAGCGGCTGCGCCAGATCGAGGATCTGGTGGCGGGCGATACCCAGGGGCTGACCAAGAAGGAAGTCCTGGACATCACCCGCGACAAGGACAAGCTGGACCGCGCGCTGGGCGGCATCAAGGAGATGGGCGGCCTGCCCGATATCCTGTTCATCATCGATACCAACAAGGAAAAGTTGGCGGTCGAGGAAGCCAACAAGCTGCGCATCCCCGTCGTGGCGATCCTGGACAGCAACTCCGACCCGACCGGCGTCACCTTCCCGATTCCCGGCAACGATGACGCGATCCGCGCCATCACCCTCTATTGCGACCTGGTGGCCGGCGCGGTGCTGGACGGGATCAGTGCCGAAATGGCCGCCTCAGGCGCCGATATCGGCGCCGCCGAGGAACTGCCGCCCGCCGCTCTGCCGGACCCGGAGATCCGCGCCGAAGCGTCCGCCTGAGTGTGGCTCTCAGGCTGATTATGAGATGACGGGTCACTGACACCTGGAGCCTGTGCGGTGCAGATAGACGCACCGAACAGGCTCGAGGTTCTGTTTGATCGCGTGATTCACGTCTCCGGCGAGTCCGCCTGCGACGATCACGCTCTAACTGGAGACTGCTATGGCCGCGATCACCGCCGCCCTGGTGAAGGACCTGCGCGAGAAGACCGGCGCGGGCATGATGGACTGCAAGAAGGCGCTGACCGAGACCGACGGCGATCTCGAAACCGCCGTCGACTGGTTGCGCAAGAAGGGACTTGCCGCCGCCGCCAAGAAATCCGGCCGCATCGCCGCGGAAGGCCTGGTGGGCGTCGCCTCGGCGCCCGACGGCAAGGCCGCCGCGGTGGTCGAAGTCAACGCGGAAACCGATTTCGTCGCCCGCAACGAGACGTTCCAGAACTTCGTCGCCACCGTGGCGCGCATCGTTCTGGCGGTGGGTGACGATGTCGAGGCGATCAAGGCCGAACCGTTTCCCGGAACCGGCCGCAGCGTCGCCGATGAACTGACGCACCTGGTGGCGACGATCGGGGAGAACATGAATCTCCGGCGCGCCAAGGTGCTGAGCGTGAAGCAGGGCGTGGTCGCCACCTATGTCCACCAGGCGCTGAAGCCGGGCCTTGGCAAGATCGGCGTGCTGGCGGCGGTCGAGGGGCAGGGCGAGTTCGCGACCCTGGAGACCTTGGGCCGTCAGGTCGGCATGCACGTTGCCGCCAGCCGGCCGGAAGCGCTGGACATCAATGCGGTCGATCCCGCCTCGCTGGAACGGGAAAAGGCGGTGCTGTCGGAGCAGGCGCGTGCCTCCGGCAAGCCCGAGGCGATCATCGAGAAGATGGTCGAAGGGCGCATCCGGAAATACTACGAGGAAGTCGTGCTGCTGGAGCAGGTCTGGGTGCATGACGGCGAGAGCAGGGTCCGCGCCGTGGCGAAGAAAGCCGGCGTCACCCTGGCCGGGTTTGCCCGTTTCGCCCTGGGCGAAGGCATCGAGAAGCCGAAGGAAGATTTCGCGGCCGAGGTTGCCGCGACTGCCGGCGTCTCCGCCGCCGAGCAGCAGGATCAGCCAAGCCCGTAGATCTGACGCCGCTGGCCGGCACCCAGGCAGCAATGCCCGGGTGCCGAGCGCGCTGGTTACGAGGCCTATGTCCCGGGGTCCGGAGCGGGCCGTGCGGAGCAACCAGGCCCGGGTCATGAGACCCTCACAGGGACTCGTTCACTTCAACGGCACTATGTACCGCGGCGTAAATCCTCACGCCGCGCGGATTGCCTGTCTCGTCTTGTGAGCGATGGGCGCCGCCATTAGGGTGCCGCCGCATTTCATCGGATCCGCATCATGTCCTTCAAACTGGCCGCCGATCGCGCGGAACCGCTCTACAAGCGGGTTCTCCTGAAGCTGTCGGGGGAGGCGCTGATGGGCAGGCGGGAGTACGGGCTCGATACCGGCATGGTGAAAACCATCGCCACGGATATCGGCGCGGTCGCCGCCATGGGCGTCCAGGTCTCGGTGGTGATCGGCGGCGGTAACATCTTTCGTGGTGTCTCCGGCGCTGCCGCGGGCATGGATCGCGCCCAGGCTGACTACATGGGCATGCTGGCGACCGTGATGAACGCGCTCGCGATGCAGTCCGCGCTGGAGCAGCAGGGCGTGCCGACCCGCGTCCAGTCGGCCATTCCCATGTCGTCCGTCTGCGAACCCTACATAAGGCGGCGGGCCGAACGGCACATGGAGAAGGGCAGGGTGGTGATCTTCGCCGCCGGAACCGGCAATCCGTTCTTCACCACCGACACCGCGGCGGCGTTGCGCGCGGCGGAAATGGGCTGCAATGCGCTGCTGAAGGGCACCCAGGTTGACGGGGTCTACTCGGCCGACCCGCGCAAGGTGCCGAACGCAACACGATATGAGCAGCTTACCTATCTGGACGTGCTGGCCAACGACCTTGGCGTGATGGATGCGGCGGCGATCTCGCTGGCACGCGAAAACCGTCTGCCGATCTTGGTCTTCAACATCCACGCTCCGGGCGCCTTTGCGCAGGTGATGCGGGGCGAGGGAAAGTTCACCCGGATTATCGAACCCCAATAGGGAGGCACTTCCGATGGCGGCCCCGGATGTCAACGTTCTGAAGCAGGAGCTTGGGCGCCGGATGGACGGCGCAATGGATACCTTGAAGCGTGAATTCGCCGGCCTGCGCACTGGGCGGGCGCATCCGGGTCTGCTGGAACCGGTGAAGGTGCATGCCTACGGGACCGAGATGCCGCTCAATCAGGTTGGCACCGTGGGTGCGCCCGAAGCGCGCATGCTGACCGTGCAGGTCTGGGACAAGTCCATGGTTTCCGCCGTGGAGAAGGCGATCCGCGATGCTGGCCTCGGCCTGAACCCGGCGGCCGACGGCATGCTGGTGCGTGTACCGATCCCGCAGCTTACCACCGAGCGACGGAACGAACTGGCGAAAATGGCGCATAAATATGCCGAAGGCGCGAAGGTCGCGGTGCGCGGCGTGCGCCGGGACGGCATGGAGCAGGTCAAGACCCACGAGAAAAAGCACGAGATCGGTGAGGACCTCGCCAAGGACTGGTCCGACGCCATCCAGAAACTGACCGACCAGTACGTTAAAAAGGTGGACGAAGCCCTGGCGGACAAGGAAAAAGATATCAGGCAGGTCTGAAGGCGCCGAATCCGTCCATGCCGGTGATGACTCAATCGATCCTCGATACGCGCAGCCGGCCGGCTGCCGACAGTTCGGATGCGCCGCCGCCCGCACATGTCGCCATCATCATGGACGGCAACGGACGCTGGGCAGCGTCCCGGCACCTGCCGCGGATCGCCGGCCACCGGGAGGGCGCCCGTGCGGTGCGCCGCACCATCGAGGCGGCAATGCGCAGCGGCGTTTCCTGGCTGACGATCTATGCCTTCAGCAGTGAGAACTGGCGCCGCCCGGCCGGAGAGGTCATGGACCTGACTGGGCTGCTGCGGCAGTATCTCAGGACCGAGATCGCCGAGTTGAAGGCGCAGGGCGTGCGGTTGCGCTTCATCGGCGACCGCGGTCGCTTCGATCCCGATATCCAGAGCGACCTGGCGGCGGCGGAACAACAGACCGAGCCGAATGTCCGGCTCAACTTGACGATCGCCTTGTCCTACGGTGCCCGGGCAGAGATCGCCGCGGCGGCACGTGCGATGGCGGAGGAGGTCCGCGACGGCCAACTGGACCCCCACCGAGTGGATGAGACGGCGTTCGCGCGGTTCCTGGCGACGGCGGGCATGCCCGATCCGGACCTGATCATCCGCACCTCGGGTGAGCGCCGGCTGTCGAATTTCCTGCTCTGGCAGGCGGCCTATGCCGAACTGGTCTTCATGGATGTGCTTTGGCCGGATTTCGGGGCGGAGCATTTCGCCGCGGCGCTCGCCGACTTCGCGCGGCGGGAGCGGCGATTTGGCGCCCGTCCAGGCTGATATCGCGGCGCGGCCGGCCGAATCCGCTTCTGCCCGGGGGGCTGCGCGCTGGCGCGATCTTCGCCAGCGCGGCGCATCGGCGGCGGTGCTCATTCCCTGCGCGTTGGTATGCGTGTGGCTGGGCGGACCGGTGTTCGCCGTCCTGGTCGTGCTGGCGGTGGTCGGACTGGCCTGGGAGTGGGCGGCGCTGTGTGGCGCTGCGTCGGCTGCGTGGACTCGCGGAATTGTCATTGTCGCGGCGACGGTCCCGGTAGTGCTGGCAGCCGTGGGCGAAACCCCGGCCGGCCTTGTCGCCGTGCCGGTAGCGGCGGCGGCTGCCGCGCTTCTTGCTCGCCGAACCGAATCGGTTCCCGCGCGGCGGGCCGAGCAGGCGTTCGGCGTGATCTATGTCGCGGTTCCGGCGATCGCCCTGCTGTGGCTGCGTGCCGATGCCGGCGCGGGTCTGGCCAATCTCCTGTTTTTGCTGGGCGCGGTCTGGGTGGCAGATAGCGGCGCCTATGTCGCCGGACGCGCGCTGGGCGGCCCGAAGCTCGCGCCGGTGATCTCTCCGGGCAAGACCTGGTCGGGGGCGATCGGCGGGGTTGTCGCCGCTGCGGTGTTCGGCGGCATTACCGCTGCGCTCGATCCGCTGGCCGTTGCGTGGTGGTACGCCGTCGTCCTGGCAGCCGGTATCGCCGTGATCGGCCAGGCGGGGGACCTTTTCGAAAGCCGCCTGAAACGCCACTTTGGCGTCAAGGATTCCGGCCGCCTGATCCCTGGCCATGGTGGGCTGCTGGATCGGCTCGACGCGCTGCTTGCGGTGGCGCCGGTCGCGGCGGTGCTGGCGTTGGCACTGGGACCTGGAGTAGTTCTTTGGCGATGATCGACCCGCAGGCGGCGCACCCTGACTGCATGGCTGGCGAGCGGGCGGACCAGATTGCTGATCCGCCGGATCTTCGCGGGTGCCGGGGCAGACCCGTGCTCGAAAGCGCGGTTCGCGCTTTTTGGCTTGCGGCCTTGAGCGGCCACGCCCTGATCGCCGGTGCGATCGCATGACACCCAGGGACATCTCCGGCCGCGTTGGGCATCAGGCCGATCCACGATCGGTAACTGTGCTGGGCAGCACAGGCAGCGTCGGCACACAGACCGTCGAGCTTCTCGCGGCGGCACCGGACCGGTTCCAGGTACGCGCGCTGGTGGCCGGCCGCAACATCAGGCTGCTGGCCGAACAGGCCGTCATGCTGCGGGCAGCCCATGCAGTGGTGGCCGATCCGGACGGCCTGCCGGCCTTGCGTCAGGCCCTGGCGGGAACCGGCATCACCTCGGCGGCTGGCTCGCAGGCCGTGGTGGAAGCGGCCGCGATGCCGGCGGACTGGACCATGGCGGCGATCACCGGTGCGGCCGGACTTGCCGCCACCCTGGCGGCAGTGCGGCGCGGCGCGGTGGTGGCGCTGGCCAACAAGGAAGCACTCGTCTGCGCCGGGGAGGTGATGCTCCGCGCCGTGCGCGAAGCGGGCGCGACCTTGCTGCCGGTCGATTCCGAGCACAATGCGATCTTCCAGTCGATGGCCGACGGCAACCACGGCGCGGTCGAGAAGATCGTCCTGACCGCGTCGGGCGGTCCGTTCCGCACCGCCAGCCTCGAGGAAATGGCCCGCGTGACGCCGGATGCGGCGCTGCGCCATCCCATCTGGTCGATGGGCGCCAAAATCAGCATCGATTCGGCGACCATGATGAACAAGGGGCTGGAGGTGATCGAGGCAGCCCGGCTGTTCAACCTGCGCGAAAGCGCGATCGGGGTGCTCGTGCATCCCCAGTCGGTGATCCACGGGCTGGTCTACTACCACGACGGTTCGGTGCTGGCGCAACTCGGCTCCCCGGATATGCGCATCCCAATCGCCCACGCGCTCGCGTGGCCGGCACGCATGGCGACGCCGTCGCCGCGGCTCGACCTTGCCGCCGTCAGCCGGCTGGAGTTCAGCGAGCCGGACCTGGAGCGGTTTCCCTCGTTGCGGCTGGCGCGCGATGCCCTGAAGGCCGGCGGGGGAACGCCCGCGATCCTGAATGCGGCGAACGAGGTCGGCGTTGAAGCCTTCCTGCAACGCCAGATCGGTTTTCTTGAAATCGCCCGCACGGTGGAGCAAGTCTTGGAGCAGATGGGCACGCCGCGCGCCGACACACTTGAAGACGTGACCGCCCTGGACGAGGCCGCTCGGCGATCCGCGAGACGGCTGACAGCCGCACTCACCACATGAAGACCGCCGTATGACAGATCCAGGGTCCTCCGTGACCATATCCCGCTTGTCCACGCCCCTTTTGGCCACGCCCTCTTTGGCCGCAAGCTCTTTGGCCGCAAGCCCGTCCGAGAGCCAATCCGCGCTGCCTGCCGGCGCAGGACGAGAGTGAGAGAATCCGACCGTGCTGCATGCGTTTCCCGACCTGCTCCGCACCGTCATCGCCTTCGTCGTGGTGCTTGGCGTCCTGGTGTTCATCCATGAGCTCGGCCACTACCTCGCGGCGCGCTGGCGCGGCGTGCATGTGGAGGCATTTTCCATCGGCTTCGGCCGCTCGATCTTCGAGTGGAAAGATCGGGTCGGTACGAAATGGCGCGTCGCCTGGCTGCCGCTTGGCGGTTACGTCAAGCTGCACGGGCAGGAGCGGCCGGAAGACGTGACGCCGGAGGTCCGCGCCTCCTGGCTCCGCGGCCGCACCTTCCATGAAAAGTCGCTCGCCTCCCGCGCGATCATCGTCGCGGCAGGCCCGATCGCGAATTTCATCCTCGCCATGGTGCTGTTTGGATTCCTGTTCGCCGCGA
Source organism: Acetobacteraceae bacterium (assembly GCA_035606775.1). Lineage (GTDB taxonomy): Bacteria > Pseudomonadota > Alphaproteobacteria > Acetobacterales > Acetobacteraceae > Rhodopila. The sequence goes on along the minus strand of DATNEJ010000349.1, from coordinate 9,110 downwards.
TCGGCCGGCCGATCGTCCTGCCGGTGGTCGGTGAAGTGCTGCCGGACAGTGCCGCGGCCAAAGCCGGGCTGGTCGCGAACGACCGGATCGAGGCGATCGGCGGCGAGCCCACCAAGACCTTTGAGGATATCCAGCGGATCATCTCCAGTCATCCCGAGGTGCGGCTGGCGATGACGGTGCTGCGCGGCAACGAGACTCGCCAGCTTTCGGTGCTGACCCAGTCCGTGGAGTCACACGGCCGGAAGATCGGCCTGCTGGGCATCCGCGGCGGACAGACCGAGTACCGCCCTGTGTCCTTGCCCGTGGCATTGTGGGGCGGGGTGCAGCAGACCTGGACCATCACGGCCGACACGTTCAGCGGCCTGGCGCAGATGATCGCCGGGGAGCGGGGCACCGACGAACTCGGTGGGCCGCTGCGGATCGCGCAGTTGTCCGGTCAGGTGGCCGAACTGGGAATCGCCAGCCTGATTTCGTTCATCGCGGTGCTGTCGGTGAATTTGGGGCTGATCAATCTGTTCCCGATTCCGGTGCTGGATGGGGGACATCTGCTTTTCTATGCGGCCGAGGCCGTGCGCGGCCGTCCGCTGCCGGCGCGCGCACAGGAATACGGCTTCCGGGCAGGAATCGCCGTCCTGGCAGGCCTGTTCCTCTTTGCGACCTGGAACGACTTGGCGAATATCGGGCTGTTCCGCTGGGTGGCAGGCCTGATCGGCTAGAGCGTGATCGTCGCAGGCGGAATCGCCGGAGATGTGAATCACGCGATCAAACAAAGAGTTAGAGTCTGTTCGGTGCTTCTATCTGCATCGAACAGACTCTGAGCCGTTTCCCCGCATCCACGGTTCGATCCTTGCGCGCCCTCTTTGGTTGCGTCACATAGGACCGATCGCCGCAGGTGGAATCGCCGGAGACGGTGAATCGCGCTCTGGAACAAGAAGTTATCGGACCATGACCGAATCGGGTTGACTCGGGCGTGGTCTGGTATCCGCCGGAGCCGGTGGCTATTGTCCGGCGCCTGCGATTCCAGGCCGTATCCGGCGCGACCCCCGAGTCGTGCCTGAGTTGGGGGGACCAGCCGTTTGATACCGATGCGAGCTGTGCGGCGTGCCGCCGCCTGCCTGATGCCTCTGCTGGTTGCCGGGCTGCTAGCTGGAACCGCTTTTGCCCAACGTCCCACCGCCCCGCGTCAGGCCGCGCCACGCGCGGCGGCGATCCGCGCGACGGGGACGATCCAATCCATCAAGGTTGACGGCAATCAGCGCATCGAAAGCGGCACTATCCTTTCCTATCTGCTGGTGCGGCCCGGCGATACGTTCGATGCGGACCGGCTGGATCGCAGCCTGAAAACCCTCTACGCGACCGGCCTGTTCCAGGATGTTCGCCTGACCCGGGACGGTGACACGCTGGTTGTGCATGTCATCGAGAATCCGCTGGTGAGTCGCGTGGCGTTCGAGGGGAACCACACGCTGACCGACGACCAGCTCAGGCAGGAAGTGCAGACCCGGCCGCGCGCGGTCTATACGCCGTCGCTGGTTGAGGCCGACCGTCAGCGCATCCTGGATATGTACGCCAAGCGCGGCCACTATGATGCGACGGTGGATCCGAAGATCATCCGCCTGGATCAGAACCGGGTCGATGTGGTCTTCCAGATCAACGACGGTGCGACGACGCTGATCAGCAAGATCACCTTTGTCGGCAACAACGCGTTCAGCGAGGGCCGCCTGAGTGAGGTGATCAACAGCCGGGAAGAACGCTGGTGGCGGTTCCTCTCCTCCAGCGATCAGTACGACCCGGACCGGCTGAACTTCGACAAGGAACTGCTGCGGCGGTTCTATCTGAAGAACGGTTATGCCGATATCGAGATCAAGCAGGCGAAGGCCGAACTGGCACCGGACCGGTCGGGATTTTTCCTGACTTTCGTGGTGAACGAAGGGGAGCGCTACCGGGTCGGCAAGGTCGAGATCAACTCGCAACTGCGCAACCTGAATGGCGAAAGCCTGCGGCCGGTGCTGCAGATCGAATCCGGTGACTGGTATGATGGCGATGCCGTCGGCCGCACCGCCGATGCGATCGAGGAAGCTGTGCACGACCGCGGCTATGCGTTTGTCGATGTCAAACCCAAGGTGACGCGCGAAACGCCGAAGCACATCATCGACCTGGCGTTCGACGTCGGCGAAGGGCCGCGCGTCTATGTCGAGCGGATCAACATCAACGGCAACACGCGCACCAAGGACAAGGTCATCCGCCGCGAATTCCGGCTGGCCGAAGGCGATCCCTACAATGCCGAAGCTGTCCGCCGCTCCCGCCAGCGCCTGGAGGATCTGGGTTATTTCAATTCGGTTGACATCAAGACGGAGCCTGGTTCCGCGCCCGACAGGGCGGTGCTGCAGACGAATGTTGCGGAAAAGGCCACCGGAGAACTGACATTTGGCGGCGGTTTCTCGACGGACGCGGGCGCGTTGCTGGACATCGGCCTGTCGGAGCGGAACCTGGTCGGAACCGGCATCGCCGCGAGCGCCAATGGTATCATCGCGCAGAAGCGAAGCTCGATCAGCCTGTCGATCACCGATCCGTATTTCCTGGATCGCAACCTGGTGGCCGGCGCCGACATCTTTCTGATCCAGACCAACTATCTCGGCACCGAGCCGTACGATGAGCGGCGCGACGGCTTTGCGCTCCGTCTGGGCTACGACTTCAACGAACACCTGCGACAGGTGTGGAGCTACTCGCTCGTCAGCCGGGATGTGTTCAATGTCGCGGTCGGTGCAAGCCCGTTCATTACCAACGAGTCGGGCACGACGATACTGTCCCAGGTCAGCCAGACCATCAGCCTGGATCACCGTGATAGCCGCATCACGCCGCACCGGGGCTACATCATCGAAGCCGGAACGGATGTCGCCGGCCTTGGCGGTGACGTCGACTTTCTGCGCGGCAATATCAACGGCTCCTACTACATCTCGCTCGAACGGCTGTTGGGAAATCCTGACTGGGGCATCAAGATCGGCGCCAGCACCGGCTATCTGTGGAACCTCGGCGGCAAGGAACAGATTATCGACCGCTTCTTCCTGGGCGGTGAAAACCTGCGCGGGTTCGAGACCGGCGGCGCCGGACCGCACGACACCATTTCCGGCGATCCGCTGGGTGGCCGGTTCATCTGGACGCAGACGACGGAACTGCGGTTCCCGCTGCCCGTTTCTCCTGATCTGGGGCTGACCGGACGGGCGTTCGTTGATATCGGCGGCTTAACGGAGGCCGGGTTCAAGAATTTCGGCACCTGTGTGGAAGCCAACGGACAACCATGTCAGATTTCGGAGTCCGGCGCGCCGCGCCTGGGCGCCGGCGTCGGCATTTCCTGGCAGACCGCGTTCGGCTTGATAAACGTCGATCTGGCGCCCTTCGTGATAAAGCAGCCCCACGATCAGACGCAGATATTCCGCTTCGGTTTCGGTACGAGGTTCTAGTGTTGCATTCACGGATTCACGCGTCTCGCGCGCGTTTGGTGCTTTTCCCGCCTGCCCTGGGGCTGGCGGCGCTCGTGTTCGGCGCGGTCTCGTTGCCCGCCTCGGCGCAGCAGAAGAGCCCGGAGTGGTTTGTGCCGGGCCCAACCCGGCCGGCAGCACCGGCGGCCAAACCGGCGCCGCATCCCGGCCCGCAGGCGGTCCAGCCGCCGCTTGCGCCCGAGGCCTTTCCACCGGTGGGGGAGCAGGGGCAGGTGCCGCTGCAGCAGCTTCAGGTGCAGTTGCCGCCGGCGCCCGAGGTGCCAACCCTGCCCAAAGGGCCGCCGACCCCGGCCTCGGTCATCGGCATTCTGTCGGTTCCGGACGTGCTGCGTGTGTCCACCGCCTATCAGGAGGCTGACAAGGAACTCTCCGCCCGCCGCAAGAAACTCAACGAGGATGCACAGAAGGAGCAGGTGGCGCTGCGGGATCTGGGACAGGCCCTGGCGAACGAGCGCGCCAAGCTGTCGCCAGAGCAGATCCGCAACAAGGAGCGGGAACTACAGGACCGCATCACCGAATCGCGGCGCAAATTCGGCGAGCGGAACCGGATTATCCAGGAAGCCGGCCAGTACGTACTGGAGCAGATCAACCGGACGCTGGAGCAGGTGGCACAGCAGGTCGCGATTTCCCGCGGCGTGAACCTGGTACTGAATCGCGCGCAGATTTTGGGCACGACGGCCGATTTCGATTTGACGCCGCAGGTCGGGGAGGTCCTCAACAAGGTGCTGCCCACAGTGGTGATCCCGCCGGACGGTATTTCGCCGCTGGCGATGAAGGCGCCGGCGGGCAAGACGGACTCGGGCAAGGCGACCCCAGCGAGTGTGCCTGCCGGTGCCTCCACCGGCTCTTCGGCGGGAAGTGCGGCATCGACGCCTCCGGCGCACACGAAACCCGCCCCTCCTGCTTCGGCGAAGCCCGCGCAAAAGCATTGATGGGATGAGTCCGGATGGACCATTCGGCAATGACCGCGTCGTCTATGCCAGGCGATCCCCGCTTCTTCCGGCGGACGGGCCCGCACACGCTGGCGGCGGTGGTGGATGCAGCGGAGGCTGAGGCACCGCCGCGCCGGCTGATGCTTCACGGCGTGGCGCCTCTGCGGGCGGCCACGCAGGATGAGGTCAGCTTCTTCCTCGATCGCCGCAAGCTCGCGGATGCACTGGCGAACACCCGGGCCGGCGCGGTGATCGTGCATCCCGACATGGCAGCGCGCGTGCCGGCCGGCTCCGTCGCGATTGTCAGCAATGAGCCGAATGTCGCCTGGGCAAAGGTTGCCGCGCTGTTCCATCCACTGCCGCCGCCGGTGGCGGGCATTCATTCCTCTGCCGTGGTCGCGCCGGACGCGCGGATCGACCCCACCTCCGAAATTGGTCCGCTGGCCGTGATTGATGCGAACGCCGAGGTGGGACCGCGGTGCCGCATCGCCCCGTTGGCGTTCATCGGGCCGGGTGTCGTCCTTGGCGCGGACTGCCGCATCGGACCGCATGTGAGCGTGACGCACGCGCTGTTGGGGGAACGGGTGTGCGTGTATCCCGGGGCGCGGATCGGGCAGGACGGGTTCGGCTTCGCGATCACTCTTGCGGGGTTCCACAGTGTGCCGCAGCTCGGCCGGGTGATCGTCGAGGATGACGTGGAGATCGGTGCGAACACGACGATCGACCGTGGCGCGCTGGACGATACTGTGATCGGTGCGGGCTCACGCCTCGACAACCTGGTGCAGATTGGCCACAACGTGCGATTGGGTCGCGGCTGCGTGGTCGTGGCCCAGGCGGGTATCTCCGGTTCATCGGTCCTGGAGGACTACGTCATGCTCGGCGGTCAATCCGGGTTGACCGGGCACGTGCGGATTGGCAAGCAGGCCAGGATAGGTGCTCAGGCGGGTGTGATCGCCGATGTTCCCGCCGGGGCCGACATGGTCGGCAGCCCGGCGCAGCCGGTGAAATCGTTCTTCCGCGAGGTCGCGATACTGCGTCGCCTGGTGCGTGACAGGGAGATTGGGAAACGCTCTAAGGAGCCCGGTTGAACGCCATGGATACAACACCGCAGCCGCAGACCCACGCCGCCGGGCAGGGCGCATCGGTGGACCTGGTCGATATCTTGAGCGTGATGCAGGCGATCCCACATCGCTATCCGTTCCTGCTGATCGACAAGATCGTCGACCTCGTGCCCAATGTTTCGGCTATCGGCGTCAAGAACGTCTCGATCAACGAGTCGTTCTTTGCCGGCCATTTTCCCAACCATCCGGTGATGCCCGGCGTGCTGATCATCGAAAGCATGGCGCAGACTGCGGCTGTGCTGGTGGTGAAGACGCTGGGGCCGGAGGCGGCCGGCAAGGTCGTCTATTTCATGTCCATCGAAGGGGCGAAGTTCCGACGTCCCGTTGTGCCGGGCGATCAGGTCCGCATTCATGTGGTGAAGGAACGGAACCGCGGCAACGTCTGGAAGTTCCATGCCATAGCCCGCGTCGATGGCACATCGGTGGCTGAAGCAACCTATGCCGCCATGATCATGGACCGGGCGGTTCCCGTCTGAGCAGGATGTCCCGGCCGCCGTAATCCCGCCAAAATTTCATACGAAACAACACCTTGCCGACGGATAGGGAAACATCGGGCAACAATGATTGAGTTGGTGTGTCCCTCACCCGATCATAGTTTGCCATTCTGTCATCCGGCCCATTTCTGAAACGGAACTTCGCCCGCATGGATGCAACGCCCGACCTGATCATGCCGGAAGCGGCCGGGACGACCATTCATCCCACGGCGCTGGTGGACCGCAAGGCTGAACTCGGCCGAGACGTCCAGATCGGACCGTTCTGCACCGTTGGTCCGGATGTGGTTGTCGAGGATGGTGCGCGGCTGGTGTCGCATGTCGTCGTGGACGGCCGCACAAGGATCGGCGCGGGCGTGGTCCTGTACCCGTTCTGCACGGTCGGCTTGGCGCCGCAGGATTTGAAATACAAGAACGAACCGACGCGCTGCGAGATTGGTGCGCGGACTCAGATCCGCGAACACTGCACGATTCATCGCGGCACCGTCACCGGCAAGGGCGTCACCAAAGTCGGCGCGGATTGCATGCTGATGGCCGTTGCCCATGTCGCGCATGACTGCACACTGGGCGATCATGTCATCGTCGCAAACAATGTGGTGATGGGCGGCCATGTCAGCATCGCCGACCATGCGGTGATTGGTGGTGCCGCGGCGATCCACCAATTTGTGCGGATCGGACGCGCGGCCATGATCGGCGGCGTGTCAGGCGTCGAGGGTGACGTGATCCCGTTCGGCAGCGTCATCGGTAACCGCGCGCGCTTGGCGGGCCTGAACGTGATCGGGCTGAAGCGGCGCGGGTTCGACAAAGCGCAGATTCAGCGCCTGCATACCGCATTCCGCGACCTGTTCCGTCATCAGGGAGTGTTCGCACAGCGCCTGCAGGAGACGCGGGTGCGCCATGGCGCCGATCCGCTGATCGCGGAGGTACTCGCCTTCATTGATGCGCCGAGCGAGCGGGGATTGATCCGGGCGGAGTGATGGCAACGGTCGTTTCTCGTGACCGTGGACACGATCCGCGCCGAATGACAGTCGCCGCTACATCGTCCGTATTACCTCGGCCCAGCGGTCGAGGATCGGCAGTACCACATCGGCCTTTGCTGCGGGAAGGCTGACAACGATGCGCACGAGGCCCAGTTCCTGATAGCGGAGCAATGTATCGGGGTTCTGCGTTGAGCTGAACAGCGATACCGGAAACGCTGCCGGATCGCGCCCCGCCTCGCGTAGCATGTCGCGGAATTTCGGCACATAGTCGAAGACATCGCCGTACTGCCCTGGCCGGCCCGCCAGCGGGATCCATCCGTCACCATAGCGCACAGCGCGGCGAGCCGCGTAGGGATAGGCGCCGCCGAGGATGATCGGGGGATGCGGCTTCTGCACCGGCTTCGGCCAGGCATTCATCCTGTCGAAGTTGACGAACTCCTCATGGTACTCGGCCACGTCCTGTGTCCAGATCGCCTTCATCGCCTCGATCCGCTCGCGCACCAGCTTGTGGCGGGTGGCGAAAACGGTGCCATGATTTTCCATTTCGTCCTGATTCCAGCCGTTGCCGATCCCGAACAGGAAACGGCCGTTGGATGTCTGGTCGATCGATGCGACCAGCTTTGCCGTCTGAATTGGGTCACGCTGGTTCACCAGACAGACGCCGGTGGCGACCTTGAGCTTCGTTGTAACAGCAGCGGCCACCGCCAGGGTCACAAACGGGTCCATCACGTCGTAGTACTGCTTGGGCAGCTCACCACCGCCGCCCCAAGGTGATTTGCGGCTCAATGGAATATGCGAATGCTCCGCCGCCCAAAGTGATTCGAACCCTCGTTCCTCCATCGCCCGCGCGAGTTCTGCCGGCGAGATCGAATAGTCGGTAAAGAAGATCGAGGCGCCGACATGCATGGCAAGAGTCTCCGCAGCGGGTCGCGCGGGATGGCGCGAGGTGTTCGGCAAGGGAGGCAAGAGGAACGCCAGCCGTCAAGTCCAGCTGCCAGGATGGATGCGTGGCGCGGGAAATCGAAATGTCGGTCGGCATGCCCGGAATCCGCAGGATTACGGGTGTGCCGCGCGCAGGGGTTGTCCCACGGGGCAAGGCTTGCGGCCGCGCTGCAAACCAAGACCATCCGACTTCCTTTGGAAGTCGGATATATCAGCCAGGCGTTTCCGCCCGAGCAACCAGCGCGGCGCCGTAGTCACGTTCGGCGCGTTCGCGGGATATCTTCCCGTCCCGCAGATCTCGCGCCAGTGCCACGGGATCGCGCCTCGCCGGATTGCCAAATCCACCGCCGCCAGGCGTTTCCAGCCGCGTCGTTTCGCCGGCGGTCAGCACGATGCTGGCGGTTTTCGATGACAGTTCCTCGGCCTTGTCTGTGCCGTGGTTGCGAATCAGGCGGGCGGTGCCGCCGTCCAGTCCGCCCGCCAACCCGGGCGCGCCCAGAATGTGGCCGTCGGAGCGGACAGAAAATACGACGCCGTCCCGCATAGCGCGGATCTGGCGCGTGATGCCAAGGCCGCCGCGATAGGTGCCGGCGCCGCCGGAATCGTCCACCAGCGCGTACTCGTCCACAAGCAGGGCGTACTCGTTCTCCAGCGCTTCGGCGGGCAGGTTCGAGGTATTGGTCAGGTGCATGTGGATGGCTTCCATGCCATCGGCGTCCGTGCGCGCGCCCATGCCGCCGCCCATCGTCTCCAGATAGACGAACTGCCCGTCGCCGGTGCGGCGCGGGCCGGAAAAGATGATCGCCGGCACGACATCGTGCGACGCCGCCTGCGCGCGCTCGGCCGGCAGCAAGGATGCGCAGGCACCGAACAATGCGCGCGCGATCTTGTTGCAGGTGATGCTGCGCGCGCCCACTGCGGCCGGGAACCGCGGGTTGGCTAGCGTTCCGACCGGGGCGCTGATCCGGATGCACTGGAACATGCCGCTGTTCGGCGGCAGATCCGGATCGAGCAGCGCCTTCACGGCATAATAGACCGATGCCTTCAAGGCACTGTCGGGCACGTTCAGCGCGCCGCGGGTTTCCGGCCCGGTGCCGGTGAAATCGATGGCAAGCTCATCTCCGGCGACCGTGACGGTGGCACGGAT
>DATNEJ010000346.1:0-3239 GCA_035606775.1 Acetobacteraceae bacterium | reverse complement strand
AACCCACCGTGCTCCCGCCATCCTGGATCCGGATCGGCGGTTCCCCCTGACGGGCTTCCTCCACCACGCCAATGACCGCGGCCTGCAAGCCGGCCTCGGTCAGCGCCGTCAGGCAGGCCTCGGCACGCGCCATCGGCACGCCGGCCAGCAATCCGCCTGATGTCTGCGGGTCCGCCAGCAGCGGCAGGCGCGCACCGGCACCGCCCAGGGCCGTCCGATTGTCCGGCGCCAGGGTGCTCTCCACGCCCTGCGCGGCGAGTTCCAGCGCGCCGGGCAGGGCCGGCACGGCATCCGGCCAGAGTGTCGCCGCGACGCGGGAGGCGCGCAGCATCTCCGTCAGATGGCCCGCCAGGCCGAACCCGGTCACGTCGGTGCAGGCGGTGACTCCGAACGTCCGCAGGATCGCCACCGCCGGACCGTTGCTGGCCCGCATGGATGCGATCGCCGCCAGCAGCCAGGCCGAGCGGGTCAGTCCGCGCATGTGCCCGGCCAGCAGAATGCCGGTGCCCAGCGGCTTGGTCAGCAGCAGCGCGTCGCCGATCCGCAAGCCCGCCTTGCGCAGCAATTGTCCCGGTTCGGCCAACCCGGTGACGGCAAAGCCCAGCCCCGGCTCCGCGGCCTCGGCGCTGTGTCCGCCGACCAGCGCGCAGCCTTCGGCCTGCAGCACCTCGGTTGCGCCTTGCAGCATCGCGGACAACTCGGCGCGCATCTTCGCCCCGCGCGCGTAAGGGACAGCGGCAACGGCGAGCGCGGTCCAGGGCTGCGCGCCCATCGCATGCAGATCGGACAGGGCGTGCGCGGCGGCGATCTGGCCGAAGACGAACGGGTCGTCCAGGAACGCACGGAAGTGATCGACCGACTGGACCACCAGCCGGCCGGGCGGTGGCCGCAGCACGGCGGCGTCGTCCTTGTCCTCAAGGCCAACCAGCACGTCGGGCAGGTCGGCGATCGGCAAGCCCGCGAGTGCCCCGGCCAGCACCTCTGCCCCGACCTTGGCGCCGCAACCGCCGCAGCGCATGGGATCGGCTGGGTCGGGCGCCATGCGCAACTGCGCATACATCCGCATCCAGCGCCGGTCGATCCAGTCCTTGAGCCGCCAGACCGCGCGGCCGCGCACCGCGATCCCGTTGCGCCACCCGACCGCTGTCCCGTTGCCCAGGCCGAGCAGCACGAGGGCCTGGCGCTGCGGCTTCCAGGGGCGTGGCGGTTGGCCACGCGCGGCCAGGCGCAGGTTGCGGGCGAGCGGCGCCCCGGCGCGCACGGCCCAGACACCGGATTTCGGCCTTGGATCGTCCCGCAGGGCCGCGCAGTCGCCGGCTGCGAAGATCCGTCGGTGGCTGATGCTGCGGAGCGTGCGGTCCACCAGGATGCAGCCGGCGGCATCGCAGGCCAGGCCGGAGGCGGCGAGAAAGCCCGGCCCTGTCACGCCGCTGGCCCACAGCGTTTCCGCCACTTCCAGGAAACTGCCGTCCGATAGCAGCAGGCGCTGGTCCCGCTGTCCGATGGCCGCGACGCCGGAGGCCAGCTCCACGTCGGCGTCCACCAGCGCCGCCCGCGCCGCGCGCCGCGCCGCAGCCGGCGCATCGGCCAGGGGTTCCGGGGTTTCCGACACCAGGACCAGGCGGAACCGCCCGGTAAAGCGGCGGGCCAGCGCCAGCGCCAGCTCGGTTCCCGCTGGCCCGCCGCCGATGACGCCGATGCGGGCGCCGGGGGGCAGTGTGGCCTCCAGTCGCGCCAACCGTTCCAGAAACCGGCCGATCGGCTTGACCGGAATGCCGGTCCCGTCCGGCACGGCAGGCGTGCCGCCGACATCGACCGACAACAGGTCGAAGGGCAGGTCGGGCCGGCCGGCGACGGTCACCAGAACACGGGCCGGGTCGATCGCGGTCGCCTCCCCGACGATCAGGCGAGCGCCCGCGGCGGACGCCAGCGGGGCCAGGTCGATATGCGCCTGGTCGGGCGTGTAGTCGCCGCGGATGACGCCCGGCAGCATGCCGGAATAGGGGGTCGCAGGCTCCCGGCCGACCAGGGTGAGTCGCACACCCGGCTCCGGCCGCATCGCGAAGCGGCGCAGCACCTCCACATGCGCGTGGCCGGCACCCAGCAGCAGGATGTCGGTCTCGATCGGGACTCGGGACTGCATGGCGCAGCGTACTCCGGCTTCCCACGGAACCGTGAGTCGCGCGTGGCGAGGGCTGCCTTGCCCAGGCCGTGTTGTCGGGACCGCTTGCGGCGTTCGGCGGGCGGGATGACGATGCGGGCGATGACCTGGTCTATCCTCGCGCGCGATCCTGTCACCGGCACCCTGGGCGCCGCGGTCGCGACGCGGTTTTTCGCGGTCGGTGCCCTGGCGATCCACGTCGAAGGCGGCGTTGCAGCGCTCGCGACCCAGGCCCTGATCAATCCAATGTTCGCCGTGCTCGGCATGCCGCGCCTGCGGGCAGGCGAGGCGCCGGCGCAGGTTGCGGACTCGCTGCTCGCCGCGGATGCCGGCCAGCCGGCCCGTCAGTTGCACATCCTGGACGCCGCCGGCCGGATCGCGGCGTTCACCGGCGCGGATTGCATCGGCTGGTGCGGTTCGGTTCGCGGTACCGACGTCTCGGTGGCCGGGAACATGCTGGCCGGGCCCGCGGTCGTGGCGCGCACGCTGGAGGCGTTCACCCGTGCCGAGGGCACGATGGCCGAACGGCTGCTGACGGCGCTGGAAGCGGGCGAGGCGGCGGGCGGTGACAAGCGGGGCAAGCAGTCGGCCGCGCTGAAGGTCTGCACGCGCGATCCGTATCCCGACCTGGATATCCGCGCCGACGACCATCCCGATCCTCTGCGCGAATTACGGCGGCTGCATGCCGTGAGCCGGGAGCGGTTTGCCGTGTTCCGTCGCTTTTTGCCGGGCACGGACAGTCCTTGCGGCGTGTTCGACCGCGTGGTGATCGACGCGGCAATCGAACGGGACGGGCAGGGGCCGCAGTGAGATCTGGTGGCCGATCAGTTCGGATCAAATCGATCAGTCTCCGTAAGAATCAAATAGAGTAAATACGTTATCTTAGAGTAACATAATGGCATCAAAGAGTCAAGCCTTAACTGTTTTTCTGATCGCTTGATGCACGCTTCGGCGATTCCGCCTGCGACAATCCCCACGCTACTCGTTCCCATCCTTGCGAAACGGCGAGTCCTCCGCGATGGCCTGCATCTCCGCGAGGATGCCCCGGCGTTCATCGTTCAGGAAATCCGCAACCGCC
>DATNEJ010000333.1:0-4320 GCA_035606775.1 Acetobacteraceae bacterium | reverse complement strand
CTCCGTGCTGCCCACCGCCTCGCCGTCGAGCGCGACGCCGATCCGCGCGACGCCGGTGGCGCAGACGGCCCAGCCGGAGACCACAAGCGCCCCGTCGGTCGTCAGCCTCGCCTCATCACAGTGACAGAAGATCGCCCGCCGTGGATCGGCCGCCGGTTCCGCCTGCACCGGCGTGGGCGGCGGGGCGGCGGCCGGGCGCGCCTGCGGCAAGGCAGTGTCGCGGATGACGGGCACGACGATGCGGCACGCGGCACCGTCGAGGTCGATCACCTCCACCGCGACGGACTCGGGCGCGTCCGGCTCCGCCAGCGCCTTGGAGAAACTGAAGCCGGAGCGGCGCGCGTTGGGATAGTCCGGATACGCGGCGGCGATGTCGTCCCGCGCGGCTCCGAACCGGGCCGCGCCCAGCCGATCGGCGCCGTGGAAAATCTGGATGGCGACGATCTGGCGCAAGGCGACGGACCAGCCCTCCACCCGCAGCACGCCGGCCGGGTCGATCGCCGCCGATTCGACATAGAGCAGAACCGGCGTGAACGCCTTCGCGGCGTTCGGGATGTCGCAGACCGGCCCCTCAACAACGCGGGCCGAGTCGAGGCTGTCCGCGTCGGCCGCCACGGCGAAGGATGCCTGCTGGACCTGGCCGTCGCGGGTGCGCGCCTCGATCTGGAAGCGGGCGGGCTGGCCGGCGAAACCGTTCCGGCTGGCGAGACCCAGGCGGAACATCTGCCTGGTCTTGGCCGAACGGCCATAGAGGGCGAGGGCCACGACGTCCTGGCCGGCGATCAGGCTGACCGAATCGACCGGTTGCGCTGCGACGACGATCCCGTCGATGACGATGTCATGGCGGCCCCGCATCAGGCCGGCGGTGACGGCGTGATCGAGCTGAATATCGATGGAAGGGGCGAGGGCAGCGTCAGGCGCCGCCGCGGCCTCGGTCACCGCCGGCGCAGCCGATGGCGCCGGATGCGATCCGTTCGGCGCGGCGGCCGCGGGCAGCGCCGCATCGCTCGGCCCCTTGGCGGAAGCCTGCACCGCCGGCTTGGCGGCGTGCTGCGGCTCCGCCACAGGTTCGGTTGCGGCGGACGGTGTCTTGCGCATCCGCCTTGGTGCCGCGGGAGCGGGTGGGGGCCTTCTGCCGGCGCTGGCCAGGCCGTGGCGTGACGACAAAATCCGGCTCATGTCTTTATCGGCTGCCTTTGTCGGCTCTCTATCGGCTCTGGGGGCATTGTTCGGGTGAGGACGGCTGTAGGCCGGCAATTATGCGGCACCCGGGACAACGCCACAGAAGAACCGATCCTGGCAAGGCCAAATAGTTTGTCGCGGGAAATTAGATTTCAAACGGCACGCGGCCTTCCTTGTACCCGTCGCGCGCAAAATGCGTCTGTCCCGAGGGTTCGCCGCCGCTCTGGATGCTCTTGGCCACGTCCGGGTATTGTTTCTGATACCAATTTTCATCAACGGTAATGGCAAAAGGGAGACGCCCCTCAAAATAGCCGTTGTCCACGAAATGCTGCTTCGCGGATTTAATCTTGCCGTCGGCGATGGCTTCGGCAACGTCGGGGTATTGCCGCAGGTACCATTCTTCATCGACATCGACGCCGCTCAACAGCAACTTGATCATCGTAATCAGATTTTCGTAGCTCGCGGTGGCGATGAGCTGTCCTCGTGACGTGGTGATTTCCACGGAGCGTTTGATCACATCGAATGGCGGAAGATAACGCACGAAGCCTCCTTGTGGGATCGAATGCCGGATCGGTCCGTCAATTCGGGCCTGGGTTTCCTTACAAGATATCCAGGATTGGTGGAACAGCAAATTGTGCCTCAGCCGGATCGAAAATCATTCCTGTTTCGGTCGGAACGGAGACCGCTGATCCGGGCGAGACAATCGGTGCACGCGGCCCGCTGTTTGCGTCGCCGCGAGGACAGGTGATTGCGGTGCCGGTCAGATCGAAGGCGGCCGCCGCGCGAATGGCGTTGCGTTTTGTCCGGTGTTTTGCTGCCGGCCAACCCGTTGCGCGATGCAGATCAGTGCCCGAAAGAACCGGTCGGCACGCGCGTGTCCGCTTCCTGTTCGGCAGCCCGCGCGCGATGCCAGTCGGCATTTCATGCCGGCTGGTGCGCTTGGAACGTTCGGGATTTGCGGTCTGCCCTGCGCTGATACCAGCAGCCCGCAGGGCTGACTGATATGCGCGCCGGGGATCCGGGCGCCAAGGCTCGCGGCTGCGCGCAAATCAAACGGCAGATGGGTCAAGGTTCCGGGTCGCTGGTGTGGGATTGCCGACACACTGCCAATGCCAAAGTCGTTGCGATGGTGGCGAGGAAATGAACAGGATTCCAATGGCGTCCCGTACGGGATTCGAACCCGTGTTACCAACGTGAAAGGCTGGTGTCCTGGGCCTCTAGACGAACGGGACGGGCGGCCCTTCACAAGGGTGTCCGACAAGGCGCGCGGTGCGTAGCGGACCGCCCCCCTGGGGTCAAGCGTGGGGTCAAGCCGGGCACGTCGCCGGCGCCGCGTCGGTGATGATGAAGCCCGGGTTGACCGAGCCGTTCCACTCCTCCGCCCGCAAATGCCCGGCCAGGTGCAGCGGCAGGCCGTCGCGTTGCAGCAGCGCATCCGCCAGCGCGCCCTCCCGCGCCCGGAACAGCATCGCCTTCAGGCGCGGACCGCCGCCTTCGCCCTCGATGAAGAGCCGGATCGACCCGGCCTCGCGCCCGACCCGATCCGCCCGCAGCACACGCGCGCGCTGCAGCACCAGCATCGGCTCCTCATTGCCAGGCCCGAACGGCGCCAGCCGCTCCAGGTGGCGCGCAAGCTCCGTCGTCGCCGCCGGCACCGCCAGCGTTCCCTCCACCGCCAGGTCCGCCGCGCTTGGCAGGTGCGCGGCATCGCTGAGACGCTCATTCAGGAAGGCGCGGAAATGCTCCAGCCGCGCGGCGGCGAGCGAGAAACCCGCGGCCATGGAATGGCCGCCGCCGGTGGCGAGGATACCCATCTGCCGCGCTGCGATCACCGCGCTGCCCAGGTCGATGCCGGCGACCGACCGGCCCGAGCCTTTCGCCATCTCATCGGCGATCCCGGCCACACAGGCGGGACGGTTGAACCGCTCCTTGATGCGTCCCGCGACGATGCCGACGACGCCGGGATGCCAGGCGAGACCCGACACCAGCACGACGGCGCAGCCCGCGTCGGCCTGCGCTTCCGCCCCGCGCAAGGCGGCGTCGAGCATCCCCGCCTCCACCTCCTGCCGCTGGCGGTTGACGCAATCCAGCCGTTCGGCCAGCGCCAGCGCTTCCGTCGGGTCCTCGCTCAGCAGCAGGCGCAGGCCGAGGTCCGCCTCGCTTATCCGGCCGGCGGCGTTGATCCGCGGCCCCAGCGCGAAGCCGCAGGTGAAGGCCGTCAGCCGCTCGCGTGCCTGCGTGACCCGCAGCAGGGCCGCGATGCCGGGGCGGTCGCGGCGCGCCATGATCTTCAGGCCTTGCCCCACCAGGGCGCGGTTCACCCCGGTCAGCGGCATGACGTCGCACACCGTGGCCAGGGCAACGAGGTCCAGCAGAGCCAGCAGGTCCGGCTCCGCCCGCTGCGCGAAGAACCCCCGGCGGCGCAGCGCGCGGACAGTGGCGACCGCGGTCATGAACGCGACACCGGCCGCGCACAGCGTGCGCAGCCCCGACGTGTCGTCCAGCCGGTTGGGATTGACGGTGGCAAGAACAGCGGGCGGCGGCCCTTCCGCCTTGTGGTGGTCCAGCACGATCACGTCCGCTCGCTCGGCCACCGACGCCAACGCCTCGGCTGCGGCCGTTCCACAATCGACGCAGACGATCAGGCTGGCGCCGCGGCCCACCAGACCGGCGAGCGCGGGCGCATTGGGACCGTAGCCTTCCCGCATCCGGTCCGGCACATGGTGGTGCACGGTGCAGCAGAGGCTGCGCAACAGGGTCACGATCAGTGCCGCGCTGCAGGCGCCATCGACGTCGTAGTCGCCGAACACCGCTGCCGTTTCCCCGCGGATCGCCGCGGCCGCCAGGCGCTCGGCCGCCGCGTCCATGTCGGTCAGCAGCGACGGGTCCGGCAGCAGCGCGCGCAACGTGGGTTCCAGAAAATCCGTTGCCGCCTCGATGCCGACGCCGCGCGCGGCGAGCAGCCGGCCGACGATCTCCGGCAGCTCCAGGCGCTGCGCGATGCCGAATGCGACCCGGTCTTCTCCGGTGCGCCAGATCCAGCGCCGGCCGCTCAGGCTGCGGCCGACGCCGAGCACGGGGTCGGTCAAGTGGGGGTCCAGGTCTTTTGGGAGAAGTTGTGGCGTGCCTCGATGTAGC
>DATNEJ010000289.1:0-7406 GCA_035606775.1 Acetobacteraceae bacterium | reverse complement strand
CAGCGCGACCACCCCCAACGCCAATCCGATATCGCTGCTCGGCGTGAACCGGCGCGCCTTCGCGGTGACCCGCGGCAGAAGATCGGTAACGGCGAGAACGGCCATCGGTGTTCAGGCCGCCACGCCCGCGCCCGGGGGGGGTACCGAGACACCCTGTGCGGCGTAATCACGCAGCTTGTTGCGCAGCGCGCGAATGGAAATACCGAGAATGGTCGCCGCGTGCGTGCGGTTGCCCAGGGTGTGGCCCAGCGTCTCGATGATCAGGTCGCGCTCGACTTCCTCCATCCGGCGACCGACCAAGGAGGCGATGCCCTGTCCCTGTGTCCCCTGGCCCTGTGTCCGCTGCGGCGGATCGCCGGCGATGCCGGATGGAGCCAGCTCGATCGCCGGCAGATCGATCTCCGTGCCTTCCGCCAGCAGCACCGCACGGTGCAGTGTGTTTTCCAGTTCCCGCACGTTGCCACGCCAAGTGTGGGAGGTCAGACGCAGCAGCGCGGCATGCGACAGCGGACGAAACGGCAACCCGTTCACCTCGGCGTAACGGCGGGCGAAATGCTCCGCCAGCGCGGCGATGTCGGCGGTGCGCTCGCGCAAAGCGGGAACCCGCAGGGAGACGACATTCAGGCGGAAATACAGGTCCTCGCGAAACCGCCCGCGCGCGACCTCCGCCGGCAGGTCGCGGTTGGTAGTGGCCAGGATACGCACATCGACCTTGACCGGTGCCGAACCGCCCAGCCGGTCGATCTCCCGTTCCTGCAAGGCACGCAGCAGCTTGGCCTGCAGCCGGATGTCCATTTCGCTGATCTCATCCAGCAGCAGGGTGCCGTGATCCGCGGCCTCGAACTTGCCGACGCGCCGCGCGATCGCGCCGGAGAATGCGCCTTTCTCGTGACCGAACAACTCCGATTCCAGCAGGTTCTCCGGCATCGCCGCGCAGTTCAGCGCGACGAACGGCCCGCCCGCGCGGCGGGAGCGGCGGTGGATGTGGCGCGCGATAACCTCCTTCCCGGTGCCGGATTCGCCGGAGATCAGGATGGAGGCTTCGGACTTCGCCACCAGCTCGGTCCGCCGCACGGTGGCGGCCATCACCGGATCGCGCACCACCAGCGCGTGGCTTTCGCCCGATGCCGCTTCGAGGATCGCCGCGATCAGGTCGGGATCCGGCGGCAGCGGCAGAAACTCCCGCGCGCCGTCGCGGATTGCCTGCACCGCCGCGTCCGGATCGTCGTTGGTGCCGCAGGCCACCACCGGCACCGCCATGCGTTCGGCCGCCAACGCACGCACCACCGCGCCCACGTCATGCGCCAGGTCGCACAGCACGAGGTCAAGGCGGGCGTCGGCGCGCAGCCGGGACAGCGCCTGGTCGGTGTTGTCGGCCTGCTCCAGCTTCACGCCCTTGGCGATGGCGATCTGCGCCGCCTGCCCCAGATCGCCGGCCAGCGAGCCGATGATCAGCACCTTCACGACGGTGCCCGATCCGCCTTGACGATTTCCGTCATTGTCACGCCCAGCCTGGTGTCGTCGACCATCACCACTTCGCCGCGCGCAACGAGCCGGTTGTTGACGTAGATATCGATCGCCTCCCCCAGTTTGCGATCCAGTTCGACCACCGCGCCGCGACCCAGCTTCAGAAGCTGGCTGACCTGCATCGTGGTCTTGCCGAGGACGGCACTGACGGTGACGGGAATGTCGTAGACCGCTTCAAGTTCGCGCGCGGAGCGCGGACCGGCGGCGTCAGCGGGTTCGCCAAGATCGGCCAGCTCCAGGTCATTCGACACGTTCGGGTTCCTTCATCGCGGGTTGCGCCGGAAGCAGCCCGGCCGGCGCCAGGATGTCGGCGATGCTCCGCCACACCGAAGCGGCATCGCGCGTGAGGCGGCCGTTGCGCCAGGTGATCAGCACATCGCCCGCCGCCATCGCATCGGTGGGGACGACCTGCACATGCTCCGCAAGCTCAGGGTCCGCCCGGCCGATCTCCGCGGCGACGCCGTCCGCGTCATGCGGGTTCAGCCGGATCGTGACCTTCGGTTCCTGCCGCAGCGCCGGCAGTACCTCGCGAACGATGGCACGGAGTTCTGTCTCCCCGTGCCGGGCGGACAAGGCGGGAAACGCCTTGGCGAAACAGCCGAACAGCAGTTGCGCGATGGCCTCGGCCGATGTTTCGGCGACGGCGGCCACCTCTTCCCGCGCGACGCCGAGCTGCGTGGCAATGGCCGCGAGCGAGCGGCGCGTCGCGGCGGCGTTGTCCGATTCCCATTCCACTGTCGCCGCGTCATACCCCTCCCGCCAGGCAGAGGCGCGTGCTGCGCCAATTTCAGCGGCAGTAAACACCGGCTCGATGATCTCCGGCTCGGGCGGCGCCGGCCCCGCCGGGTTGTCGAAATCCTCGATGAACAGCGGAAGGCGCGAGGGAGCAGTCACAGGATGACCTCCTCATCCTTGCCGCTGCCGATCTCGATCTGCCCCTGCGCCGCCAGTTCCTTTGCCAGCGCGACGATGCCGGCCTGCGCTTCGTCCACGTCGCGCAGCTTGACGGGGCCAAGTGCCTCCATATCTTCGCGCAGCATCTTGGCGGCGCGCTCGGAGAGGTTGGCGAAGAACAGCTCCTTGATCTTGTCCGATGCGCCTTTCAGCGCGATCGGCAG
Organism: Acetobacteraceae bacterium; assembly: GCA_035606775.1. Classification (GTDB taxonomy): domain Bacteria; phylum Pseudomonadota; class Alphaproteobacteria; order Acetobacterales; family Acetobacteraceae; genus Rhodopila. Next base: position 4,761 of record DATNEJ010000289.1, on the reverse strand, counting down.
CTTGTCCTTCTCGATCGCGCGCAGCAGCATCTGCACCGCTGGGCCGGACAGGCGCTGCAGGTCGTCGAAGGTGAACATCAGCGACTTTATCCGCTCCGCCGATTCGCGGTTGCGCTCCTCCAGCCCGTTCAGGAAGCGGGTTTCCGCCTGGCGGTCCAGGTTGTTGAAGATGTCGGCCATCATTTCGTGCGCGTCGCGGCGGGCGCTGCGGGCGAGGTTCGACATGAACTCGGCGCGCAGCGTCTTTTCCACGCCATCGAGCACGTCTTTCTGCACCGCCTCCATGCGCAGCATCCGCATGACGACCTCCATGGCGAACGTGTCGGGCAGCAGGGCCAGCACGCGCGCCGCGTGATCGGCCCGCACCTTGGACAGAACAACGGCGACGGTCTGCGGGTATTCGTTCTTCAGGTAGCTGGCGAGCACCTCCTCATTCACGTTGCCCAGCTTGTCCCACATGGTACGGCCGGCTGGGCCGCGGATTTCGTCCATGATCTGTGACACGCGTTCGCGCGGCAGGGCCTTCAGCAGCAGGTTTTCGGTGCTTTCGTAGCTGCCGATCAGGTTGCCGGTGGCGCCCAGGCTTTCGACGAAATCGGCGCACAGCCGCTCGACCAGTTCGGCGCGTACCGCGCCAAGCTGCGACATCGCGGCGGAAATGTCCTTGATCTCATCTTCATGCATCATGGCGAACAGCCGGCCGCACTGGTCTTCCCCCAGTGCCATCATCAGGATCGCGGCCTTCTGCGGCCCTTTCAGCGCGCGCAGCTCGTCAGCCATTTTCCTGCGCCATCCAGCCGCGCATGATGTTCAGCGTTTCGTTCGGATGCTTGTCCACCAGGTTGGCGACCTTCCGCAGGGAGGACGCGCGCATCTGCCCTTCGATCTGCGCCACATCGACCATGCTTTCGTCTTCGATCAGCCCGCCGACGCGCGCGGCGGACAGCGCCGCCGGTGATCCCGGTGCCGGCAACGATGGTCCCGCGCCTGAGGCGGACCCCGGTGCCGGCAGTGCGGGCAGTGCGCCGCCCGCCAGCGCGGCTTGTGGCAGGCCGATGCCATCAGCCGGTGCCAGCGCGGTGAGCCGCATCACCATCGGGCGCAGCACGGTCAGCAGGCCGATCAGGCCGATCAGGCCGAACAGCGCGGTTTCCGCCAGGCGCATGTAGTCGGCCTTGTCGAACCGCACGCCAAGCAGGCCGGAGGACGCGGGTGCGGGTTCGTCTTCCTGCTGGAAGCGCATGCTGACGACCGTCACTCGGTCACCGCGTTTTTCGTCGAAGCCGATCGCGCCCTTCACCAGAGTGGTGATGCGCGCGATCTCATCGGCGGAGCGCGGCTGCCAGACGCGCTTGCCGTCCTTCCCGGTGGTCTCCACGCCGTCCACCATCACCGCGAGGCTGATGCGGTCGATGCGCGGTTCTTCCCGGATCAGGGTCCGCACGGTCTTGCTGATCTCGTAGTTGGTGGTTTCCTCCTGCCGCGCTTCCTGCGTGCCGGCGCCCTGGTTGCCCGCATCCGCGTTCGGCAGGTTGTTCTGCACGGAGACGGTGCCGGTCTGTTCCTTGGACTTGCTGGAGGAATTGATGCTTTGCGTGCTGCGCGGCACCTGGCCGTCCGGATCGTAGCGTTCCTGCGTTTCATTCACCCGGTCGAAGTCCATGCGCACCGCGGCTTCCGCCCGCACGCGCCCGGGCCCCAGGCTGCGTTCCAGCATTTCCTCCACCGCGCGCGAGAGGCGCAGTTCGGTGGTGCGGCGCAGTTCCTCGGCCGACAAGGCGCCGGACGCCTGCGTCACCGGCTCCCCGGCGCGGGCGAGCAGGTCGCCGCGCGAATCGACCAGGGCGATGTTGCGCGGATGCAGGCCGGGGACCGCGGCGGCGACGAGGTTCAGGATGGCCTGCACGCCTTCCTTGTCCAGCCGCTGCGCGCCCTGCATCGTCAGCATCACGCTGGCCTGCGCATCCTGCCGGTCCCGCGCGAACGGCTCGCGCCGGGGCAGCACCACGTGCACCCGCGCCTGGCGCACGCCGCGCATGGCGCGGATGGTGCGCGCGAGTTCCCCTTCCAGGGCGCGCGTTTCGTTGATCTTCTGTTGGAATTCGGTGAAGGCGAAGCCGTTTTCCCGGTCGAACAGCTCATACCCGACCGATCCGCCGGTCGGCAGGCCGTTGCGGGCGAGCAGCAGGCGCGCGTTCGGCACCTGGTCCGCCGGTACCATGATCTGGCTGCCATTGGCGGCGATGCGATAGGGGATGTGCTGGCGGCTGAGCTGGTCCACCATCTGGGCGGAATCACGCAGATCGAGATCGCCATACAGGAGCGCCATCGGCGCCTGCCCGCCGCCCTGCAGTGCCATCAGCCCCAGCATGGCGAGCATGCCGACCGCGACCGCACCCATCGCCGCAAGCCGAGCGGGGCCAAGGGCCTTGAGACCTTCGAGAAGGGCGTTCACGGCCCGCCCGCTGTCATGACGGGTGTCCTGCGTCGCATGTGGTGTGCCGCCTGCCCCTTGGCTGCCGGCCGTTCCGCCGTGGGTCGCACCGTATGCCGCCGCCCTTACCGGACCGTTAACGGCCGGGCAGGTTTTGCCGGGCGGAGCCTGACCGGATCGGCGTGTTGTGGTAGGATGCAGGCGCATGACGATGGAGGCTTCGATGTTCGATCGCGACCGTTTCATCGCCGACTGTGAAAGCCTGGTGCGCGCGGGGGAGAGCACACCGGCGGTGCGCGACCTGGTGGCGCGTGCCGTCAGTGAACCAGGCGAGATCATCGCGGCGTTGGGGGAGCCGCGGCGCGCGGGGATCGACATGCTGCACCGGTCCGGCACGCTGACGGTGATGAATGTCGTCTGGGGACCGCATATGTCGGTGATGCCGCACAATCATCGCATGTGGGCGGTCATCGGCATCTACACCGGGCGGGAGGACAACATCTTCTGGCGCACCCTGCCGCCCGACGCGCGCTGGCCGATCGAGGCCGCCGGCGCTTCATCGCTGATGCTGGGCGATGTGTGTCCGCTGGGGAAGGACATCATCCACTCCGTCGCCAACCCGCTGGGCCGGCTGACCGGCGCGATCCACATCTACGGTGGGGATTTCGTGGTGCAGGCGCGCACCGAGTGGGATGAAGAGACGCTGCACGAGCAGCCTTACGATGTCGCCAAGGCGCACCGGCGGTTCGAGGAGTCGAACCACTTTCTGCCGGCGAAAGGGCGTGAGTGAGGCTGGAGGGTGAGTTCCGCGCGCGCGACAGAGTTTGGCCAATAACTAACCAGTGTCTGATAATGGCCGGAAGGCGCCGGTCCGCTTCCGGGCAGGCAGAACGGAAAAGCGGACACTCCGGCGGCCAGAGGCTTCGGCAGATGCCGACGCATTGCAGCCATTTGGTGAGCGGACATGATTGACGCGTCCGCATGCCGGTTCGTTGCCTGTGCACGGGGATGTGGCCAAATTCACGGTCGAGCATGTTTGGGAAAGATCACTGCCGATGTGGTTGCTTGCTCACCTCCTCACCCGCTTCATCCGAAACGGCGTGCTGCGTCTGATCGCTGCTGACGGTTCGCTGCACGTCTTCGGCGGTCACGGTCCGGGACCGACCGTGACCGTTCGCCTGCATGATCCCCGGCTCTACACCAAGCTGTTCCTCAACCCCGAGCTGCATGCCGGCGAAGCCTATATGAACGGCACGCTTACGTTTGAGGAGGGCTCAGACGTGGGCTCGTTCATGCAACTGTTCGCTGTCAATCGCGGCGGCCTCGCGGCGCACCCTGGTCAAGCCTGGCTGCGGCGCTTTTGGCGCTCGGCCAGGCGTTGGTACCAGGCGAATACCGTAACAGTTGCCGCCGCCAATGCCCGCCACCACTATGACCTCTCAACCGAGCTCTATCGGTTGTTTCTTGACGACGGCTTGAATTATTCCTGCGCGATATTCGAACATCCGGCGACAGATACACTTGAGCAGGCGCAGCACCGTAAGCTGCAGCGTGCGACGGCCAAGCTACGTCTGCTCCCCGGAATGACAGTGGCCGAGATCGGCTCCGGCTGGGGAGCCTTCGCCATCCACATCGCAGCCACCACCGGAGCGCGGGTGACCGCCATCAATGTCTCACCCGAGCAACTCCGCATTGCGCGAGAGAATGCCGTTGCCGTGGGCGTTGACAGTCTGGTCGAGTTCCGCGAGATCGACTATCGTGCCCTTGAAGGTCGCTTTGACCGCGTGGTCTCCGTTGGCATGATGGAGCACGTTGGACTTACCCAATTCGACGCCTATTTCGGTAAGATCCGCAGTCTACTCGCCGACGACGGCTTTGCCTTCGTGCACTGCATCGGTCGCATGCGTCCGCCGGGAAGCACTGGTCCGTTCATCCGCAAATATATCTTTCCGGGCGCGTACGTGCCGTCGCTGTCCGAGGTGTTTGCAGCCACCGAGCGGGGCGGTTTGTGGGTCGCCGACATGGAGGTGCTGCGGCTACACTATCACTATACGCTTCAGCACTGGCGCCGGCGCTTCGCCGCCAACCGTTCCCGGGCGGCCGAACTCTATGACGAGCGCTTCTGCCGCATGTGGGAATACTACCTTGCCGCCGTCGATGTCGGCTTTTCGAACGGCAGTAACATGGTATTCCAACTTTTGCTGTCGGCGAAAATCGATGCGGTGCCGATCATGCGAGATTATATGATCAAAGGACTGCATCCTGACGTTCGGCAGGTTTCAGATTGAGTTGACGCCCGCTGACCGCGCGGCCCGAAAGCGGCTGCT
>DATNEJ010000274.1:0-5138 GCA_035606775.1 Acetobacteraceae bacterium | reverse complement strand
AAGGAGGCGATCGGCAAGCCGCTTTCCATCCTGTTGGCGGAACATCTGGCCGATGAGATGCCGCGGATTCTTGCGGGGCTGGCAAAAGGCGAGCAGGTCGAGCATTTCGAGACGCGTCGGCAGGACAAAACCGGCAGGCATATCGACGTTTCCCTGACGATCTCGCCGGTCCGCGATCAGAACGGTGCGATGATCGCCGCTTCGACGATCGCGCGTGATGTCAGCGAAGCGAGGCGGCATCAGGGAGAACTGGCGAGGCTGGCGGCGATCGTCGACTCCTCGGAAGATGCGATCATCAGCAAGGACCTCGACGGCATCATCATCACCTGGAATCGCGGCGCCGAGCAATTGTTCGGCTACACGGCGGAAGAGGCTGCCGGCAGATCGATCACGATCCTGATTCCCCCGGACCGCGAGGATGAGGAGCCGATGATCCTGGATCGCATCCGGCGCGGTGAGCCTATCGACCATTATGAAACCGTCCGCCGGCGCAAGGACGGGAGTTTGGTCGAGATTTCGTTGAGCGTGTCACCGATCAGGGACGATGGAGGAATCGTTGTCGGCGCGTCGAAGATTGCCAGCGACATTTCCGCGCGCAAGCGAACGGAAGCGGCGTTGCGCCAGAGTGAGCAGCGTCTCAATGATCTGATCGCCGCGTTGCCTGCCGCGGTCTACACCACGGATGCGGCGGGGCGGATCACCTTCTACAATCAGGCTGCCATAGACCTTGCCGGCCGCGAACCAACGATCGGCAGCGATGAGTGGTGCGTCACCTGGAAGCTCTACTATCCCGATGGCAGGCCGATGCCGCATGACGAGTGCCCCATGGCCGTGACCCTGCGCGAAAACCGGCCGGTGCTCGGCGCCGAAGCCATCGCCGAACGGCCGGATGGCACGCGCGTTCCGTTCATCCCCTATCCGACGCCGTTGCGCGACGCCCAGGGGACGCTGGTCGGCGCAGTCAACATGCTGATCGACATCACCGAGCGCAAGCGGGCAGAGGAACGTCAACAACTGCTCGTCGATGAGCTGAATCATCGGGTGAAGAATACCCTCGCGGCGGTCCAGTCGATCGCCGCGCAATCGCTGAAAGGCGTGTGGGATTCTGAACGCCGGAAAGCGTTCGAAGACCGCCTTGTCGGCCTGTCACGCACCCATGACCTGCTGTCGCGCACCAGTTGGAAGAGTGCGTCATTGCGCGACCTTGTAGTCCAGGAGCTGACTCCCTACGGCTCCGCCAACGCGATACGCTTCGTTGTTGAGGGACCTGATTTGACCATGCCGCCGAAAGCGGCCCTTGCGCTCGGCATGGCCTTCCACGAGCTCGCCACGAATGCCGCGAAATACGGCGCCTTGTCAGTGCCGGATGGACAGGTGCAGGTTGCCTGGCAGATTGTGAGAGCCTCCGCGCCCAGCGCGCTTCGGCTGCAATGGACCGAGACTGGAGGACCGCCGGTGAAAGCATCCGGGCACAAGGGATTTGGATCGACGGTGATAGAGCGCGGCCTGTCGCTTGAACTGGATGGCGATGTGCGGATCAACCTCAATCCGGGCGGTCTGACTTGCAGTATCGAAATACCGCTTCCTGCTGGGGAGGGGAGGGGGAGGTAACCAATGCCCGCTATAGACCAATCGGCCCGTCCTGTTCAGGGATTGCGCGTTCTCCTGGTCGAGGATGAGAATCTCGTCGCCCTTCTGCTGGAGGACATGCTCGCCGACCTTGGACATTCGGTTGTGGGGCCGGTGGCGCGTCTCAAGAGGGCGCTGGAGATCGCGCGGCATGAGTCCATCGACGCGGCGATCCTTGATGTAAACATCAATGGCGAGGAAGCCTATCCGATTGCGGAGGTGCTGGCCGCCCGGAATATCCCGTTCGCGTTTTCCACCGGCTACGGCAAGGGAAGCCTGCCTGTCGCGTATCGTGACCGTCCATCCCTGCAGAAACCATTCCAGGAGCAGGACCTGAAGAAGCTGTTCGCCGACCTGGTGCGCTAGCTGAATCCGGAAGCGCGAGGCGCTTCCGGAATTACGCACCAGCCGCCATCGAGGGACCGCCGCATGACCGCCACTCCACAGCCCTTCACCTTGAATGTCGCAGACACGGCCATCGCCGACCTGCGCACACGGCTGGCGATGACGCGGTTTCCTGACCAAGCGCCGGATGAAGCATGGGCCTACGGCACGGACCTGGGCTACATGCGCACGCTGGTAGAATACTGGCGCACCGGCTTCGACTGGCGTGCCCAGGAAGCCGCGCTGAACGCCTTCCCGCAATTCAAGGTGCCGCTGCACGGGATCGACGTGCATTACCTGCAGGTGCCGGGTAAAGGCCCCGACCCTTGTCCGCTGCTGCTGATGCATGGCTGGCCGGGATCGGTGTTCGAGTTCATCGACATCATTCCGCGCCTGACGGATCCGGCTCGCTTCGGCGGTGACGAACGCGATGCCTTCACCGTCATCGCGCCTTCGCTGCCCGGCTACGGCCTATCGTTCAAGCCCGGACAGGAGCGCTTCAATATCGAGGCGATTGCCGCCTGCTTTTCCGACCTGATGACACAGGTGCTGGGTTTTCGCCGCTACGGCGCGCAGGGTGGCGATTACGGGGCCTTTACCGCGTCCCGCCTCGGCCACGCCCACAAGGACGGGTTGATCGGCATCCATATCAATCTGCTGACTGTCCCGCGCGACCGTCCCACTTCGGATAAGCCGAGCGAAGAGGAACAGCGGTACGCCGAGGAACTCGCCCATTGGCTGAGGGAGGAAACCGGCTACCAGTGGATCCAGGGCACCAGGCCGCAAACGCTCGCCTACGGATTGACGGATTCGCCGGCGGGTCTCGCGGCGTGGATCATGGAAAAGTTCCGTGCCTGGACCGATTGCGATGGCAATCCGGAGAATGCGCTGACCCGCGACCACATGCTGGCGAATATCTGCCTCTACTGGTTCACCGGGGCGATCGGTTCCTCCTTCTGGCCTTATTACGCGCGGCTGCACGGACCCTGGCCGATCCCGCGCGGCGGCACGGTGGATGTGCCCATGGGCTATGCCGCCTTCCCGAAGGAGATCATCCGTCCGCCGCGCTCGGTTGCCGCGAAAACCTACACCGACATCCGCCGCTGGACCGACATGCCGCACGGCGGGCATTTCGCGGCAATGGAGCAGCCGGAAGCTCTGGCCCAGGAGATTCGCGCGTTCTTCCGTCCGCTGCGCTGAAGACCCAGACTTCGACCGCCTCTTTGCGCCGGCGTCCGTCTCTGGCTTGATACCGCCTGATGCAACAGACAAAGCGCAGGCGAGATCTGCGCTGGAGACCGATCATGACCCACGATGGCTTGCGCTTTGGCATTTTTCTCGCCCCGTTCCATCGGGTCGGCGACAATCCCACTTTGGCGCTCGCCCGCGACCTGGAGTTGATCCAGTGGCTCGATCATCTAGGGTACGACGAAGCCTGGATCGGTGAGCACCATTCCGCCGGCTGGGAAATCATCGCCGCGCCGGAAATCGTCATCGGCATCGCCGCCGAACGCACGAAGCGCATCATGCTCGGCTCCGGCGTCACCAGTCTGCCATACCATCACCCGCTGATCGTCGCGCAACGCTTCGTCCAGCTCGACCACATGACCCGCGGCCGTTCGATGCTCGGCTGTGGACCCGGTGCGCTGGTCTCCGACGCCTACATGATGGGCATCGAGGCCGAACAGCAGCGCCGGATGATGGACGAATCCCTCGGTGCCATCATGCAACTGCTGGCCTGCAAGGAGCCGGTCACCATGAAGACCGACTGGTTCGAGCTGAGGGAAGCGCGCCTGCATCTCAAGCCGTACACCAAGGGTGGCTTCCCGATCGCTGTTGCCAGCGCGACGACCCCTGCCGGTGTGCTGGCCGCCGGCAAGCATGGCGCAGGCCTGCTGTCGTTGGGCGCCGGACTGCCGGGCGGTTCGCAGAAGCTCGCCGAATACTGGAAAATGGGCGAGGCCGAGGCGGCGAAATACGGCAAGACCATGGATCGTGATGGATGGCGGCTCGTCATCAACATGCACTGTGCCGAGGACGACGAGCTGGCCATGCAGCAGGTCCGCAAAGGGGAGCGTGTGGAGACGCTCAGCTATTTCAGCGAAACGCTGGGCCGTCCGCCGATGCGCAGTGAGAACCCGCTGGCGGAGGGCCTTGCCTCCGGTTCGACCCTGGTCGGTTCCCCCGACACGATCGCCGCCGGAATCGAACGCCTGCTCGGTTTCACCGGCGGCGGTGCCGGCGCGGTGCTGTTCCGGTCCCATGAATGGGCGGACCGGGAGACGACACTGCGCAGCTACGAGCTGTTCGCGCGCTGGGTCATGCCGCGCTTCCAGGGCAGTATCGAAACCACCACTGCCTCCCGCGAATGGTGCAGCGAAAATCGTGGCGGCATCTTTGGTCCGGCCATGAATGCGCTGCGCAAGGCGTTTACTGATGCCGGTCAGGAAATTCCTGACCACATGCGGATGCAACTGCACACCGGCAAGTCGCCGGTGCGCTGACTGACGGCTCGGGGACGTCTGCGCTCCGTCGCGGATGGGTGGACGCGGGTTAAGCCGCGTCCTCCACCCCATCGTTCAGGATAGACAGCGTCGACGCAATCGACTCCCTCACCCACTGTGCCCTCGCCACAGAAGGGAGGATGGGCGTTCCGTTGTTCCTTCCGTTCGCTGATACGGACACGCACTGCGCGCGGCCTCTCGCTTCTGCTTTTGGCAGCCGACAAGTATAAAGTTAGCATTTAGCAAATTTAGTGTTATAGTCTGGCACTTGTCACATAAAGCTGAACGAGCCGGAACAATATCAAGAAAATCGAGGAGCCGGATCATGCAGAGACGCGTCTTCCTCGGCTTGATGATGTCATCAACCGCACTGTCCACGCTGGCGCTTCTGTCCGAAGCAGAAGCACAGACGTCTCCGCCATCGGGCAATTCGGGGCAGGGGACATCGCCCGGGCCAGCGCCAGCCGCGCCAGTTGCGACTGGCCCAGCGGCTACCGGAACGTTCATGCAGGACTACCTCACCGGCAAGCCGTTCACTGACAGTCAGGGCCGGGAGGCGGTCTATGTTGCGCCCGACGGCACAACCAACCTGTACAGCCCGGTGTTTTTCAACTGGCAGAA
>DATNEJ010000218.1:0-7646 GCA_035606775.1 Acetobacteraceae bacterium | reverse complement strand
GCAAAACCACCCTCGATCAGCACGACCTTCAATCGCGGGAATGCCTCGAACACGCCTTCCAGAATCAGGCTGGCGGCCTGGTTCTGCATCGAGTGGACCAGCAAGTGATGATCCTCGATGTAGAACTGCGGCCATCCGCTGGCGGACGGTGCATTGCTCTGCGTTCCGCCGATGTGCAGGCCGATGGAGAGGTTATTCGCCTGAGCAGCGGCGAAGATGGGCCAGTAGCGCTTACGCCCCAGCGGTTCGCTGGTTTTTGAGCCGAGTTGAACCTGTGCGAAATTCTTGTCGCCGGCCCGCGCTTCGATCTCACGCACCGAGGCTTCGGGGTCGTCCTGGGGTACCAGGATCGAGGCGCGCAGCCGCGGCTCCGGCTTGACGAATGCCTCCACCTGCCAGTCGTTCATCGCCGTGCAGAACGCTGCCGCCGCTTCTAGATTCCGGGCGACATTGGCGTTCAGCAAAGGTTCCAGCACACCGAATGCGATGTCGTTGGGGTCCAGGTGCTGCTGCCGCATGAATGCGACATCCGAGCCGGGCAGGCCGCCGCCCGGAGGCCAGGCGTCGCGGCGGGAGGTATTGGGCGAAAAACGCGGATAGTTGCCGCGTGCCGCATAAGGCCCGCAGACGAACTTGTCGTATTCCGCGAGATAGGCACGCCAGCGTGCCGAGAGGAACGGGTCCAGGTCCCGCGGTGTCTTCATGTATGGATGGATGTCGGTATCGACGATGCCGAGCCGTGAGTCCGCGTCCGGGCGGCGCTCCAGCGTGTCCGCGGTCATGCTCATGTCAGTGTTTCCTTCAACCGGGGATAGGTTGCGAGCGGATTGTCGTGGCGCATCTTGCGGACCAGGTCCGGGCTCAATCCCGGCGGCAGCGATGCGTCGCCCTCGAACTGCCAATGCGGATAGTCGGTCGCGAACAGCAGCATATCGTCGCAGGCGATCTGATCGATGATACGATCCAGCGATTTCGGATCGGGCGGCGCGTCGATCGGCTGGGCCGTCAGGCGGACCTGCCGGCGGATGGTATCGGCGGGTGATTCCCTGACCCAGGGCACCTCTGCACGCACACCACGCCAGGTCTTGATCGCACGCCACAGGAAACCAGGCAGCCAGGTCACGCCGGATTCGATCAGCACCAGGCGCAACGAGGGAAATTTCACGAAAACGCCGTTGGAGATCAGGCTGAGCAACTGATCCTCAAACGTCTGCGAATGCCCGACATAGTCGTGCAGGAAGTGCGACGGCCAGCCGGTGGAAACCGGCGTGTAGCGATACATGCTGCCGGCATGCAGTCCAATCGGCAGATCGTGCCGCATGGCCGCTTCATAGATCGGCCAGTAGTAGCTGCGGCCAAGCATCATTTCGCACGCGACCGGCATCAGCACCTGTACGAAGCGCCGGTCGGACGCCTTGCGCTCGATCTCCTGCGCGGCCAGCAAAGGGGCCTGGGCGGGCACCACGATCGACGCGCGCAACCTTGGTTCCTGGTCCAGCCAATGCTCCGCGATCCAGTCGTTGACGGCCGCACAGATCGCGGCCCCCATCGACTCGCTCAGCGCGACCTGCCCGCCGTACAGCGTGTTGCAGATCGCCAGTTCGAGGCCAAAGGGGTCGAGCGCCTGGCGCCGCATCACATCCAGGCTGATGCCCGCCTTGCCCCGGTCAGCCCGCCAGTCGGGGCGGCATGTGATTGGGGCACCCGGCGGATAGCTTTGCATATCCAGACCGTCGATGCCGCGGGCCACGAAGGATTCCTGCCAGAACTCCTCCATGTAAGGCAGCAGAGCCTTGATATCGGGAACCGAGGGGTGAATATCGCAGTCGATCACAGACTCACTCCGTATGACGCCAGCCCATCATCGTCCCACGCCCGCTCGGCGCAAGCTGCGCTGCCAGTCCCTTGCCACGGCGTCCAGCGCCTCTTTCGCCGTTTTCTGCCCTAGTAGGGCCTGGGACAATCCGCTCCGCAACTGAATTTCCAGCGTATCCCAGACCGGATTGGCGGGCGTGGGGAAGCCGGTTTCGATCGCCTTGGCGGCGACCGGTGGCCAGCCGATGGTCTGGACCATCTCCGGGTCTTCCAGCACCGAACGCCGCGGCGGACAGTTGCCGCGGATCATCGAGCGCTTCAGCCAGTGCTTGTCGCAGGCGAGCGCGATGAACTCCAGCGCCCACTCCTTGTTCTTGGTGTATTTCGGCACGCCGAGCGAATGCCCGTCGATCCAGGTGCGGCCCTGATCGGGGGATTGCGGGCCCGGCACCGTCGTGAAACCCCATTTGCCGCCGGTCTTCGACAGTTTCGGATCGTTGATCAGCGTGCCGTAAGGGGCGAACATCTGCACCATGGCGTAGCGGTCATTCTGCCCGCCGGCGACAATGTCGTCGAACTCCCACGTCATCGACTCCGGCGGCACGACCTTATATTTGGTTGCGAGGTTGGCGTAGAACTCGAGTGACTGAACGCCCTTCGCGTCGTTGATGAAGATTTCGCCGGTCTTGAAGTCGACCAGCTTCCCGCCGTTGGAATAGAGCCACGGCACGAAGCCGACGAAGATCGCCGCGCCTTGCCGCCCGAAGATGCCGAAGCCGTAGCGGGTAGGTGGCGTGTTCAGGGCTATGGCCGCTTTCAGGAACTCCGGCCATGTCCCCGGCGGTGCGAGGCCGGCCTGCTGCAGCAGCGCCTTCTGGTAGTGCAGGATGCCGGTCGTGATGCGGTAGGGGATGCCTGCCAGCTTGCCGTCGTAACTTGCCGCCTTTTTCGTGCCGGTCAGGAAGTCGTTCCAGTCGAAATCGGGATGCTTCTCGTTGATCTGTTCGAGCAGTTTCTGGTGATCCTCCATGTGCGGCTCGATCCACCCTGTCATGCCGACCGAGAATTGCACGATGTCGATGCCGCTGCTTCCGGCGCCGAGTTCGGCACGCAGCCGCGCGCGCCAGGGATCGACCGGCAGCAGGGTGAAGTCGATCTTGATGCCGGTGGCTTTCTCGAAGGCAGGCGCCACCTCCTCCACCATGCACCAGTGCCAGGGGCCGTTGTCGCCGACATAGACCAGCTTTTCCGGTTTGCTCTGTGCCTTGATCTGTGGTGCCGCCAGCACGCCGCCGGCAACGACCGATGTTTGCAGAAGCCGCCGCCTGTTCAGTCCGGCCATGTGTTCCCCCACCCTGTTCCTCAGCCCTTGACGGCGCCGGACGACAGTCCGGCCACCAGATGCCGCTGTGCGGCGAACGAGAAGATGATCACCGGCAGTATGACCAGCACACCGGAGGCGGTCATGCCGCCCCAATCGACCCCGGTGTCCCCGCCTGAGAATGCGGCCATCAGGACAGGTAGCGTCCTGGTGGCATTGTTCGTCAGCACCGCCGCGAACAGGAAGTCATTCCACGCAAGCTGCACGCACAGGATACTCGCGGCGACCAGGCCCGGCCGGATGAGCGGCAGCACCACATGCCTGAAGGCGGCGTAGCGGCTGGCGCCATCGACCCAGGCGCTTTCCTCCAATTCGCGCGGCAGATCCTCGAAAAATCCGCGCATGATCCAGACCACCAGCGGCAAGCTGAAGGTCGTGTAGGCGAGGATGACCGAAATCCTGGTGTTGGTGAGCCCAAGCCGGCTGAACAATATGTACATCGGGACGAGCACGGCGATCGCCGGCAGCATGCGCATCGCCAGCAAGGAAAAGAACAGGAACGACCGGCCACGGAACGGAAAGCGCGCGAAGGCATAGGCCGCCGGAACACCGACGATCAGCGACAGCAGGACGGCGCCTGTCGATACGACCAGGCTGTTCACGAAAGCCTGCAGGAAATCCGCGCGGCCGAGCACGGCGACGTAATTTTCCCAAGTCGGATGCCAGACGAACAAGGGCGGCATAGCGAAAACCTGCAAGCGGGTCTTCAGTGACAGGCCGGCAATCCACAACAGCGGGAACAGAAAAGCTGCTGCCAGCACGATCAGGGCGAGGTACACCGATCCGGCGAACAGAAGCTTTCCGCGGCGGGAGCCGACATAGGACAGCGCGGCCATCAGGTGGCATCCCGGCGGCGGATCACCGCAATGAAGAACAGGCACAGCAGCAGGGACATAAGCAGCATCATCCAGGACGCGGCTGCGCCAAGGCTGAGGTCGAAGCGTACAAATGAGGTCAGATAGGTGTACATCGACAACACCATCGTCGCGTTGGCCGGGCCGCCGCTGGTCATGACGTAGATATTGTCGAAAGCGCGGAACTCGAAAATCACGCGCAGCAACAGCGCCACCAAAATATAGGGCCGCAGCAAAGGCAGCGTGACATGCCAGAACGCCTGTAGCCGCCTTGCACCATCAATCGACGCCGCCTCCATCGGCTCGCTCGGTAGCGACCGCAACCCGGCCAGCAGCAGCACCGCGACATAGGGCGCATTCTGCCAGACGTTCACAAGACCGACCGAGAGCAGCGCGGTCTCGGGCTGGCCAAGCCAAACGATGTGATGGCCGATCCAGTAGTTGATGACCCCGCGATCAGGGTCCAGCAGCAGCTTCCAGCACAACCCCGCGACGATCGGCGTGATCATCATGGGCACCACGAGCACCGTGCGGAAGAACCCGATCCACGGAAGATCGATGTTCAGCAGCAGCGCGATGCCCATGCCGGCCGCGAGTTCGGCTGCCACAGTCGCCGCGGTATAGGCAAAGGTAATGCCCATGCTCCCGACAAAGTCCGGATCGGTCAGGAGATCCCGATAGTTGGCCAATCCGTCGAAGCGGCCATCAAACAGGCTCTGCTCCGGCGCCCAATTCTCGAAACTGAGATAAAGCGAAAACAACAGCGGCAGGCCGAAGATCAGCAGCATCATCGCTGCCGTGGGCAGGACGGCAATGCGGGCGAACTGGCGATCGAGCCAGCCACCCTTTCGGCCATGCCGGACACCAACGCCCGATGTCCGCTCAATGCGGCGAGCGCGGGCGAGCAGTGACGCGGCTGTTGTGTTCACTCCCATTCTGTCGTCCTGCTCGTTCACGTGGACAGGATCGCCATGGCCGCGATGCGCGCGCCATACCGACAGTCTCGGGTCCCCTGGGGACGCCCGTCAACCCGCCCGGGCAACGGGACGGCCATGCCATCGGTGAAGATGTGCAAAACAAAACTCAGATGTCTTTCGGTCCGGCGGAACCGGGTTGGTACACGGTGTGTGACGGCCCCCAGCAGTGTTTCATTGCTATTCCAATCTTATAACATTTCGATGCCGCTGGGCTGATCAACGGAACGTATCTGAACCGATCTGAGATGACCGGGCGAGGGAATACCCACGTGACGCCAGCCTGTACGGCACCTGACTGCCATCTGGTTCCAGATAGGAAGCGGATCGGCTACGCATCATTCTGCTTGGCGAAGGCTCGGGCAGCCGTCTAGAATGGGCAGGTGGGGAAACACGCCTACAGGAGGCATTGCGTGGCTCTATGTCGGTTACGATCCCGCTACGGCAGGTTCGCTACCGTGATCGCTGCCGGAACCATTCTCAGCGGCTGCGCCCAAGGCTCCTTCACCACCCAATCGCAGCGGATCGCATACGACGACCCGAGCGATTCATGTCACGCGGAGGTGGTGGCACTGGATTCCACCGGCAACTTCTTCGGCGCCCAGATCCTGACGGGCGCCGCCATCGGGGCCGGGGTCGGCGCGCTTGCCGGCGGCCTGATCGGGGGAGACTGGCGCGGCGCCCTGATCGGTGCGGGCACCGGCGCGGTCGTTGGCGGGACGGCTGCGTACTGGAGCGCCCTGCAACAGCAGCAGATGGATCAGGCAGCGCTCTATACGCGGGTGTCGGGGGATCTCGTCCGTGAGAACGGCCAGATCGACCGGACCCAGATCGCCTATGACCGGTTGGTCGATTGCCGGTTCCGGCAAGCCGCGGCGGTGCGCGAAGCCTACCGCGCGCGTCAACTTGACCGATCTCAGGCCGAAGCGCAGATGGCGGTCATCCGCCAGCGGACCGCCGGCGACCAGCGGCTTGCCCGCATGATCAATCAGCAGATCCAGGATCGCGGCCAGCAATTCATGGTGGCGACGGAGAATCTCGGGCCTGGTGCACCGCCACCTGCGCCGCCGCCAACCCGTACTGTCACGGTGCGGCACGCTGCCGCGTTGAAGCTGACGCCCGATCCGAGCGCGCCCGACATCGGGCAATTGGCGGCCCGCCAGCACGTCACCGTCAGCGGCGGACGCAACGGCTATGCGCTGGTGCAGACGACGGGCGGCCAGCGCGGCTACGCAGCGGTTGACGATCTGACCGGCACGGGCGTTCGTTCGGTTGCAGTTGCCTCCACAGGCACCGCATCAGCCACGAGCAGCAATGTGCATACGTTGGCAGGATCCAATGCCGCCCGGCGCGATGACTTCGCGCAGAGCGTCGCGGTCACGGAACAGGCCCAAACCTCCGGGTTCGAGCTGACGGGCTGATGCGTGCGGCGGTCCTCGCCGTTCTGCTGGCAGTCGGCTGGTTTGCCGGGGCTGCTGCCGGCACGCCGCCCCAGGCGCCATTCCTGCGGATCGAGGCAGCGGGTCATGTCGGCGCCGTGCCTCGGGTTGCCCTTGATACCTCGGGACACCTGTTGGCGACGGCCGGATACGACAAGACGGTGCGGCTATGGTCCCTTCCGGACGGAAGAGAGCGCGCAGTTCTGCATCCGCCGATCGGCGCCGAAAACGAGGGTGAAATCTACGCGGTAGCGCTCTCGCCCGACGGGCGGCGCGTGTTTGCGGCCGGAGCGACCGGGGGATCCTGGGACGGCACGTTCAGCATCTACCTGTTCGATACGGCGCGCGCCCAACTGATCGGCCGCCTGCCTGGACTGCCATCACCCATCAACGATCTCGCCGTCTCGCCGGACGGCACCCGGCTTGCCGCCGCTCTGGCGCATGGCGGAATACGGGAGTGGGACGCGCATACCGGAAAGCCGATCGCTGCCGACAGCGACTATGCCGGCCCGGTTCGCCGGCTGGTGTTCGGCAAGGACAATGCGCTGTTTTCTGCTGCGGCGGACGGAAAGGTGCGCGCTTACGACCAGGCCGGAAAACGGATCGCCGAGCGGGCGCCCGAGTCCGGATTGCGGCCTTGGGGACTGGCCCTGTCGCCCGATGGCGGCCTACTCGCGGTTTCTTTCGAAAATACAGATACGCATGGGCACATGCATGTCGACGTCCTGTCAGCCCACTCGCTGAGCCAGGTGTTCGCACCGGACACGACAGGACTGACGGGAGAGGGGTTGCTGGCCATCGCCTGGATGGCCACGGCGCAGGGTAGTGTCCGCCTGCTCGCAGGCGGCTACGCGCATGGTTCGGCAGATAACGTGATCCGAAGCTGGGGCGATTTCGGCCTCGGTTCGGCGACCGACATGCCGGCAGCGCGTGACACGGTGCTGGACATCCGGGCAGTGCCGGGAGGCGGCGCCATCTATGCCACCGAAGATCCCGGCTGGGGTCGTATCGGCGGCGACGGCACGGTCGTAGCTCGTCCCGATCCACCGCTTGCGGACCTTCGCGCCTCACGCGACCAGGGTCTGGCGGTCTCCGGCAATGGAACCACGGTCGAATTCACCAGCGCCGCCGGCCGTTTCCGTTTCGAAGCGGATTCCGGCCGGCTGGCCCGGGTGACAGCGGC
>DATNEJ010000205.1:0-8703 GCA_035606775.1 Acetobacteraceae bacterium | reverse complement strand
GCCTCCGCAGCCTGCCGGCCCAACGGGCCGGCGACCAGAGTGAGACGGGCGAGGCCAGACTACCTCCGATCGCTGCCGCTATGGCGCCAATCAGCAATCCGACGAAGGCTAGAAATGAAGCCTGCGAGGTCGCGGCAGCGCTCGTATCCGCCACATGCCTGGTGGTTTGCACCGCCTGGTTCTTCAGATCGGTCAGCCGAGACTGCGCATCGGCCACACGCTTCTGCGCGTCCTGCGGGCTGATGTGGGCTTGGGCAGCTACGATATCGACGATACGCTGTTTCGCAGCCGCCGCCTTGTCGCCGCCCGACAGCAGGTCGGGAAACGCCTGTCCAACTGCCTTCACCGCATCCGCGTGGCTCATGCTCGCCGGGTCCTGTGATGTCGGACCCTGCAGGAGGCTTTCAGCCTGCTTCTGAAGGACTTCCGGATTGGTCCCGCTCGCCTGCTCGGCCTGCGGCAATATCTCCTTCATCCCGCTGCCGGCGGCGGAGGCCGCGCCGCCAATAGCCGACCCGGCGGCCGACACCGTTCCGCCGAGGACGGAGAACGCTCCGCCAATCAATCCGCCGACTGCCGAGGTGATCAAGTAGACGGTGAGCAACACGGCCAGCCCCCAAATGACGAGCCCATGCAGCATTCCGTCAAAGCGTGTTGGCACACCAGCCAGGCGGGCCGCGGCATAACCACCAATGATCAGCGCAATCACGGTGCTGACGAGCCACCAGACACCTGCGCCGATGCCGAAGCTGCTGGCGTTCGGCGTCGTCCCCGTGTTCGGGTTCACGAAGCCGAGCCCCACACCCGCGCCCAGCACGCCGAGCAGCACCTCAATGGCCAGGACCAGTACAACGCCCGCAAAGATCGCTGACCAGGAAACCCGCCGGGGCACAACGACTGAATTACCGGTCGTCTCTACCGTCGATGCAGGAGGGATCCCACCGTACGTGGCCGACATGAGTTTGCTCCTTGTGCGTAGAACAAGCCTGGCAGTCGAGAACCGCACTCAATGAAGCGCGCGCCCCGCTCAGCCGGCCGTTCCATCCAAAACAGCCGCAGCCTCAAAGCGGCTTCAACGTTGCCCGTTCAAAGTTGCCGCGTAACTTCTGCGTGTGGGTCACCGCAGCAATGCGCACGCATACCGCCAATTAGTCCTGTCCTCTTGGACACGGCAGAGGGCATAATCCCTCCCTCATCGAGAGACTGATTTGGGAGCAGATCGTGGGAACGGTTGAGACCTTCTCACCGGCAGAAATAGCGCCTTGACCGGCGCCTCGGTGAAGGCGATTTACAAGGCTATTGGCGAGCGTTTGCCTCGCGGCATGTCAGTGCAACGCAATCGGCAGCGCTATCTCACCCGCTGGGGCGCCGTGTGCTTCGTCATCGATCGGGAAATGCCCAGGGACGTGCCGCTCTCAGTACGCCGGCATCTCTACGCCAACATCCTGGACCGCAAAGCGCCGCCGCGGGTGCAGTTCGACCGCGGCATTCTGTCGTATGTGGCTGACGTGAAAACCGTGTCGGAACGTGTTGATCAAGACCTTGCCCGCTACCGGGACGCCATGCGGCTTATTGTCGAGGACAGCGCAATTCAAGGTGGGGCGGCGACCTTCCGGGGGACGCGGATTCTCGTGCATCAAATTGCGGACCTGATGGAATGCGGGGCTGATGAGGCGGAGTTGCGTCAGGACTATCCCCGTCTTACCGCGAAGATGATTGCCGCCGCCCCCATCTATGCGCGCGCGCACCCCCGCCGAGGACGGCCGCGCAAGCCTGGCTGGCGCCGGGACGGCAAGCCCGACAAGACCGATCCTCAACGGACGTGACGGCGCGCGGACAGTTTCTTCGTGCGAGTTGGCCCGTTCTCACCCGCACCGTGTCCGTGAGGGTGAGTAGCTGACGTTGGATCCCTGTTGAGTGCGCGCGGCATCACTTGGCAGTATTGACGCGT
Source organism: Acetobacteraceae bacterium (assembly GCA_035606775.1). GTDB lineage: Bacteria > Pseudomonadota > Alphaproteobacteria > Acetobacterales > Acetobacteraceae > Rhodopila. Next base: position 6,752 of record DATNEJ010000205.1, on the reverse strand, counting down.
TGGCGAACATACACTAGTGTCATCGCGTCAACACACAGAGACTGGTATGGCCCTCAACATTCGCAGTGAGGCCGTCAATCAGCTTGCGGAACGGCTGGCTGCCCGAAAACACATCAATAAGACTGATGCCGTTAAGCTGGCTTTAGAGAATGAACTGCGCCGGCTTGATGAAGCGCTCCCTCTCAGAGAACGGCTCCGGCCGATTCAGGACCGCATCCTGGCGCGCCCGGCGACGGGGCAGGAAGCGGATAAAGCGTTCTATGACGATCTCAGCGGCAATCCCTAATGTTCGTCGACGCATCGGCCATTGTGGCTATCCTTACACGTGAGCCTGATGCGGATCGTTTAGCGGACACGCTGGAAGCTGCCCTCTCCCCGATAACCTCACCAATCGCGATATTCGAAGCCGTCCTCGGAGTCTGCCGCAAACGTCATGCGAGCGTAGCTGAAGGCTCCGAGGATGTCCGTGCGTTTCTCGGAGCAGCCGGCGTCCAGACCGTGGCGATCACCGAAGAAGAGATGGAAGCCGCACTGGATGCCTTTGCACGCTATGGGAAAGGACGCCGGCACCCTGCGCAGCTCAATATGGGCGATTGTTTTGCCTACTCAGTCGCGAAGACACGCGGGACGCCACTGCTGTTCAAGGGAGAAGATTTCAACAAGACCGATATCGCCATTGCGACCGGGCGACGGTAGAGAGGATCCGTTCACGACTGCCAGCCGCTATTTCGCAGCGCGTTTCGCAGTCCGGACATGGCCAGCGGCGACTGCACCGTCCGGCGGCGACCGCCGTGACGAGGGCTCCCGCAAACGGGCAGGTAGCCTTACGACATTTCTTTCCCGGATCGGCACATCACGCGCCTCATCGAGCGGATTCCCGGTCAGCCGGGTGATCAGCGCGGTATAGGCCGCGAGATACGTCTGCATAGACAGGCGCTGTTCCGCGTAGCGGCGGGCACCGGCGCGCAGCCGACGGTTCAGCGCGGTGTCCTCAAGCACATCCTGGATCGCCGATGCCAGGTCGCGCGGATCGAAGAACGAAGTCAGCAACCCATTGTCGCCATGCGTGATGAATTCCTGCACCGGCTGGGTATCGCTGCCGATCACCGGGCAGCCGGCGGCCAGCGCCTCCCGCAGCGACCACGACGCCACGAACGGATAGGTCAGGTACACGTGCGCGTCGGAACGCCGCAGCATCGCCAGATACGTGGCGTAGGGAACCCGTCCGGGAAACACCACCCGCTTCGGGTCAATCCCGGCGCCGACCTCCCGCATCATGGTCTCCCGCCAGGTACTGCCTTGCCGCGGCGGCGTGCCGTAGCTGATGCCATCCCCGCCGACCATAATGACCTTCACATCCTTCCTCTCCCGCAACAGGTGCGGCAGGGTGCGCATCATCAGCGGAAAGCCGCGATACGGTTCCAGGTCGCGGGAGACATAGGTCACCAGCTTGTCGGTCGGTCGGATGGTCATGTCACCGATCTTTAGGGGCGCGCGCCGCGCCGCGGGATCGGGCTTGCACGTGTCGAGGTCGACGCCTTCCCACAGCAACTCGATGCGCGCACGTGCCCAGTCGGGATAGGTGGAAAGCTGCCAGTTCGTGGGCGTGTGGCCGGCACCGCCGAGGTTCAGTGCGATGTGGTTGATCGCGTTCTTCGCCCGGATGCGCGGGAAATCGAGCGGATCGGCCGGGAACTCCGGGTCGAAGCCCACATCCGCCTGGTGCGGATGATAATAGAACTCCATGTAGCCCAGCATCGGCACGTCCGGCCAGACATCGGGCAGGTTGAGCATTTCGCCCCAGCCGTGATGGCCGATGATGATGTCGGGCGTGAAGCCCAGCGCCTTCAGGTTCGATGCGGTCCGCCAGACGGCGTCGGCGCGCCGCATGCCGATGTCGAGTTCGCGCGCCGCCACGTGCGTGGCATTCGGCGTAGCTTTGGGGCGCGCATAGGGAACCTTGCGGACGCCGGGAATCTCGTTCGGGTTCGGCTCGGTGATGAAGACGATCTCATGCCGCCCGCTCGCCACCAGATGGCGGGTGATGTGCAGGAACTGGCCTGGAAAGTTCTGATGGACGAACAGAAATTTCACCTGCGGCGCACCCTCATCGCATACCGGCGGCCATAGGAAACGACCGCCCTTGCGCCGCCGCCCGGCTCTCCGGCGCGCGATACGCGACAGTCACGACCGGCGCGCCGGGTCGCATACCGGCAGGCGGGCCGTTCGACGGGCCATGCGGTGCGGATCGGCTTTCTCCCGACCGTTCAGCGCCGCGTCGGTTTGGCGGGTGTTTTCGCTTTTGCCGCCCGCGGGTTCGGCTTCCGCTCGATCGGCGGCGCCTTGCCGCGCGGATGAATACTGATCTGAAAGGCTTCCAGCGCGGCGAGGCTTTCCGCCTCGCAAGTCTGCCCGCCCTGGACCGGGCCGACCGCCGTACCGTCCACGAAGGTGGCGGAATAGGTGCAGTCGTGGTCCTTCGCGGCATCGCCCTTCAGCCGGACATTCAATCCTAGCAACGGCAGCGCCATGCCACGGCTGCCGCAGAGCTTGCCGCCCTCCACCCAGGGGGAAAGCCAGCCGCGGCCCAGGACTGCCTGGTATTCGATGTCCTGCGGGCCGACCGGCCCCTTGGGCGACAGGCCGAAGCCTTCCAGCCACAGCCGGCTGCCGCGCTTGCCGATCCATTCCCCGAGCGGGGCGCCGATATCGCCGGTTCGCTGGACATGCGCGACGACTTCCGGTTCAGCGGCCGGAGCGGCCGGCGCCGCGACCGGCGCCGTCGCACCGTCGCCGCGCAGGCGCAGCACCTGCAGCCGGGGCGCGCTGTCAGGCCCGTGCAGCCCGTCCTGGTAAACCGTCACCAGGATCTGCGCCGCCTTGTCGGTCACGCGGACGAGCGCGCCGGTGCCGTTCAGCCAGCCATCCTGGCGGAAGGTCGTGACGCTGACCGCGTCGGGTCGGCCCGCCGAACCGGGTGCCGGCGTGATGCGCACACCAGGCAGGCCGGTCGCCGGATCGGGCTCCGGACTGCCGGGGGTCTGGAACACGCAAAAAAGGCCCTTCTCCAGGTTCATGAGATGGCCGGACACTTTCAATTCCGCGACGCGGCCCTGTGCCGCGGCGGCGCCATCGGGGCCCGGTTGCGTTTTCGGTGCGACCGCGCGCACCGGTGCCGTGGCACGCCGTTGTATCGCCGGCTTGTTCGCCACCGCGGCCGCTGCCGCCATCACACGCGCATCTCGTTGTTTTGAAGTACGGGGCATCGCCTTGCTTTGGTCAGGGTTGGACAAATCGCGCTTCACACCGCTTCCGCAACGTGTCGCCTTCGGGTTTATTCATGGTCCGGCGAACGCGCGGCTGCAACAAGTGCGTTATTGATAGCATTTGCCGGTGTGCCCAACGGAAGAAGAAACCCACGGCCGGTGCGACGAATTCGCTCCGCCGGTGCGCCGATGTCGAAGGCGGCGACCGAAAGCCCGGCGCGCCACAGCTCGCCCAGACCCAGGCACCAGGTTTCCGGCCAGATCGAGGGCAGCAGCGCGAGGCTCGCTGCCTGCGTGCGGATCAGTGCGACGGCTTCCTCCGGCCGGTACTGCCCAGTCACGAAGACCCGGCCGGTTGCCAGCATGCGGGCATCATCGATGGTGCTGCCGACGACGACGAACTCCAGCGGCAAATCCCTCGCCGCGGCGTCGCGGGCGCAGGCCAGCAGCACGTCGTATCCCTTGTGGAGGCCGATCGCGCCGGCGATGCACACGCGGGAGCGCCCGTTGCGTGCCCGCGGCCTTGCCGGTTCGGCGATCGTGTCATCCGGCTCGTGCGGCACGACCTCCGGGCGCAAGGCGGGAAAATGGCGCGCCATGCGGGCCGCGGCATCGCGCGACGGGGCAACGACCCGGCGGGCGCCGGCCAGGAATGCGGCGGAGCGGTTCCGCAGGGCCTGCACGCCGATCTCCTCGGGCATGTAGCGGCCGGTATCGGCCACGCAGGCTTCGCACTCAGCCGGACCAGGCTCACCGCAATACTGGTCGCGCGCACCGACCAGCGAAATGCGCGGGCAGAACCAGGCGTAGTCGTGGACGAGCACGTCATAGGGGACGCCGAGGTCGCGTATGAGGCGATAAATTGCGGACGGGTGATCGAGGAAATGATGCACCTCGGTCAGCACCGGCCGCGCTGAGGCCAGTAGCCGCTGCAGCGCGGGCAGTTCGTCCGGCAGCGCGTAACGCAGATTGGGGAAGCCGCCTTCCGGTCCGTCGCCGACCTCGATCGCGCTTGGCCCCTCCTGACTTGGCGCCGGCCGCAGCACGATCGGCCGGCGGCCGGCCGCGCGATGGGCGGCGGCAGAGGCGATGACCCGCTGCTCCACGCCGCCGCCGTCACGATGGGTGATCAGGATCACCGCCTCGTGCCCCGGGCGTGACGCGGCGCGCCAGCGCTGGCGGTCCAGCCGGCGGAAGGATTCGGCGAGCGGGTCGGCCTTGGCGAAGGTCCGGATCAGCGCGCCATAGCCGGGATGCAGCCGTTCGAGCAGCGCGTCGTTGCGGGCGCGCAGATGGGCGCCGGCGGAGCCGAAGGACTTGCCGCCGCAATGGGCGACGAATAGCCCCGGCAAGGCAACGTGCCGCCAGCCGAGGTGACGGGCGCGCAGGCAGAAATCGTTTTCCTCGCCGTACCCTTGGGCGAACAAATCGGCACGCAGGGAGCCGACCTCCGTCAGGCAATCCCGCCGGATGTACAGGCAGAAGCCGACCCCGACCGGGATCTCCACCGTGGTGCCGCCGTTGGCCTGGCGCGCGGCACGGTCCAGGCGCAGGACCTCCGCCGGTGCCGGCACCTTGTTGCTGCCGGCGTTGCCCGGGTAGCTCAGGATGCTGGCGTCGTTGGAGAGCGGGGTGACCGTGCCGATATCCGGCGCGCTCGCCGCCGCGTCGCTCAGGCGCTCCAGCCAGCCGGGCGGCACCAGCGTGTCGCTGTTGAGCAGCACCACGTCCCGGCCGGGACATGCCGCAATGCCGGCGTTGGCGCTGGCGGGAAAGCCGCGCGGCCGGTCGTGCCGCAGCAGGCGGATGCGGCGGGACCGGGCCAGCCGGTCGAGCGCCTGGATCAGCGACGGGTCGGCCGATCCGTCGTCCACCACGACGATACGGCTGGGCAAGCGGACAGTCGCCAGGACGGTATCGAGGCAGGCCAGCACCGTGGCTGCCTGATCGTGCACCGGGATAACGACATCGGCGGTGCGCCGCCGGCCGGCGGCGGACCTGGGCGAGCCAGCGGGCATGGCGGGCATGGCGGCCGGCGCAACAGTGGTGCGGGAGCGCGGGCCGCCGCCAACCGTCGGATAGCGTTTGGCGATGGCGTGGGCGATGGCAGCGGCGTCGCGCTGCTCTCGGCACGGGTCCAGCGGGCTGCCGAACAGGTCGCGCCCCTGCGGGTCGGTCACGTGCAGCAGGCCCGGCATCGCCCGCAGCACCTGTGCCGGCACCGCAAATCCCCTAGGCCGGGCGAGCGGGCCAAGCCCACCGACCTCGACGCCCTGATCGGCGGCGGTGACCGTCAGCCCCCGCCGGCCGGCTGCGGGAGCGATGCTCAGGATGGGTTCGAGGTCCGGGTCGCCGGGACACCACGCCCAGCCGCGCAGCCCGCCCTGCCACGGCTCCACAAATCCCTGGACACGGCGGATGGCACTCAGGCGGATCGGGCTGCCCAGAAGCGGCTCCTCGCCGGCCAGCACTTCCAGCGTGGCGGCGTGCCGCCAGGCAGCCGGAAGCGCAGGGCCGCGGACGGCGCTTCCATCCACCCGCAGCGTGGGCGAAGCCCCCCGGAACACCGGCGCGGTCAGCACCCCGGCGCTCGACAAGCCGCACCAGCCGGCGGCGCCCGCGACTCGCGCCACCTCGTTTGTCAGCGCAATCAGGTGCGGTTTGAAGGCATGGCCCGACAGGCCAGACGCGAGCGCGTGGGCCGCTTCGGCCAGTTCGCCCGTGCGCAGCAAGGCGGCGGCCCGGCCAAACCAGGCCTCGGCCAGATCGTGATCCCGGACGACGCTGCCGAACAGCGCCGCGGCGCGCGCGTCGTCATGACCCAGGCAGGCGGTGGCCAGGGCCAGGGTGGCGTTCATGTCGTGGGGCACCAGCCGATGCGCCCGATCCAGCCAGCGCAGAGCCTCGGCCCGGTTGCCGTCGCCAAGGGCGGCACGACCGTGCGCCAGCGCCGCCCGCGCCAGCGAGACGATGTCCTGCGGCGCGGGTCCCGGGCTTACCGGCACCGGCGACGCTTTGTGTGGAACGGCGGCGGGCTCGGGTAGCGCAATCAGAAGACCTCCGGCACCGGGCCCCCGCGCTCAGCGTCCGCCGACGGCCTGCGGTTCCGCCACGGCAGGCGATGACGGCGGCAGTGTGGCGAGGTCTGCCTTGGCGTCCTGCAGGCCCTGGGCGACTGCCCGCTCAAACCAGCCGCGCGCCCGCTCCAGGTTCTGTTCGCCGGCCAGGCCGCGGGCCAGGTAGCGGCCCAGCATCATCTGCGCATAAGGATGCCCGCGTTCGGCCGCGGCACGGAACCATCGCTGCGCGACGGCGCGATCCGTGGGCACCTCATGTCCGCCGCCGTGCATCGCCCCCACCGCAAACATGGCGCCCACATGGCCCCGATCGGCGGCCTTCTGGAACAGCACCAGCGCACCGGCGTGGTCCTTCGGACCGCCGCGGCCGTTCAACAGCATGTCCGCCAGCATCACCTCGGCCTCGATC
>DATNEJ010000200.1:0-11958 GCA_035606775.1 Acetobacteraceae bacterium | reverse complement strand
ATCCAGAACCAGATCGCCCATGGCATCGCGCGTCTCCGCCGTCGCGCTGCCGAGATGCGGCAGCAGCACGACATTCTCCAGCTTCAGATAGCCCGGATGCAGGTGAGGCTCATTGTTGAAGACATCGAGTCCGGCCGCGGCGACCTGGCCGCTGCGCAGTGCAGCGATCAGGGCCTCGTCATCGATCAGCGTGCCGCGCGCGGCATTCACCACGATCGCGCCCCGCGGCAGCATGGCAATGCGCGCGGCATTCAGCCAGTGGCGCGTTCCCGCCCCGCCCGGCGCGTGCAGCGACAGCACATCGCATACCGGTAGAAAGCTCTCATCGCTGGCGTGGAACGTCGCGCCCTGCTCCAACGCCTCGGGCAGTCTCGCGACGTCCCGATAATGGATCGGCATGCCAAGCCCGCGTGCCATCCGCGCGAGCTCTCGCCCGATCCGGCCCATGCCGAAAATGCCCAGGCGGCAGGAGGAAAGCTGCCTGCCGATCAGTTGCGTCGGCGCCCAGCCCAGCCAGTTGCCCGAACGCACCAGGCGCTCACCTTCGCCTGCGCGACGGCCCGCAGTCAGCATCAGCAGCACGGCACATTCGGCCGTGGCGACGCTGAGTACATCGGGTGTGTTGCAGACGGCGATGCCGCGCGCCTTCGCGGCGGCCACATCAATATGGTCATAGCCAACGCTGAAGGTACCGATCACCTTCACGCTGGGCGGAAGCGAACGGATCATCGCCGCGTCGATCGTGTCGCCGGGACAGCACAGGATCGCGCCGGCATCCGCCGCGCGCTGTGCGAGGTCCCCGATCGGCGTATCCGACGCTGTCAGCCGCGCGTCGTAGTCCCGTGCGGCGCGAGCCTCGATCGCCGCGGGCAAGCGTCGTGTCACCAGAAGAACAGGTTTCGGCATCGCGCGCCCCTTTTGTCACTGCCACAGCGGATCAATCGGTCCCTTGCCGGAGAGCACGCCCGCTATGTTGTCCAGCGCGCGAAACCCCATGGCGTTGCGCGTCTCGCGAGAGGCACTGCCGACATGCGGGGACAGGATCACATTGTCCAGTTCCGCAAAGCGCAGGTCGAAATCCGGTTCGGCGCGGAACACGTCCAGGCCGGCCGCGAAGACATGGCCGGATGTCAGTGCGTCATACAGCGCGTCCTCATCCACCAACCCGCCGCGGGAGACGTTGACCAGAATGGCGCCTTTCGGTAGCAGCGCGAGCGCGCGCGCATCGACGATACGGTCGGTCGCCGGGCCGGCCGGCGCGTGCAGCGACAGAAATTCACAGTGCGGCAGCATGGCATGGAAGTCGCTGAAGTATTCGGCGCCACGTTCCAACTCAGGCGGCAGGCGATTACGGGCGTGGTAGACGATACGCATGTCGAAGCCACGGGCGCGCTGCGCCACGGCCTGGCCGATCCGGCCCATGCCCAGAATGCCGAGAGTCTTGCCGGTGACGCGAATGCCGAGCAGGTCGCCCTGGCCGATGCGGTAGCGCCAGCCCTGGCGCATGATCCGGTCGTATTCGCCGGCGCGCCGCGCGGCGGCCAGTAGCATCATGACTGCATGATCGGCGGTGCATTCGGTCAGCACGCCGGGCGTATTCGTGACGACAAGGCCGCGCGCCTTCGCCGCCGGGACGTCGATGTGATCGTAGCCGACGCTGCTGGTGGCGCCGATGCGGACAGAGTCGGGCAAGCCGCCAATGGCCGGCCCGTCCAGCGGCAGTGTGTTGGTGAACATGATCGCGTCCGCACGGTGATCCGTGGCGGCGCGAGTCACTTCGGGCACGGTCATGTCGGCCGGTCCTTCCGCCACCACCGCGTCGAACTCCGCTCTCGCCCGGGCAACGACATCGGTCGGCATCAGGCAGGCAAGTACCAGCCGTGATTTCATGCGCGCAACCTCCCTTGTTTCGCTGCTTTATGCGCAACCCGGCGCCGGACGGAAAGGCCCGGCGGCGGATTTGCCCTCGGCGCAGGCTGGCACCGCAGCGCATTGGCGGTGAGGACGGCATTCAGCGGCCCTGGAACTTTGGCTTCCGCTTCTCCTTGAAGGCACGGATGCCTTCCTGCATGTCCTCGGACTGCCGCACCCGGGCGATGGTCTGGCTGGTCGCGACCATCCGCTCGATCGGACCCACCGGCAGCACGTCGTTGACCAGCCGCTTCAGCGCGCCGATCACAAGCGGCGCGGAGTCCAGAAGCTCCTCCGCCATCTTCAGCGCCTCCGCCTCGTGCTGGCCGTTCGGCACGACGCGGTTGACGAAACCGACGTCGTAGGCGCGCTGCGCCGGAACCTTGGCGGCGAGCAGCATGATCTCCATGGCCAGCTTGTGCGGCATGCGGGCCGCAAGCGAACTGATCCCCCCGGCCGTGGTACCGAGCTTCGCTTCCGGATAGTAGAATTGCGTGCTTTCGGTGGAGACCATCAGGTCGCACATCATCACCATCACGACACCGCCGCCGACCACCCAACCGGTGGTTGCGGCAATGATGGGTTTGTCAGTCTTGAAGCCGACATTGGGGATGGCGCGCCAAAGCTCCGGCAGATCGGAGATGTCGGCACCGGAGGAGAAGGCCCGGTCGCCGGCCGAACTCAGGATGGCAACGCGCTTACCCGGATCGGCATCGAATCCGAGGAACGCCTGCTGCATTTCCACCGCTACGGCCTGATTGATAGCGTTCAGCCGCTCCGGGCGGTTGATGCGTATAATCGAGATCGGACCTCGGTCTTCGACTGTCACGGCACTCATTCGGTCATCCTCTTTCCAGGCTTCGTTGATCGGAATTGTCGTTGATCGGCGCCTCATAGACAGCCCACGCGGTCGGCGATTCCCGGAGCAGGACACGCACGCTTGCGACCGCCCGGCCATCGCGACAGGCGGCGGCGGGCAGCCCGTGGACACGGAACGCCAGGTACTCGGTGGTGGTATTGACCTGCCGCAGCAACGGGTTCTCGTCCAGGTTGCTGTAATCGAGCGTATCGAGCACGCGGCGCAGCTCAGTTGTTGCCAGCCCCATATCGACGATCACCTGGAACTCGTCCAGCACCGGCGCGCGAAACGCCGCTTCAACCGTGAAGGTGGCGCCGTGCACGCGCTGCGCCATACCGAAAACAGTTCGCCCCGAAGGCTATGGGCGACCAGAATGTGATCGCTGACGGTCAGGCTGAACATGCGCACCGCTCCGTTCATCCTCACGCGCATGGCCTTGCGGAGACCGGAATGCGCCTTGGCGCTTCCCCGATACCCACGACCCGCTCCAATGCATCAGGCAACGCGCGGCAGCGCATGTCCAGCGGCCTCCGGATGGCGGCATTCGGGCATTATCTGCAGCGCAGCACGGCCCAGGCGCGCTCAGGCTCGTGCGGCGACCGCGAAAGCAGGTGGGCGTCCGGATGGCCCGCGCCCCGGGGCGGCGCCATAGCGCGGCCGTGCCATGGCACGGCTGGCCGCCTGCGCGACAAGGCCGATCACCCGCCCCTGCACCGTCATCGCGGATTCCAGGAGACGCCGATTGCGCTCGGCCAGGCCTTGCAGCTCCCGCACGGCGTGGACCAGCGCCGGCGGCGCGCCTGCGCCGGCGTTGTGTCCCGCCACGGCGGCCAATGCCGACAGGGCGGCCTGCTTGTCGGGCAGGCAACCGACCGCAGCGGCCATATCGAGCGCATCAAGCGCGGCATTTTCCCTGCGCAGGACCTCGGCGAGCCTGAGCGCAGCGTCCAGCCTGTCCGTCATGATGTCCTCGCTTCCTGCATCCGCAACATCGCGTCGTAGATCGGCTTCGCCAGCCCAAGCCCGCCGTGCGCGGCAATCTTCTTGGCGATTTCCTGCACCAGCATGGGCCGCCACGCCGCCTCCGCGTTGCCGCCGCCGAAGGCGCCGTGCGCGACATCGACCGTATCGAACATCGGCCGCAGCAACTCGCCGATCGCCATCGCCTCGAAGTCCTGCGCCGCCTTGCGCAGCTTCGACGGATCGGCCGGCAGCGTGGGCGCAGCCGGCGGGGCGGCGGCCGGCGGCATCGTCAGGGACGGAAGGGCCGCTGCGCCCATGTCAGCGGACCTCCAGATCGGCCTGCAGGGCGCCGGCGGCCTTGATCGACTGCAAGATGCTGATCAGGTCCCGCGGTCCGACGCCAAGCGCATTCAGGCTGGCCACCAGATCGCGCAAGGTCACCCCCGCATCCAGGATGCCCAGCTTGCGGTCGTGCTGGTCGTCAATCTGGATGTTGGTCCGGGGAACGACCGCCGTCCGTCCGCCGGAGAACGGACCCGGCTGGCTCACCTGCGGGGTCTCGGTCACCCGGATGGTCAGGTTGCCCTGGGCGATCGCCACCATGCTGATCCGCACATTCGCCCCCATGACGATCGTGCCGCTGGCCTCGTCGATCACCACCATCGCGGCACTGTCCGGCTGGACCCGCAGGTTCTCGATCAGGTCCAGCGTTTCGATCGGGTCGCGGTTCGACAGGTCAACCGCGACCGTGCGGGGATCCGTCGCTCGGCTGATATTGCCTATCGAGACGTTGATGGCGTGTGCGATGCGGCGCGCGGTCGTCAGGTCGGGGTTGCGGAGGCCCAGCCGGATGCTGCTCTCCTTGTCCAGGCGGAACGGCGTTTCCCGCTCGACGGTCGCGCCGTTGGCGATGCGCCCGGCCGTCGGCACGCCGCGCGTAACCGAGGTGGCCGCGCCGCGGGCGGCGATCGCGCCGGTTGACAGCGCCCCCTGCGCGACGGCGTAGACCTCCCCATCCGCAGCCAGAAGGGGTGTCACCAGCAGGGTGCCGCCGGTCAGGTTGGTGGCATCGCCCAGGGCCGAGACGGATACGTCGATGCGGCTGCCGCTTCGGGCAAAGGCCGGGAGTTCGGCGGTGACCATCACCGCCGCGACGTTTTTCGTGGAGAGGGAGGAGACCTGGTCGCGGGTGTTGACGCCGAGGCGTTCCAGCATGCCGACCAGGGATTCACGGGTGAATATGTTGTTGTTCAGCTTGTCCCCCGTCCCGTTCAGGCCGACGACCAGCCCGTAGCCGATCAACTGGTTGTCCCGAACCCCCTCCACATCGACGATGTCCTTCACGCGCACCTGCCCGAAAGCCGGCAGGACGACGTGGCAGGCAAGCCACAGAAGGCAGCAGAGGCGCGGGACGGCTGAGGTGAGACGCACGATCGTGCCCTGACGGTAAGAAGTTCGAAACGATTGGCGGCCAGTCTGTTCCGCGAGGCGAGCAAGTGCCGTGCCAGCCCGACCGCGGTTGGATGGCCGGCATGGGCGCGTTGCCCGCCCGGCAGGATCTGCCGAGCGGCATCAACGGGAGCGGGGCGCGGGCGGATGACGACGGTGGAACGGGTGGGCGTTGGCGGCCCTGGGCGCGCTGGGACTGGCCGAGCCGGTGTCGCGCGGCTCGGGGCCAACTTCACCGTCGCGCCATCGGTGTCCGGAGAGCAGCCGGTGACAAGTGCGGCGATTCCGACTGTCAGCCTGGAAGGGGTGCTGGCGCTGCAAGGCCTGCTGACGAAAGACGAAATGGACCGTCAGGCGCGCCGGCACGGCCAGGCGTTACTGACGGCACTATCTGTATTGCAGCGATCGTTGTTAGCCGGCGGGAACGCCGGGGACGCAAGAGCAAGGCTCGAGGCCTTGGTCGGGGATGTGCCGGCGGCGGACGATCCTCGGCTCGCGGCGATATTGGGTACTATCAGGCTGCGCACGAGGGTGGAACTCGCCCGTCTCATGCCATGAGCACAGATCGGTTTCATATCAGCCGGTTGACGCCTTCGTGCGCACCCTTGGCTTGTGTTTCAGCCGCCGCTATAAGCCCGCGCGTTCGCTTCCCGGAATAGCCAGGGGATATGACAGCGGATCGGCCGGAAGAGGCAGAAGCAAAGACGAGCGGAACGCGACGCATGATGGTGACTCTGCCCCCGGACTACCGGCCACACGAGGATGAGGTGTTCATGAACCCCATCCAGACGGAATATTTCCGCCAGAAGCTGCTGCGCTGGCGAACGGAGCTGCTGAAGGAGGCGGATGGCACCCTCGCCAGCCTCTCCGAGGGCGGCATTCACGAATCCGATATTACCGACCGTGCCACCGTGGAGACCGATCGGGCACTGGAGCTGCGAACCCGGGATCGGGCGCGGAAGCTTATCGCGAAGATCGACCAGGCGCTGATACGGATCGAGAACGGGACCTACGGCTACTGCGAGGAGACAGAGGAGCCGATCGGCTTGAAGCGGTTGGAGGCCAGGCCGATCGCCACGTTGTCGATCGAAGCGCAGGAGCGGCACGAGAAGATGGAGCGGGCCTACCGCGACGACTGAGCGGACCGCTTCCCTGGCCTTTGGGGCGTCGCCCCGTCACGTCCACCTCTCCGCGAATCCTTTGGCGTCCCTTCCGTGCTGCGACAAGAACGCCGCCTCGGCATCCGGTTCGATCCTGGAGTGCGGATGAGCACCCTGCGGGCGATCGCGCATTATGCGATCGGCCCATCATCGTGGGGCTGCCGGGATGGGTCGGCATTGCCCCGCCGCTCAGCCAAGATGATCGGCACGATCTACCGGGAAACGCCCCCCGGATCGGTCGGAACACCCGCATCTACCCGTCTTGCCGCCATCGGACAGCCGTTCCCTGAACCCATCGATCGCCGCCTGATCCCGGCATTTCACCAACAGTGAGATTGCCGGCGGGAAGGTGACATGCGGACCGTCATCGAACGCGATGAGGTACGGACCCGAGGACACGATTCAATGGATGGCACGGAACCCTTGGGACCCGGCCCAGCCTCTTCGTAATGCATGACATTGCCAAGGTTGGTGGCCGGCCCGCAGTCGCGGAAGCAGCGCCGCCTGTTCGGCCATGCCGTCGAGCCAAATGCAAAGTACGAATTCGAGCATGGCAGGACTCTCAGCCTTCAAAGGATTTAGTAATCAGTCGTAATATTATGTCTACCGTACGGAAACGATTTGCCACCTGTCGATCATGTACAAGTGATGTACCGATGGCTGTGCTTATTCTGCGCCTTGATACATCGTGGCTCAAGTTGAAAAAGGCTGCTGTTGCGCGGCCTAAAAGAAGCGGGCGGGGCGTACGTTGGCTATTGCGCTCCATTTCCGGGTCTATCGGGGGCTCAGAAATGCCGGGCAGTGAGTTTCTCAGATTTACCGATCCGTACGAGCATCAAAAATCGATCCGCGGCTCGGAAGCAGAATTTTTTATCACCGCGCCAGGCAAATACGAAGCCGAGCTGACCCGCATCGATTTTCATCGACTCTGGATGCAACGCAGCCAGGCGTCTCTGCCGCACGTTGCCCATTATATGCTGAACAAACGCCGCAGCATCGTATTCTTCCTCGCCCGATCCGAGTCTCCGCCAATACATCACAGCGGCATCGAGCTGATGTCGAATGAGATCATGTTCGATGCGGTGGGAGCCGAACATCATCATCGCTTTTCCACGCCTGGCCATTGGGCATCGATGTCCCTGACGCCCGACGACCTTGCCGCGGCCGGCCGGGCGATCGTCGGTTATGATGTGGTTGCACCCGCGGCATCCCACCCCGTCCGGCCACCTCCGGCACTTATGTCGCGATTGCTAAATTTGCATGAAACCGCGGGGCGCCTTGCCGGCTCGGCCCCGGATATTCTGGCACATCCCCAAGTTGCCAGGGCAATCGAACAGGAACTGATACGGCTGATGGTGGGATGCCTGACCGACGGAAAGTCGGCCAGATCCGACAGCGTGCACCAGCGGGTGCCGGTCATGCGCCGACTTGAGCGGTTCCTGGAGGAGAATCAGGACCGGCCAATCTACGTTGCGGAGATTTGCGCGGCGATCGGCGTTGCCGACCGGACGCTGCGCCTGCACAGCCTGGAACATCTTGGCATGAGTCCGCACCGATACCTGTGGCTACGGCGCATGCATCTTGTGCGGCGCGCGCTTGCTCAGGCCGATCCGACCAGGAAGACCGTGACCGAACTTGCCAACGATCACGGGTTTGGAGAGCTTGGCCGCTTTTCGGTGACATACAGAAAGCTATTCGGCGAATCTCCCTCGGCAACCCTGCGAGGAGACCCAATTCCAGCAAAGCCACTTGCTCCAACCGGCCGATTTCCGATTTTGCCATAGCCGCGACCCCGCCGACCCAGCAGTCTTCGCAGCTTCCGGGTGGGCGGCAACGCCGCTTTTCCCTGGACAGGGCGCATATGATAATGGGCAGGGCGAACGCGGATGCCGGCAAGCGGCTCCAGCATTTTCACGGATGCTGACGGCTACCAGGTCAGCCTGCGAGATCTGCTTGACCTGCTCGTATTTCGGCCTCGCGAATTTCATGCGCGTCTTACCTGGGCCGACCTGCCAACTCTGCACCTGCTTCGCGCGGAGGAAGCTTCGGCGCGCGTTGCCTATGCCACGCTGCCTTCGGATCTGGCATTCGTTACGTTTCCGACGAAGCAGGGCTTGCCCTTGATCTATGGCGGTGTCGAACTGCCGTTTGGCGACATGATGCTCCATGGTCTCGGGGAGACCCTGCATCAGCGGACAACCGGTGCCAGCAACTGGGGCTCGATTTCCCTGACACCGGCATCGTTGATGGTCTATGGACGAACCATCGCGGGACACGATCTGGCGCCTGACCCCGGGGGGCGCGTCCTGCGCCCACCACCGCAAGATCGGCAACGGCTCTTGCGTCTGCATGCCCAGGCTGGACGAATGGCTGAGACAAACCCCGCGCTCGTCGGGAACCAGGAAATCGTCCGCGGACTTGAGCAGGACATGATCTGGGCGCTCGTCACCTGCCTGGCGACAGGAACACCGCAGAAAATCCGGCCCTTCAACCGCCGACAGTCGGCTATCGTCGTGCGGCTGGAGACAGTGCTGGCCGAACACCCCCATCAACTGCTGCGCACACACGATATCGCCGACGCGATCGGCGAGTCCGCGCGCACGCTGCAATCAAGCTGCTCGGCCGTACTGGGAATGACCCCGAGCCGCTATCAGCGCCTGCGGCGCCTTAAACTGATACGGACAGAGCTGATGCGCATCAGGGCGGCACCGGCGGACGGCGCGGAAATCGTCGAACGCTATGGGTTCACGGGGCTTCCGGAATTTGTGTCCGAGTACTGGACCGCGTACGGCGAAGTGCCGCCGTTACCGCCGCACGCTTCATTCAAACGATGATCACGACCGGGCAATTTCCGATTTTGCCATAGGCGGATTTCGGCCTGCGTGCCACGTTCGCATTGCAATGGTCTTCAGGTTCAGCACGGGCCGGCCAGCCGAGCATGCCTGACTCCGCACGCAATGCGGTGGAGGAACAAAGCGCCGCGCGATGCAGCCGGAGAGGAGACGGCAGGACATTCCGTGGAAGTATCCTTCCTGGAAGGAGGATTTTGTGAACGACGACTGCGGCATGGACCCATCATCCAATAGTCATTCGCGAGAAGACACGTCCCGTTCAGGCATGACGCCGATTCCAGGCGGTACCTTCCGCATGGAATCCGAGCGACACTATCCGGAGGAGGGGCCCGTTCATCAGGTAACGGTCTCGCCATTCTGGATAGATCGAGGGCCGGTTACGAACCGGGAGTTTCGGCGCTTCGTGGATGAAACGGGCTATGTGACGGTTGCCGAAATTGCCCCCGATCCCAACGATTATCCCGGCGCATTGCCGCACATGCTGAAGCCTGGTTCGCTGGTCTTCACGCCTCCCCGGCATGCCGTGGATCTTCGCGACTGGTCGCAGTGGTGGCGCTTCGCATTTGGTGCGAACTGGCGTCAACCGATCGGCCCCGATCAGCCTGACCAGGCACTCGACGATCATCCCGTCGTGCACATCGCGCTTCAGGATGCGGAAGCCTATGCCAAATGGGCCGGCAAGGCGCTGCCAACGGAAGCGGAATGGGAATACGCCGCGCGGGGCGGCCTCGACGGGGCGGAGTTCGCATGGGGTGACGAACTGATGCCGGGCGGACGTCACATGGCGAATACCTGGCAAGGCACATTCCCGTATGAAAACCTGGCAACCGACGGATATCGGCGCACATCGCCCGCAGGCGCGTTCCCTCCGAACGGCTACGGCCTGTCCGATATGATCGGGAACGGATTTATGGCTACGGATCGGAAACGCGGCTGACGATGTGGGCGCTGACAATGCCGCAGGTCGCCGCCACGCTGGCCGCCGCGCTCGTCGCGCATCAGACGATCAACCCGGCCGGCAAAACCCTGCTCGATGGCACGACGCTCAACGCCGTTCTTGTCCTTATGCTCATCACATCCATTCTCGGCTCCGTTCTGACCGAATGCTTTGCACCCGGCATGATCGAAGAACAAAAGCAGGAAAGCGCGGTGCCGGCCGCATTGCGGGTCCGGCAGGTACGGTCAAACTGAAAGCAGCACCAACCCGGGAGTACGCCCATGCCCCTTATCCAGCGCCGCTCGGCAATGTTTGGCCTGGCGCTGCTTGCGAGTATGCCGGCGCAATTCGCGTTCGGCGCAGACGACGTCCTGCCGTCCTGGCGCGATGGTCCTGCCAGGCAGGCGATTTTGAAGTTCGTTCAGGAAACCACCGACAAATCCAGCCAGCGCTATGTGCGGCCCGAGGAACGAATCGCGACGTTCGATCAGGACGGCACCTTGTGGGTCGAGCATCCGATCTACTCTCAGGTCGTGTATTGCCTTGACCGCGTCCCGGCCGTGGTCAAGGCAAATCCAAAGCTCGCGAATGTTGCGCCGTTCAAGACCGTCCTGTCCGGTAATCGCGCGGCTATTGCGAAGCTTTCGATGCACGACCTTCTCGAAATCGTCGGGGCTACGTTGAGTGGCATGGATGTCGATACGTTTGAGGGCGAGGTAAAGGCCTGGCTCGCCACCGCGCGCCATCCACGCTGGAAGCGGCCGTACACCGACCTAACCTATCTGCCGATGCTGGAACTGCTGAAATATATGCGTGACAACGGTTACAAGACCTACATCGTGACCGGCGGAGGCCAGGACTTCGTACGAGTCTACGCCGAGCAGACGTATGGGATTCCTCCGGAGCAGGTGGTCGGCACAATGGGGGGAGTCAGCTATCGCTACGGCAAGAACGGACGTCCGATCCTTATGAAGGACCCCAAGCTGTTACTGAATGACGATAAGGCCGGCAAGCCGGAAGGCATCCATCTCATGATCGGCCGCCGGCCTTGCATGGCGTTCGGAAATTCCGACGGCGATCGCCAGATGCTCGAATACACTACAGCGGGAGACGGCGCTCGCCTTTCTCTGCTGTTGCTGCACGACGATGCCAGGCGTGAGTATGCGTACGGTCCGGCGCATGGCCTGCCCGACAGCAAGGTTGGGACCTTCACGCAGGCGCTCTACGACGAGGCCAAGAAAAAGAACTGGATTGTCGTCAGCATGAAGGATGACTGGAACCGGATCTTCGCATTCGAGAGCTAGCCTTGGGCGATTGCGCCTAGAGCCTGTTCGGTGCAGACAGAAGCACCGAACAGACCATAGGTCTTTGTTTGATCGCGTGATTCACGTCTTCGGCGATTCCGCCTGCGACGATCACGCTCAGAACGGCAGCAGAATGTCCATCAGTTGCTGGCCCCAGCGCGGGCTTTGCAGATCGGTCAACTGGCCCCTGCCGCCATAGGCGATCCGCGCTTCTGCCATCCGGTCGTGCTGCACCGTGTTGTCCGACGCAATGTCCTGCGGACGGATCACGCCGGTCACGCGCAGTTCCCGCACCTCATTGTTCACTCGAAACTCCTGCCTCGCTGCGACCACCAGATTTCCGGTCGGCAGCACCTGCGTCACGATTCCGGCCAGCCGCAGGGTCACTGCCTCATTGCGCTGGATCTGCCCAGTACCGGTGTTGTCGTTCGCGCTGCTGCTGGACAGCAGTTTGGAGGGATCGACGATATTCTTCGGCAGCAGCTTCTCCATACCGAACAGGTTCGGCATGCCTGCCGATTCG
>DATNEJ010000148.1:0-4651 GCA_035606775.1 Acetobacteraceae bacterium | reverse complement strand
GTCACTGCCTCATTGCGCTGGATCTGCCCAGTACCGGTGTTGTCGTTCGCGCTGCTGCTGGACAGCAGTTTGGAGGGATCGACGATATTCTTCGGCAGCAGCTTCTCCATACCGAACAGGTTCGGCATGCCTGCCGATTCGTTGCTGCTCCGGGAGGCGGAGGTCACATTCTTCATGTTCGCCGCATCGTTCATATTGACGACGATCGTGACCACATCGCCCACCTGCGCGGCGCGCTGATCCTTGAAGAACGCCCGCGCGCCCTGCCGCCACAGGGCATTCGGCTCGGTCGGCAAGGGCTCGCGCGCGGGGCTGGGCATTGTCACGGGCCGCCATGTCGGGTCCTTCGTCGGGTCGGCGGTTGGCGTCATGCTGGGCGGCCGCCCCACTTCCGACAGCCGAGCAAGGCTGCCGCATCCGGACAGCACCGCGCAGGCCGCGATCAGCAGTGGTCGGATCATGGCGCGCATCAGGGCACCAGGGTCCGGCCGGTTGCCGCCGGCGCGATGACGGTGCTGGGCGAGATACGGACCATCCCCGGACCGATCACCTCCGCCACCAGCACGGCGTGCGATCCGGTGTTCTGCACGTGGATGCGGTCACCGGCCGCGCCAGGTTCCAGCGCCATGCCCTGGCCGGTGATCGTGAGTCCGCCCAGCCGAAGCTGCATCTGCACGACGGTACCCCGCTGCACCAGTGCCGGCGGCGTCACATCGCCAAGCGGCAGAGGCTGCCCGGCCACGACCTGACGCCGGAGCTGCATCCCCACGACCTGTGCCAGTGCGTGGGCAACCTCGCCATGTACCTGCGATGTATGGACGCGTGCCATGCGCACATCTTCCGGCCGCAGCACCGTGCCGGCGGGCAACCTGGCCGTGAGCACCGGCAACGCAATCGTCTCGTCGACATGGCCGCCGATGCGGGTGTTGATCGGCTCCATTCCATCCCCCGTCACCGACAGGGTGGCAGTAAAGCGGCCGGAAGCCTCATCGTAGTCGAGCTGCGACACGACGGGCTTCGGCCTGACGTCGGCGGGCACGATCGGCGGCGTGAAACCGGGAATTTCAATCTCGCAATCGTCGGACGCACCGGCCAGGACCAGTGCGGCGCGCAGCGCGTCCAGTGCCGCCTCCCGGTTCAGCTTGCGGCCGGGCCATTCCAGCACGGCGCGGTCACCGTGGGAGACCGCGTGCCAATCCACACCAAACTGGCGGGCAATGGCATTGAGCTGCGCCGCCTCGACAACGATGCGCCCCCCAGGGCCCGGTCCACTGCCCAGCGGGCGATTGGCGTTGCTGCCGGCGTCGTCGAAAAGATCACGTAGGAAGACGGTCGGGCCGTGCAGGATGGTCATCGGCCGCAGACTCGCGGCCTGCGCCGGCACGGAAGCCAGAAGCAGCGCCACGACCGTCAGGCATCGCGCAGGCATGGCATCACCGGAGGTTGGTCAGTGTGGACATCATGTCGTCGCTGGCGGTAATCACCTTGCTGTTCATCTCATAGGCGCGCTGTGCTGTGATCAGGTCGGTGATCTCCGTCACGACATTGACGTTGGAGGTCTCGACAAAGCCTTGCATGACCGAGCCGAATCCCGGGGTTGCCGGATTGCCGGTGACCGGCGCGCCCGAGGCAGCGGATTGCAGGAACATGTTGTCGCCCTGGGCTTCCAGCCCGGCCTCATTGGCAAAGGTGGCAAGCTGCAACTGGCCTACCGTCTGCGGCGCGGTCTGCCCACTCAATGTCACCTGCACCTGGCCGGACGTGTTCACCGTGACGCCGGTCGCGGCCGCCGGAATCTGGATGCCCGGCTGCACGGTATAGCCGTCCGCCGTGACGATCGTTCCGTCCGGCGCCAGCGAAAATGTGCCATCGCGAGTGTACGCCGTCTCGCCGGACGGCAGCGTGACCTGGAAGTAACCGCTGCCCTGGATTGCCATGTCCAGTGTGTTGGACGTCTGCTGCAGGTTGCCCTGGGCGTTGATGCGGTAGATCGCCGCGGTTTTGACGCCAAGTCCGACTTGCGCGCCGGAGGGCACGATGCTGCCGGTATCGGAACTGTTGGAGCCGACCCGGCGCAGGTTCTGGTAGATCAGGTCCTGGAACTCTGCCCGCCGCCGCTTGAATCCGGTGGTGGTCATGTTGGCGATGTTGTTGGAGATCACCTCCACGTTGGTCTGTTGTGCCTGCATCCCGGTGCCGGCGATATCCAGTGCACGCATGATGTGTTTCCCCTGACCGGCCGGTTAGAATGTCTGTTCAATCGCGTGATTCACGTCTCCGGCGACTTCGCCTGCGACGATCACACTCTCTGTTTCGTCCCGTGATTCACGTCTCCGGCGACTTCGCCTGCGACGATCACGCGCCCGCCCCTTGCGGCAGCAGCTTGTCGATGGCGCCCTGCTGACGGTCCGACTCTGCCTGGATGAACTGCACGGCAAATTCGAACTGGCGCGCGTTGTCCATCATGCGCGTTACCTCCAGCACAGGCTGGACGTTGGATCCCTCTACTGCGCCCTGCGCGATTTCGGGCTTGGTCACCGCCGTGGTCGGCGTGTCGGCGCGCAGCAGCGTGCCGCCTTCGGCGGCCAGCTTCATCGGATCGGAGGGGCGCACCACGCCGATCCGGCCGAGCTGACCGCTTTCGGAGGAAAGCGTGCCATCGCCGGCGATCGTGATGCGGGTGTCGGTGGGGGAAAGCAGGATCGGCCGGCCATTGCTGTCCAGCACCGCGTCGCCGCTGCCGTCCGCCAATGTGCCGTCCGGCATCCGGCCGAACCGTCCGTCGCGAGTCAGCCGCGGTCCGTTTTTCGTGGCAACGGTGAAGTAGCCGTCGCCGGTGACCGCCAGGTCGAACATGTTGCCCGTACGGATCAGCGGTCCTGGCTGCTGTTCCCGCCAGGTGGCTCGGTCCTGGGTGAAGGCGATGGTCTTCCCGCCCGGGGGCGCAGATGTTCCGGTCTGGCGGCTGAGCCAGTCGCTGAACAGCACACGCTCGGTGCGGTAGCCCGGCGTATTGGCGTTGGCGATGTTGTCGGCGGTCACGTCCAGCGCGCGTTGCTGTGCCAGCAGGCGGGAGGCGACGATGATGCTGTTCAGGTCCATGGCAGGCGTCCGTGCGTTCGGCGCAACGCGTCGCAAAGGCCGTGCCATGCGTCGGGATAAGGATTTTCGTTCCGTGCAGCCGCCGTCGCTGCGGCATGCATCCGGACTTTGCCCGGCAGGTTCTGCCCACCAGGCCGATCCGGCGTGACAGACCGACCGAAATTGTTTGGGCGCTCGCCGGGTCGGCTGACGGGTTTTTCAAAGGCCGGACCCGCTTTCATGAACAGATCGCCCGGCCCCGGCTCGACCAGGCGAAGGCACCTGTTGCCACAGTGGCCAGCAGCTCGCCGCGCCAATGCCCAGGGCACTTCAACATTCATCCTTCGTTAATGCCTTGCTGTCAGCCTTGATCGCATGAGTTCGGCCTCGGCAGCGGTTCGGGATGACGACGCGCACACGGCGGCCGGCGGCGGCAGGTTCGCCCGAAGAAAGCTGATCCTGCTCGCGATTCCCGTGCTGCTTGCGGCGCTGGCAGCGGGCCTGTGGTTCACCGGAATCCTGCCCCACGCGCTGGGCCTGACGCATGACGATGCGAAAAGCGAACCGGCCAGGCCGGTACCGCCCAGCTATGTGGACCTGCCGGAAATGGTCGCCAACCTGAACGGCAACCCGCGCCGCCCCAGCTACATCAAGCTCGTCGCCCGCCTGGAAGTCCCGAAACCCGCAGACGTGGACAAGATCAAGGCGGTGACGCCACGGCTGCTCGATCTGTTTCAGACCTATCTGCGGGAGATGCGGCCGGAAGAGCTGCGCGGTTCCGCCGGCACCTATCGCCTGCGGGAAGAACTGATCGCGCGGGCCAATATCGCCGCAGCGCCGGCCAGGATCAGCGATGTGCTGTTCACGCAGATGCTGATCCAATGAGCGGATCGGAACCGCAATCGGATGAGGACCTGGCGGCTGCCTGGGCCGCGGAGTCTGATGGCGGCGATGATGGCCCGATCCAGCCGGCACGCGTGCTGAACCAGGCGGAGATCGACAGCCTTCTGGGCTTCGACGATGACGCGGCGGGCGGGGAAGCCCGCACGGGCATGCAGAAGATCATCAGCTCCGGCCTCGTCTCGTACGAGCGGCTGCCGATGCTGGAGATCGTGTTCGACCGGCTGGTGCGGATCATGTCCACCAGCCTGCGCAACTTCACGTCGGACAATGTCGAGGTCGGCATCGACAATATCCTGTCGCTGCGGTTCGGCGACTACCTCAATTCGATCCCACTGCCGGCCATGCTCGCGGTGTTCAAGGCGGAGGAGTGGGACAATTACGGCCTGATGGTGGTCGACAGCGCGATGATCTACTCGATCGTCGATGTGCTGCTGGGTGGGCGCCGCGGCACCGCGGCGATGCGGATCGAGGGACGGCCCTATACGACCATCGAACGCACGCTGGTTGAGCGGCTGATCCAGGTCGTGCTGTCTGACCTGTCCACCAGCTTCGATCCGCTCTGCCCCGTGACGTTCCGGTTCGAGCGGCTGGAGGTCAATCCCCGCTTCGCAACCATCAGCCGCCTTTCCAATGCCGCGATCCTCGCGCGCCTGCGCATCGACATGGA
>DATNEJ010000117.1:0-4293 GCA_035606775.1 Acetobacteraceae bacterium | reverse complement strand
TGGCATCACGCGCCACCTGGACGCACAGCTCGACGCGCTGCGGTTCGGCTCCGCGCATCGTCCGCGTCTGGTGCATCGCCTGGATCGCGACACATCCGGCGTGCTGCTGATCGCCCGCACACCCGGAGTGGCGGCAAAGCTCGCCGCTGCGTTTCGCGGGCGCGACGTGGAGAAGACCTACTGGGCCGTGGTCGCCGGCCGGCCGGTGCCGGTGGAAGGACGGATAGACCTGCCTCTGGTGCGCATCGGCGGCGCGCGCGGCGAACGCACCGCGCCGGCAGACCGTGCCGATCCGGATGCCGCGCGCGCCGTCACCGATTACCGCACACTCGATCACGCGGCACGCAAGCTCGCCTGGCTTGAACTGAAACCGCTGACGGGGCGGACGCATCAGCTTCGCGTGCATTGCGTGGCATTGCGCGCACCGATCCTGGGCGATGTGAAGTACGCTGAACCCGACCAGAACAACGCGTTCAGCGCCACTGTCGCGGGTCTGTCCACCGCGCTTCATTTGCATGCGCGCGCGCTGCGGCTGCCACATCCCGGCGGTGGAACGCTGCTGGTGGAAGCGGATCTGCCGCCCCACATGCGCGCTACGTTCCGCACGCTCGGCTTTCATGCACCCGCTGCGGAACCCAGCCGGCGTGACAAGCGCTAGAGCGGAATCGCCGCAGACGTGAATCGCGCGATCAAACAAGGAGTTAGAGCCTGCTCGGTGCTTCTATCTGCACCGACCAGGCTCTAAGACGAAACCGGAGGGACCCGATGGCATCGGCACGACGCGGCGGACGGATTCTGTTGATCGGCCTGGCTTGCATCGTGGCCGTGTTCGTCGTGGCCGTCGGCGTCCTGTCCACGGTAGATCTGAACTTCCTCAAGCCACGCATCGTCGCTGCGGTGAAGCAGGCGACCGGCCGGGACCTCGCGCTGAATGGGCCGATCGGTATCCGGCTGGGCCTGCCGCCGCGGGTTGAGGTACGTGACGCGACGTTCGCCAATCCGCCCGGATATTCCCGGCCGTTCATGGCGAGTGTGGAACGTCTGGATCTGGGCGTCGCGCTGCTGCCCCTGCTGTCGCACCGCTATGTGGTCGACCAACTGATCCTGGTGCGGCCCGATATCAAGCTGGAGACCAACGCCAAGGGACAGCCGAACTGGCAGTTCACCCCGTCACCGGCTGGCGCGCCGCCAACGCCTGCCGCCGCACCCGGCGCGGGTGGCTCGCCGGCGGTGATCGGCATCCGCTTGGTGCGCATTCAGGATGCGCGGATCGCCTATCGCGACGGGCAGACCGGCAAGGAGACCGCGCTGGCGGTGACGCGGCTGGAAGCAAAGGCCGCGTCGGCTGATGCACCGCTGCATCTCACCGCCGACGCCGCGTACAACGGCGCGCCGTTCAGCGTGGTTGCCGACACCGGCTCGCTGGCGCGCCTGCAGGATGCGGCGGCAACCACGCCGTGGGCTCTCGCGGTTACTCTGACATCCGGCCAGGCACGGCTTGCGGTGAATGGGACGCTGACCCATCCGATGCAGGGCCGCGGTTATGCGCTGACCATTGACGGGCAGGTTCCGGACACCACGGCATTGACGCCGTTCACACCGGGCATCGCGCTGCCGCCGCTGCACGACGTGAAATTCGACGCCAAGGCCGCGGACAAGGGCGGACCGATCCCGGAAATCTCCGGCCTGACGGTGCATGTCGGCAGCTCCGATCTGAGCGGGACGATGGCGGGGCTTCGCCTCGACAAGCTGGATGTCATCGGACCGGCACTCGATCAACCCATCACGGTGAATGCAGCGGCGCACGTCCGGGACGCACCGCTGACGGTGGCGGCGACGCTCGGGAAACCGGCCCTGCTGATCCCGCACAGCGGTCCGTCCGAGCCATATCCGGTCAATGCGACGGCCCAGGCAGCGGGCGCCAGTTTCACCGCCAAGGGCACGATAGCCAATCCTGCCGCCCCGTCCGGCGTTGCCATCGCGCTGACAGGAAACGTCCCGGACCTCGCGGCCCTGTCGGCCCTGGCTGGTCGCCCGCTGCCTCCGCTGAAGACCGTCACGTTCAAGGCCAGCCTTGCCGATGCGCCGGGCGGCTTCGCCAAAGGCGTTGCCCTGCACGGATTGCAACTGACCACCTCGGCCGGCGACGTGGCCGGTGAGGTTGCGGCCGGCTTCGGCAAGCCGCCGTCGGTGAATGCCGACCTCAAGAGCAATCGGCTGGATGCCGATGCACTGCTTGCCGCGATCGGCAAACCGGCGCCCACCCCGGCGGGACAGGCTGCCGCGCCAAAGGCGGCGCCCCCACCGCCCGCACCCCCACCGGCCGCGCCTGCCAGATCAGGCCGCTTGTTCCCGGATCAGCCTATACCGTTCGATCTGCTGCGCTTGGCGAATGCCGACCTGCGGCTGAAGATCGCTGATCTGCATTACGGCGGTGCCGATTATCGCGCGATCGACACCCGCGCCGTGCTGCGGGACGGCAAGCTGGCCGTCGATCCGTTCGTCGCCGACCTGCCGCAGGGCCATCTGGCCGGGAAGCTCTCGGCGGACGCGACGGCGCCGAACCCTGCTGTGGCCTTGACCGTGCGCGCGCCCGGCCTGGCGGTGCGCCCGCTGCTCGCGGCACTGGGCCAGCCAGCATACGCGAGCGGCAATATCGAGGTCGATACCGATGTCCGCGGCGCCGGCAAGTCGCCCCATGCCATTGCCGCGTCGCTGGACGGTTACCTTGGCCTGGCGATGGCAGGCGGCACGATCGACAACCGCCTGCTGAGCAGTGCCATGCCGCAGATCATGGGTAAGCTGAACATGCTGGAGATGGCCAAAGGCCAGACCAGCGAATTGCGCTGCTTTGCCGTGCGGCTCGACCTGCAGCACGGCGTCGGCACGTTCCGCGCCCTTGCGCTGAGCACCAGCCTGTTGACGATGGATGGCGGTGGCACCGTCAATCTGGGTGAGGAGACGATGGCACTCAAGCTGCGGCCGCAGGGTCGCATCGGCGGCAAGGAAGTGGTCGTGCCGATGACCGCCAGCGGCCCGATTCGGACGCCGTCGGTGGCGATCGATTCCGTGGGTGCGGCGGAATCCAATATCGGCGCACTCGCCGGGGCGCTAGGCGGCGGAAATACGCCGCTGGGCGCCCTGGGCGGGCTTCTGGGGGGCGCTGGATCGGCCGCGCCTGGCGATGTCTGTCCGGCTGCCTTGGCGGTTGCACGCGGCGGCAAAGCGCCACCGCCAGCGGCAGCGCATCCGCAGGCCGCTGCCCCGCCGCAGCCTGCCAAGCGGCCCGAAACGCCCAATCCGGCCGGGCTGCTGCGGCAGTTGTTCCGCTGATCCCTGAGGACACGACGTGAAGCGCTTCTGGAATACTGTCACCGTGGAGCCTGACCCGTCCGGTCACGCCATTCTGCTGGACGGCCGCAAGATGCATCTGCCCGGCGGCGCCGTGCTGCGAATCGGCTCGGCGTCGCTGGCAGATGCGATCGCCGCCGAGTGGCAGGCCGCGGGGGCC
Source organism: Acetobacteraceae bacterium (assembly GCA_035606775.1). Lineage (GTDB taxonomy): Bacteria > Pseudomonadota > Alphaproteobacteria > Acetobacterales > Acetobacteraceae > Rhodopila. Next base: position 782 of record DATNEJ010000117.1, on the reverse strand, counting down.
GATGCCGGCAAGGAACTCTCCTTCGCCGATATGCCGCTCACGCAACTGGCGGGCACTGCGCAGGAGCGGATTGCCGCGAACCCGTCGGTCACTATCGACGCGATCGCGCGCTACGGCGAGACCGATCTGCTGTGCTATCGCGCCGATTCGCCCCCGGTGCTGGTGCAACGTCAGGCGCAGCATTGGCAACCCTGGCTGGATTGGGCCGCCGCGACCTATGATGCGCCATTGCGCGTCACGACAGGTGTCACCCATATCCGGCAGCATCACGACAGCATCAACGCGTTGCGGCGTGCCGTGGCGCAGCTCGACCTCCATGCTCTGGCCGCGCTCGGCATCGCGGTTCCCGCACTGGGCAGCCTCGTGCTGGGTCTCGCGCTCGCCGAGGGCGCGCTGGATGCCGAGACAGCGCACGCGCTGGCCGTGCTGGACGAGTTGTTCCAGCAGGAGCAATGGGGCGAAGACGCGGAAGCGGTGGCCCGCCGGACCGCCGTGGCCGGGGATATTGCAACGGCTGCACGGTTCATCCGGCTGACGCGGGGGGCGGCGTGAACGCAAAGCGTCTGGTCATCAGCGGCAGGGTGCAGGGCGTCGGCTATCGCGCCTGGATGATCGACAAGGCGGCAGCCCTCGGCCTGTCGGGCTGGGTGCGGAACCGTGCGGACGGCGCGGTTGAGGCACTGATCGCCGGCGATGTCGCCGCGGTGGAGGAAATGTCGCGCCTGTGCCGCCGCGGGCCGCGCATGGCGCGGGTGGTCAGCATCGAGGAAGACCTGGCGGAG
>DATNEJ010000115.1:0-6903 GCA_035606775.1 Acetobacteraceae bacterium | reverse complement strand
GAGACCCCATTCCTAAGCGGTGCGGCAGCATCGGCGGCGAGGCGCAGGCCGGTAAAGGTCAGCGTGTCGCGCGCCTCGTTGGCGATGTTTTTGCCCGGTGCGACCTGCGCGTCCCCCGTGCCATCCAGCGCCACCGCCATTTCGCCTTGCGGACCGTCTGCGATCAGGACGATGCGCTTCGCCGCGGTTGCGTAAGGCAGGCGACTGGCGGTGCCGGAAAGGCGCCAGCCATTGCCGTCCCGTTCCAGCGTCAGTGCATCCGAGGCGCGCACCGGCCCGACCGTCATCGGGCCATCGGTAGTCTCCAGGCCGGCGTTGGCGGCGACCCAGCCCGCCAGCATGGTCTCCGCCAGCGGAATCGGCGCCGCGTAGCGTCCCACAAGGCGCAAGGTGGCGAACAGATCGGACCATTCCGCGTCCGCACCACCCGCCGACTCCGGCAGCGCGGCAAGCGGTACTCCGGTTTCCGCGACTGTTTGCCAAAGTTCCTCGGCAAACACACCGGTCTCAGCGCGGTCGATAATCTGCTTGGTGGATTTATCCTCGAACAGCCGGCCCATGCTTTCCAGCAGCATCCGGGTTTCGTCGCGAATTGCCATGATGCGTCTCCTTCAGCGTAAGCCAAGGCCGCGGGCAATGATCCCGCGCAGGATTTCCCGTGTGCCGCCCTGGATCGAGAACCGGGGTGCATTCATCGTGCTGCGTGCGATCATCGATACGTAGGTCTCGACAGCCTCCAGTTCCGGTTCGGTCGGAAAAAGTTGCCGCGCGATCACGGGAATATCCTGCTCGTATCGCGTGCCGAGGTCCTTCACGACCGCGGATTCATTGTTCGGCTGCAGTCCCTCCTGGAGCATGCCGGCGATCGACAGCGACATGCTGCGCAGGGTTGCCAGTTGTGAGATCAGTTTTCCCAGGGCCGCAGCGGTGGCCTTGTCCGGATTGGGGCCCGCCACGCGTACCATCTCACACAGCATCTGGAACAGCACCAGGAACCGGTCGGGCGCGCTGCGCTCAAACGACAACTCGCTGGTCACCTGGTTCCAGCCATTCCCCTCCTTCCCCAGCAGTCGGTTGTCGGGCACAAACACGTCTGTCAGGAAGATCTCGTTGAAATGGTGCTCGCCGAGCAGATTGAGGACGGGACGGATTTCGAGGCCGGGCGATTTAAGGTCCAGCAGGAACTGCGTAGCGCCGGCGTGACGATCCGGCTCTTCCTTGCCGTCACCTGCCATTTTGCAGAATAGGATCGCGTAGTCGGCGCGATGGGCGTTCGAGGTCCAGAGCTTGCTACCGTTGATCCGGTAGCCGCCATCGACCTTCACTGCCCTGGTGCGCGTCCCGGCGAGATCGGAACCTGAGTTCGGCTCGCTCATGCCGATGCAGAATGTCAGTTCGCCAGCCGCGATCTTCGGCAGGAAGAACTGCTTCTGCTCCTCGGTGCCGAAACGCAGGATGTTCGGGCCGCTTTGCCGGTCGCCGGTGTAATGCGCCGATAGCGGCGCGCCGGCCACGAGCATTTCCTCGATCAGAACATAACGTTCGAAGGCGCTGCGCTCATGACCGCCATATTGCTTCGGCCAGGTCATGCCGATCCAGCCACGCTTGCCCATCGCCCGGCTGAAGTCGCGGTTGAACTCGCCGCGTGAGAAGCCCATCTGGTCTTCATGCTCTTTGATGAAGGCGCGGACTTCCTGACGCAGCGCCTGCGCTTCCGGCGGCAACTCCACTGGATCGAACCGGAACATCGGCGTTGCCATGGTCACTCCCCCAGCCAGTTCGTATCAAAGCCCGCGAATGTGTGCGGTATCTTGCGGATCTCGCTCACCAGCTCCCGCGCCAACCCAGGCGGTGTGCCGACCGGGAAGCGAAGATCGATAGAATCGGCAATACCGCCAAAGCGCTGCTCCACTGCGCGAGGCAATTCGTCATAGGTGCCGCAGGCAGCGAAGATGCGAACGACATCATCGGAAATCTCCGCCGCCATGCGGTCCCAGGCGCCTTCCACCGACATGCGGTGCAGTTTGGGTCCCAGGTCCTGCAGCCCGTGCAATGCAAGGATCGGCAAATAGGTACGCGTCGATCCGTAGAAGCCGATCCGCCGGCGCGCCTTGTCCATTTCCTCGGCCACCGTCTTCTGATCCGGCCCAGTGCAAATGAACCCGCCGCCATGGACGTCGAAATGCAGGCGCGATCGTCCGCTGCGGCGCATGCCCTCCATAATTTGCGGCATGCAGACCTCTTGCAGATAGCGGCGCGTGCATAGCGGGTGAAGCCGCACACCGTCCGCGACCTGCCCGGCGACTCGGAGCATCGCTTCACCCACCGCGGCAATCGTCACCGGCACCATCGGCAGGCCGGTCGGCTCCGGCGAGAAATCCGGAGTCATGAGGGAAAGGTTGTAACTTTGGCTTTTGAAATCGAGAGGACCGCGCGTTTCCCAGCAGTGCCAGATGGCACGCAACGCCAGCACATAGTCGCGCAAGCGCGGTGCCGGCGCGCTCCAAGGAATGCCGAACCGGCGCTCGTTATGGCCTTTGACCTGACTTCCAAGACCCAGCACGAACCGGCCGCCTGAATTGGCATGGAGGTCCCAGGCCTGCGCGGCGAGGACAGTGGGGCTGCGGGGGAAGGCCACCGCGACGGATGGGGTGAGTTCGACGCGCTCCGTTGCCAGCGCGGCGAAGGCGAGTGGTGCGAACGGGTCATGCCCGAGTTCCACGGTCGCCACGACATCGAACCCGGCCGCCTCCGCATCTCGCGCGGCCTGGGCGGCTTCGCGCCAGTGCCGCAGCGGCAGCATCGTAAAGACGCGCATGGCGCGATCAGCCCCGTGCCAGTCGCCGTTCGACGAACGGCAGCCGGTCCTGGCCCCAGAATATCTCCTCACCAATGACATAGCTCGGCGCACCGAACACGCCTCGATCCAGCGCCTTCTGCGTATCCGCATGCCGCCGCTCGCCCCAGCGCGGATCGGCACCGAGCTTGAGCACGGTATCGGGTTCGAGACCGACATCAGCGATCAAGGCGGTCATCGTCGCCGGATCGGCGGGGTTCTGCTCATCCTGCCAGACCGCCTTCAGCACGCGATGGGCAAGCTTGATTGCCGGTTGGTCACCCACGGTTTCCCGCAGACCGATGACGCATGCGGTGGACACCTGCTCATCGGAAGGGAAGTACTTCGGCTGGATAGTGATCGGGATACCAAGGTGATCGCGCCAGCGCTTCAATTCCATCAGCCGATACGCCTGCCGTTGCGGCGCACGCCTTGGCAATGGCAGCCCGCCCGAAGCCGGAAAGATGGTGCCGAAGTCAACCGGAAAGATGCGCAAGCTCGCTCCGTGCGCCATCGCCATCGCCTCGATCCGAGCGGCGCCCAAGTGGGTCCAGGGAGAGTTGAGAGAGGCATAGTAGTCGATGTGCAAGGCCATGGCCGCTTCCCCTTTGAACCGGATACCGATTCTGATGGAGCACCGGCATTGGCACAAGCTTACCCGGCCGAAGTAGAATGAGCCGAGCGGGGGAGCAAGCGATGTCGAAATGGAAAATTGGCGATGTGAGCGTTACCAAGATTGTCGAGCTGGAGATGACAGGCGGCACGCGCTTCCTGTTTCCCCAGGTGACACCGGAACTGATCAAACCGATTGCCTGGCTGCAGCCGCATTTTGCCGATGAGAACGGCCGGCTGCGCATGAGCATCCATACGTTTCTGGTGGAAACCCCGGCTCATCGCATCGTCGTTGATACCTGCCTCGGGAACGACAAGCAGAATCGCCGTATTCCGCATTGGAACGACCGGCAGGGGCCGTTCCTCGCCGATCTGGCTGATGCGGGATATCCGGCCGACTCGATCGACACGGTGCTGTGCACGCACCTGCACGTTGATCATGTCGGATGGAATACGATGCTGCGTGACGGCCACTGGGTCCCGACCTTTCCCAATGCGCGCTATCTGATGGGCCGCGCGGAGTACGAGCATTGGAGTACCAACACGCAGCGAGAAGACATGCGGCATATCCTGGCCGACTCGGTTACGCCGATCCTCGACGCAGGCCTTGCGACGCTGGTGGAGACCGACCATCGCGTCTGCGATGAGATCAGCCTGACCCCGACCGTGGGGCACACCCCCGGTCATGTCAGCGTTATGATCGAGTCGCGTGGGGAGCGAGCACTGATCTCGGGGGACTTCATGCACCACCCCTGTCAGATCGCGCATCCGGAGTGGGACACCACCGCGGACAGCGACCCGCAGCAAGGCATCCTGACGCGCCGCATGATGTTCGAGCGGCTCGCCGATACGCCGGTGCTGGTGATCGGCACCCACTTCGCCGGGGCAACAGCCGGCCGGATCGTCCGGGACGGCGCGGCCTACCGGCTGGACGTGTGACTCATCATCGGCCCTACCGGGTCGCCGCGGCTGAAGCGTTCGGCGGGCGCTCCGGCAGCCAGACGTCGGTCCAGCCTGTCGCTCCGCCCTGGCCCGCCACCCGGACCTCCGTTCGGCCGAGCCCTTTGCGCTGAACGATCTGGATGCCGGTTGGCGTCGAGATGATCTTGCAATCGGCAGGGCCGCGTGCCTCCCCCCGGCGGTTTGCGGCAAGCCGGTCGAGATCGGCTTCCGTCCGGCACAGCGCCGAACCGGGATCGAGGCGCGGCCATGCCTGCGCGGGGGCTTTCACGTCCGGCAGTCCGGGCGGCGGCTTCTTCTTGACGAAGGCGGGGGCGTCGAAAAGCACCCTGTCCTGTGCCCGGCCTGAAAGCGGAAGCAGCATGGAGGCGGCAACGGCCAGGGCGGGCAACAAAGCGACAGACTTGTGCATCATCAATCCGATTTTCCAAATGCGGACCGGATTCTATGAGACCGGCCCGCGACGATGGCAACCGGCGTCTGATGAAGGCATTCCCGACGCGGATAGCTCTCTCTTGGCCATGCGGGAGTCCCCTGGCATGCTGGGCACGATCCAGTGAGGGGGACAACGATGGCGGACGGTGCTTGGGTGCGGGTGGCCTCCCGGTCTGACGTGGCGGAAGGCCAGGTGCTTGGCGTCCGCGTCGGCGATAAGGAAGTGGCGTTGTATCACCTGCCGGGCGGCGAGTTTCGTGCCACCGACAATGTCTGCACGCACGAATACGCCCTGCTGTCGGAGGGTTGGTTGGAGAACGGCTGTATCGAGTGCCCGCTGCACGCGGCGCAATTCGATGTCCGCACCGGCAAGGCCCTGTGCGCCCCGGCGGAGGAAGACCTGGCGGTATTCGAGGTCAAGGCCGAGGGCGAGGACCTGCTGGTGAAGATGCCGGGATAACGGTTGATCGGGGCATCCAGATCTCATGTCAGGCAATGGGCCCATCGACTGCGACGTGCATCCCACCGTCCCCGGGATGAAGGCGCTGCTGCCTTACCTTGACGATCACTGGCGGGAGACGGTGATTCGCCGCGGGATCGACGACCTCACGACAATCAGCTACCCGACGCGCAATCCGCTCAGCTACAGGGCCGACTGGCGTGACGAGACCGGAAAGGCCGCGACCTCTGTCGCCGCGCTCGCGCAACAGGCACTCGATCCTTTCGGCACAAGGATGGCGATCTGCAACTGCCTGTACGGCGTGCAGGCGCAGTTCAGTGAAGACCTCGGTGTCGCCTTTGCCCGCGCGGTGAACGACTGGATTGCGAAGGAGTGGCTGGACCGGGATCCACGCCTGCGTGCCTCCATCGTCGTGCCGATGCAGAATGCGGAAATGGCGGTCGAAGAGATTGACCGCTGCGCACCCGACCGGCGCTTCGTGCAGGTCATGCTGCTGGTAGGCAGCGAAATGACGCTCGGGCGGCGTCAGAACTGGCCCATCTATGCCGCGGCCGAACGGCATGGGCTGCCGGTGGGGATCCACGCGGGCAGCATGTATCGCCACCCCGTGACGCCGGTTGGCTGGCCGAGTTCGTTCACCGAAGAATACGTCAACCAGGCCACCGCGTTTCAGTCTCAGTTGACCAGCTTGGTCACCGAGGGCGTTTTCGCGAAATTTCCAGCCCTGACCGTCATCCTGATGGAGTCCGGCGTTACCTGGCTGCCGGCGTTCCTGTGGCGCCTGACCAAGTTCTGGAAGGGCCTGCGCAGCGAGGTGCCGTGGGTGTCCGATCCGCCGGCATCGATCGTGCGAGAGCGGGTACGGCTGACCCTGCAGCCGTTCGACGGACCGCCGGATGCCGAGGACGTGGTTCGGCTGATCGAGCATATCGGTTCGGACGAGATGCTGCTGTTCTCGACGGACTACCCACACTGGCAGTTCGACGGTCCGGACATCACGCCGCAGGGAATGCCGGCCGGCCTGATGCAAAAGATCATGGCGGAGAACCCGCTGCGTACCTATTCTCGGCTCAATGAAACGGCGCCCACGGAGACCATATAGGAAGGCGGTGCGATGAACGTCGACGTCCAGAACCGGTCCGGCACGCAGCCGGCGACCGCGTCCCGGCTGGCGATCGCGGATTGCGACATTCACCCCCGGCCGACGGGGGTCGGCATCGGGGGTGTCAGCAAGGCGTTGTACCCGTGGCTGCCAAAGCAATGGCAGGAGCACGTGGAGACGTTCGGCATCACCTATCGCCAGCCCTGGGAGAAAGGCTCGGCCTATCCAAAGGGCCAGCCTCAGGCCTGCCGACGGGACGCGTGGCTGCCGGATGGTGGCGCCCCGGGGAGCGACCTGCGATTCATGGCGGAGCAGCACCTGGACCCGAACAACGTCAGCCTGGGAATTTTGAACCCTCTGACGAGTGGCCAGGGTGCCATCAATCCCGATCTGTCGGCGGCCATCACGTATGCCACGAACGAATGGCAAAAGGCGGAATGGACCTCGAAAGATGCCCGTCTGCGGGCTTCGGTCGTCATTCCGTATGAAGACACGCCC
>DATNEJ010000110.1:0-2866 GCA_035606775.1 Acetobacteraceae bacterium | reverse complement strand
CTGCGAGTCGAACTGCCCGTAGAGGGCACCGATGCTGGCCGGGCCGTTGACGTATTTCACACCGCCAACCACGCCCTTGGCGCCTGGGGCACCAGCGGGCTTCAGCGCCAGGATGCCGTTGTAGTCGCCGATCATCGAGTTGGCGAAGAAACTGAACCCAGCAAAGGTGGCATTCACGCCGAACGAGCCGAGGTTCAGGTTGTCAAACTGGCCCGTGTAAGTATTGCCGGCCGGACCGGTTGCTGCTGCGAGCGCTGGCGAGCCATTCCAATTGGTATGACCACTGGTCATCCAGACGCCGTAGGCCAGCAGGCTCACCGGGCCAACCGCCCCCTGATAGTGCAGGCCGAGCGCCAACTGGTCCTTCGTGCGCGATCCGAAGCCAAGGTCCGCCGCGCCGCCCGGTACCGAGGCGGCATTCACGCAACTCGCCCCGCCGGCGGCGCTGCTGCAGGCCCCGCTGCCGATCGCATAGCCATTGAACGGGTTCGGCGCATATTGCAGGCCGACGTCGAAGCCTGCGAAGGAGGGTGACAGATAGACGATCTTGGTGTTGCCGTACTCGTTGCCGCTCTGCGCCGCGAAGAACGGCGTCATCCAGGCGTTGCCGACGAAGTTGCCTTGCAGGTCACCACCGACGATCGTGCCGGTCGGGGACAGGTATACACCCGTCGTCTGACCACCGTTGTCGTAGGTGCCGATCAGCCCGTCCATCTCGCCGATGCGCACAATGCCCCACTGATCGCCGCCCAAATACGCGAAGGCACGGCGGACAAAGACGGTCTGCGAGGAGGTATAGGCGGTGCCGCCGCTGGAGGCAGTGCTTGAACTTGCCGGCGTGCCGTAATTCTGCCGCAGCTCGACCGCTGCACCATAGCGAAGGCCGTTCGCGGTCATCGCGTCAACGCCGGGATAAATGCGCATATATTCCGACAAGGCGTACGGATACAGCTTGAAGGTTCCGCCGCCAGGCCCGGTCGTCGTCACGTTGTTCAAATTCGAGAAAGTCGCGTTGGCGTCAACGAACACGCGTACGCCAAGACGCACCACCATGGTGCCGGGCGTCGGGTTCGCGACCGCACCCTTCTTCGGCGTGCCGAGCATGTAGTTGTTGTCGCCATACGTATACGATCCGGCGGCCTCCGGCATCGTCACAGTCCCGGCCATCGGATTGGCCGGTATCGCGTTCTGCCCAGCCGCCAAGCCAGCCACTGGATTGGTCTGCGCGGCCGCCATACCCATCATCGCCGCGGACGCTCCAAACATGGCCGCACCGGCCATCAGAAGCTTGCGCATAAAATTCCTCCTCATCTCACCGGCAGAACCGGCTGTTGCCTCCAGGCCCCGCCCCGTCTCCCCCCGTTGGTTGTCACGAGCCGCAAGCCGGTGCGTGAAAGAGTCCATTGGCGGGGGCCGCCAGACCTGACGCGAATATGAAACCAGGCCTTTCGGGTCCGCAACTGGCCAATCGCCGTTCTCATGGCATTTCTGAAACACTGTGGCGAGGCCGCAACAGACGACATGCCCTTAGGCAAACGCGCCAATGGCGCCAATCCCGCGGCACAGCCGGGCCGGCAGACGGCGCGCTGTCTTTCCATCGATCCCGCCCAAAGCGGCCACCGGCAATCCGGCTTGCCGTGCCAGCGCTGCCCATCTGACGGTGCCAAGTGCCGGCGCTCCGGGATGGCTGGGGGTCGGAAAAACAGGCGAGAGGAAGGCGAGCGCCGCCCCCGCCCGCCGCGAAGCGCGCAGTTCCGCGAGATTGTGGGCCGAACTCGTGCGCAGGAAGCGGCCGCCGCAAGCGGAACGGGGCGTGATCCCGCGCCGCAGATGTAGGCCGGCCCCCACGCGGGCGGCGAGGCCAGGGTCCCCGGCCACCACCAGGACGAGTCGCCTGGCCCTGCAAATCTTTGCCAGATCGCGAGCCAATGCCTCGCGACTCGGGTCGTGATCGTGGCGGAGGACGATCCCCGCCAGGCCGCGAGGCAACAGCCTGGCCGCCGAACGTGGATCGGGCAGACGCTGCGAATCGGTGAACATCCACAACGGGGGAGGGAAGCGGCCAAACCGCCGGCGTGCCGCCCGCGCCCACGCCACCAGTCCAGGATCCATCGTCAATGCCCCGCGCCGCGCGGCGCTTATCCTTCCTGCGGTTTGCTGTTACACCCGACTTCCGAAGGAAGTCGGGTGAGTCTTGGTTTGGCGCGCAGCCGCCACGCCAACCCTGCGCGCGGCATACCCGGAATCCTGCGGATTCCCGGTATGCCTGAAGGGAAGCATGAGCAAGCGCAAGCACGCCATCGACGCCTACTTCAGCCGTGCCACACAACTGCACGCCGCCGGGCGCCTGCCCGAAGCCGAACAGGCGTATCGGCAGATACTGGCGGCCGCCCCCACCCATGCGGACAGCCGCCACATGCTGGGCGTCCTGGCCCTTCAGGCCGGGCATCCGGAGGGCGCATTGGCGGAGATCGATCAAGCGATTTCGCTGCGTCCGGCCGCCGCCATGTTCCACGTCAACCGGGCCAACGCATTGCTCGCCACGAACCGGCCGGACGACGCGATCGCCGCCAGCCGCCAGGCTCTCCATTACAAGCGCAACGCGGCCGAGGCGATGCAGACGCTGGGCCGTGCGCTCAGCGACCTCGGGCGGGCGGATGAAGCCGTCACCGCCTACCAGGGCGGGCTGCAGATGAACCCTCTCCTTCGGGACCTGCACAATGACCTCGGCCTCGCGCTGCACGATGCCAGCCGCCCCGAGGAAGCCGCCGGAGCTTTCGCGGAGGCGCTCCGCCGGACGCCGGGAGATCCCCTGACGATGGGCAATCTCGCCGGTGCGCTCAAGGATATCGGGCGCCTGACTGAT
>DATNEJ010000105.1:0-5698 GCA_035606775.1 Acetobacteraceae bacterium | reverse complement strand
TTCGGCCGGCACGCCGTTCACCGCGACGACCCTCGCGCGCAGGGACGGCACGTCCCGCAGCTCCGTCACGCCGGGCTCCGCCCGCACCAGCTTCTCGAACTGCTGCAACTGATCGCTCTGGATATCGACGAAAAAGAAACTTGGCGCATTCGCCGGAAGCTGATGCAGCACCTCGCCGCGGATATTGCCCTCGATGAGCGCCACGGCGGAAAGGGTGGTCAATCCGATGCCGATCGACAGCAGCATGAGCGGCGCCGGGGACCCTGGGCGATGCAGGCTGGCGATGCCCAGCTTCGCCCAGGGTGGGACCGCGTGCCTGACGGCGGCGCGCGAGACGGCCCGCGCGAGCCGCGTCATCAGCCAGCCGCTGGCGCGAAACAGTGCCAGGGTGCCGAGCGCGGCCAGACAGAAATACGCCGCGAAGCGCCGGTCCGGCGCACCGGCGATGGTGAGGAACACCAGCACCACTCCGACCGCGACGTTGACGACCAGCAGCGTCCTGGACGGCCAGATCGGCTGCGGCAGCAGTGCGTCGCGAAACAGCGCCCCGCCGGGGAGTCGCGCCGCGCGGCCCAACGGCCACAGGGCGAAGCACAGCGCCGTCAGGACGCCAAAGGCGCCCGACAACAGCAGCGGTTCGGCGTAGACGCCCAGCACCGGCGGCACGGGCAGGACCGATCGCAGCAGTTCCACGGCGAGCAGGGGAAGCGCCGTGCCGGCCACCAGGCCGATGGCAATGCCCACCCCCGCGAGCATCATCACCTGGATCAGGCAGACCGCGAACACCAGCCGCGACGACGCGCCGAGGCACCGCAGGATGGCGATGGAGCCGGCACGCGCCTCGAGCCATGCGCCGACTCCGTTGGCCACGCCGATCCCGCCGACCAGAAGCGAGGTGAGGCCGGCCAGCGAGAGAAAGAGACTGGTCTGGTCGATGAACCGCCCCACCCCAGGGGCAGCATCATGCGGATCGCGGATGCGCCATCCTTCGTCAGGGAACGCGGCCCTTATCTCGTTGGCCACTCGCGGCGCGGCGGCGGGTTCCCTGAGGGTCAGCCGCAGTGTGTGCCGCACGATCGAGCCCGGAGAGATAAGGCGGGTCGATGGCAGGGCCGCCGCCGAGATCAGCACGTGCGGAGCCAGCAGGGTGGCGGTCGCCACCTTGTCCGGCTCGCCGGTCAAGGCGCCGGCCACGCGGAACGTCGCCGAACCGAGCCGGACCACATCGCCGACGTGAAGGCCAAGCCTTTCAAGGACGACCGGCTCCGCCAGCAGCCCATACGGGCCATCGGACGCATCGGGCGGCCGCCCAAGAGCGGCGGCGATCGGCTGTGGCGGGGCGATACCGGCTGCGCCCACGAGCGGCCACGCCCGGTCGACCGCCTTCAGGCTGATGAGCTGTCGCTCACCGGACGGCGCAACCAGGATCGACCGCATCTCGGTGATGTCGGAGACCCGCGCACCGCGGGGACGCAGCCAGTCGCGCAGGCTGTCCGGCAGCGGCTGGGAACCGGCCTCGATAGCCAGATCGCCGCCGAGGATCTCCCGTCCGCTGGCGGCCAGTCCGGCATCGACGGCCGAGCGCAATGTGCCGACCGCGGCGATCACCGCCACGCCAAGGGCGAGGCACAGCAGCACCACAAGAAGGCCGCGCACGCCGCCCCGCAGCTCCCGGCGGGCAAGCCGGAAGGCCAGGGGAAGGGAGGCGAGGCCGGATCGTCTCAAGCGGATGCCGACGCCGCGATGCGCCCGTCCGCCAGGTGGACCAGGCGATCGCAGCGCGCCGCCAGGGCACGGTCATGGGTAATGAGCAGCAGGGTCGTGCCGGCCTTGGCGCGCAGGTGGAAGAGCAGGTCCATCACCTGCTCTCCGGTCGCATGATCCAGGTTCCCTGTCGGCTCGTCTGCCAGCAGCAGGTCCGGCTCCGGCGCGAAAGCGCGGGCCAGCGCCACGCGCTGCTGCTCCCCGCCAGATAGCTGCGCCGGGAGATGGGTCAGGCGATGCCCCATCCCGACCGCCCGCAGCGTCGCTTCCGCCTGGGCCATGGCATCGCGCCGCCCGGCCAGTTCGAGTGGGACGGCGACGTTCTCCAGTGCCGTCATCGTGGGAATCAGATGAAAGGCCTGGAAGACTATCCCGATCCGGTCGCGCCGCAGGCGCGCCAGGGCGTCCTCATCCATGGCCGTCACAGGCTGGGAGCCGAGGTGCACGCTGCCCGCGGTGGCGCGTTCCAGCCCTGCCAGCACCATCAGCAGGCTGGTCTTGCCGGAACCCGACGGTCCGACCAGCCCGACTGCCTCACCCTGGCTCATGTCCAGGTCGATACCGTGCAGGATGTTGACCGGTCCGGCAGCCGAAGGCACGGTCAGGTGCAGATCCCTGATCCGGACCAACGGCGCCAGGGAGTCGCGTGGGACGAAAGACGGCGCAGTGGCATCCATGGCGGCAGCATATGGCCTTCGAGCCGCATGGAAGAAGGCCGCAAGGACAAAGATCGTCGGTGCCGGCCTTGCGGCGCTGATGCTTCTTGGCGGCTCCGCCCTTCCGGCTGTCGCCGCCACGCCCAGGCTGCTGATCCTGGGCGACTCTCTTTCGGCCGGGTACGGCCTGCCGCATGCGGACAGTTTCGAAGTCCGGCTGCAGGCGGCGCTGCGCGCCAAGGGCAAGACCGTCACTGTGGTCGATGGTGCCGTATCGGGTGATACGAGCGCGGGAGGGCTGGCGCGCCTGGACTGGACGATCGGCGACGGTGTCGATGCGGCTATCGTCGAGCTGGGCGCCAATGACGGGTTGCGTGGGCTGGACCCGGCGGAGATGGCGAAGAACCTGTCGGCGATCCTTGACACGCTGGCCCGCAAGCGCATCCCGGTGCTGCTGACCGGCATGTATGCACCGCCCAATTTTGGCCCCGATTATCAGGCGGCATTTCGCGCCGTGTTCGATCGCCTGGGGAGCCGCCCGGGGGTCATTTACGACCCGTTCTTCCTGGCGGGCGTGGCGACCAACCCGGCACTGAACCAAGCGGACGGACTTCACCCCAATGCGGACGGTGTCCGCCGGATCGTCGCCCGCATCCTGCCCCTGGTGGAACAACTGCTTACGGAAATCCCTGCGGCATGAGATTGTTTGTCGCTCTCGATCTGCCCTGGACAGTACGCCGGCAACTGGCGGACCTGGCGGGGGCCGGCATTCCCGGTGCGCGCTGGGTGCCGCCGGAAAACTATCACGTCACCCTGCGCTTCATCGGCGAGACCCCGTCCTATCGGGCGCAGGAGATCGACGATGCGCTCGCCACACTGCGGACGCGCGGCTTTTCCCTGACGCTGGCCGGTGTCGGCACCTTCAGCAAGGCAGGCCGCACGACAGCGCTATGGGTCGGCGTCGAGCGCAACCTGCAACTGGACCATCTGCAAAGCAAGATCGGCAGCGCGTTGCGCCGCTGCGGCCTGGAGTCGGAGCGGCGGCGCTTTCAACCGCATGTCACGTTGGCTCGCCTCGATAATGCGGTGGAAACGAAGGTGGTGTCCTTCGTGCAGGCGCATAATCTGTTCCGCGCCGGCCCGGTGCCGATCGACCGGTTCACCCTGTTCAGCTCCCTGCTGGGCAAGGAAGCCGCGGTCTACACGCCGGAAGTGGAATACGCGCTGGCGTGACTGCTGCGGCGTGCGGGCGCCCGCGCACGGAGCGTGTGCCAACGGTCCTTTCCCAGCGTGATCGTCGCAGGCGGACTCGCCGGAGGCGTGAATCACGCGATCAGACAAAGAGATAGAGCCTGTTCGGTGCCTCTACCTGCACCGAACAGGCTCTATCCACCGCTGGCACGGGCAGGCGTCAGAAAGGCTGATCCCCCGCGATGGTGATGCGATGCATGATTCGCGTCTCTGCCGGATAGTCGTTGATCGCGAAATGCTGCGTGCACCGGTTGTCCCAGAAGATCAGCGATCCTGTCTCCCAGCGGAACCGGCAGGTGAACTCCGGGCGGATCGAGTGCTGCTTGAAATAGTTGATCAGCGGATCGCTTTCTTCCTCGGTCATGCCATCGAAGTGTTGCACGTGCCCGCCGATATACAGCGCCTTGCGGCCGGTTTCCGGATGGGTGCGCACCAGCGGATGCACACTGGTGGTCTGCACGTTGCCCGGATCCTTCACCTTCATCTCGCTCATCTGCCGGGCATAGCGCTCCTTGCGTGAAAGCCCGTTGGCGGCGCGGAAATTGTCGCCGACGCAGACCGTGCGCAATTGGTCCGCGATCCGCTTCATCCCGTCGGACAGCGCCTCATAGGCGAGGTACTGGTTGGTGAACATCGTGTCGCCGCCGGCGGACGGCACTTCCTTCGCATACAGCATCGTGCCCATCGCCGGGCTGGGGGAGAACATCTGGTCGGTATGCCAGGACCCGCCGAAGTTCTTCTTGTCGGTCGGCCGTTTGATGACCGCCAGGATCTCCGGATGGTCCGCCATGCCTTCCATGAACGGATGCAGGTGGATGTCGCCCCATCGGTGCGCGAAGGCGAGCTGCTGTTCCGGCGTGATGCTCTGGTTGCGGAAGCAGATCACCAGATTGTCGAGCAGGGCAGCGCGGATTTCTGTCATGGCCTCATCCGGCAGGTCCTTTGACAGATCGACGCCTTCGATCTCGGCGCCCAGGGATCCAGCGATCCGATGTGTCGAAATGTGCTGGTACTGCGTATTGCGTGGCGCGTTCATGCACGGCCCCTCCGGTTGCTTTGCAATTATGCTGCTCCCGAATGGGGCGCTTTGGGAAGCCCTTGCTACTAATCAGTAGGTTTGAGTAAGGGAAGCGCCGCCTTTTGGGGGCTGTCAGTAGTGGATCTCGGGCGCGATCCGGCGAGACCAACCAGAATCGTTGTCCTGAGCCCTGCACCGTGACCCCGGACGCCACGGTTGAAGCCGATGATGCCGCCCGCGATCATCGTCAGGATCAGCCGGAGCGCTACATCGGACCAGGTCGGGTGGAGAGGCATCTGTCAGCCACAGTTGCCAGGTGAGCCCGCCCGGATATGTGGACCAGCGGGTCTGCTAACATCCCCGATCACGGCGAGCGCGGCTGCTTTCAGATGCGTGGGCGATTGGCTGGCATCCAGGCGAAACCAGAAGATTTCACCGGCGCTCTTGCCGGCTTGTGCGGCGACGACGGCAGGCGTTGCATCCGATGCATCGCCGCGCCGTCCCGCCACCCGCTCCATCAGAAGATCGACCGGTGCATCGAGCCACACGCCGACGAAAGGAACGCCTGCGCGGGCCGCAACGGCGACGATCTTTTGCCTTTCATGATGATCCTGGAATGTAGCATCGATGATCACAGACGCGCCGGCACGCAGCGCCCTCTCCGCAAGATCGGCCAGTCTGTCATGCACCGCGGCTGAAACCTCCGGCCGGTAGGCCTCGGCGGGAAGCCGCGTCGTCTCGGGCACTTTGAACAGGTGCTTGCGTTCGACATCGCTGCGCAGATGAACGGCACCCGGCGCTCGGCCGAATGCCGGCGCAAGGGCAGCGGCGAGGGTGGTTTTTCCCGTTCCCGATAGTCCGCCAATCGCCACCAGCCGGGGCGGAACAGGTTCAAGGAACCCGGCTGCAGCCTCAAAGTAGGACCGCGCTGTTTCGCGAAGAGCGGACTTTTTCGTATCGAGCTGGTACTGCGCGGCCACGACCTTCGCGCGGATTGCCGCACGCAGGG
>DATNEJ010000089.1:0-7370 GCA_035606775.1 Acetobacteraceae bacterium | reverse complement strand
TCACGAGGCCGCTGCCAGGCACGACGAAGGGCGGATGTTCGTGGGGTCCGTCACCCAGGGTCACGTGACGAAGCTCTGGCAGATCAACATGGCCCGCCGGCTGGATCGCCCGGACGGTTCCTTTGCCGGGCTGATCGCCGTTTCCTACGATCTGTCGGCCCTCACCGAGGCATATCGCCGGCTCGACCTTGGCCGGAATGGGCTGGCCATGGTCGTCACCCGGTCCGGCGGCAGGATCCTGGCGGCGACCCGCCCAACCGGCAGCGAGCCCGGCGGGTCGATCGCCGGTTCGCCGCTGTTTGCCGCCTTAACCGCGCAGCCGGACGGACGGTGGATCGGCCCTTCCGCCCCCGACGGCGTCACGCGCATCCACGCATTCCGGGCGGTGCCCGGCAGGGACCTGGAGATCGTCGTCGGCCTCGACAAGGAACAAGCCATGCGCCCGGCGGCGGCGTGGGACCGCAGCGCCTGGGGCTTTGCAACAGGCACCAGCATCCTTGTCCTTGTGGCCGCCGCGCTCGCGCTGCGTGCGGAAAGCGTCGGGCGGCGACGCCAGGAAACGCTCGCCCGCGAGCGTGCGGCCCTGGCGGAGAAGACCGCGTTCCTGGAAGCGACCTTCGCCAGCATGTCGGACGGCGTGATGATCCTCGACGCCGATCTCAGGATCATCGAATGGAACGAGAAGGCGTCGGCATTCACCGGCGTGCCGCGCGAGATGCTCAGGGCCGGCGTGTCCATGGAGGAGCTCGTCCGCACCCAGGCAAAGGCCGGCGAATTCGGCCCGGTCGACGTGGAAGCGGAGGTTGCGCGCCGCATGGCACTGCTCCGCAGCGAGGCCGCGGCCGGCACGATCGAGCGTTCCCGTCCCGGGGGACGGTTCCTCGAACTGCGCCGCAGCTCGATCGCCGGCGGCGGCTTCGTCACCCTGTACCGGGACACCACGCAGCGCCATCATGCCGAAGAGCAGTTGCGGGAAGGCCAGAAGATGGTGGCGATCGGCCGGCTGACCGCCGGCATCGCCCATGACTTCAACAACCTGCTCGCCTCGATCATGGGCAACGCGGAACTGCTGGAACGGCACCTGCGCAATGAGCCGGCCCATGCCCGCCGCCTCTCGATCATCCAGCAGGCTGCGACACGCGGGGCGAATGTCGTGCAGCAATTGCTGACGTTTTCCCGCAAGCAGCCCGTCGCACCGATCCAGGTGGACCTCAACGCCTTGGTCCGCGGCATGAGCGATCTGCTTCGCTCGACACTCGGCGCCAGCATCCGCATCGAGATATCGGAGTTCGCCGGACAATGGCCGGCCCTGGCGGACCCGGTGCTGGTCGAGCAGGTCGTGCTGAACCTCGCCATCAATGCACGCGACGCGATGCCGGACGGCGGCGTGCTGACGATTTCCACCGGCAACCAGCATGTGGATACGACCCGGCATGCGGCCGGCCTGCCCGATGGCGACTACGTCGTCCTCACCGTGACCGATACCGGCTCCGGCATGACCGAAGAGGTGCAGCGCAACGCCTTTGAGCCGTTCTTTACCACCAAGCCGCCCGGCCAGGGGTCCGGGCTGGGTCTCAGCCAGGTGTACGGCATCACCCATCAATCGGGCGGTGGCGTGGAGATCGAGAGCCACCCCGGACAGGGCACGACCATTCGTGTCTACCTGCCAAGGGCAACCGGCACGCCGGCCGTGGTCCGCACGCACCCGGCTGCGTCGGGAGTCGCGGGTGGTCTCCGGCCGGCCGCGGCGCCCGGCCGCGACGCCCTTCGCGGCAGGACCGTCCTGATGGTGGAAGACGATCCAGGCGTGCGCGAAACGGTTTCAGCGATGCTGACAGAACTCGAGCTCCGGCACGTGGTCGCAGAAGACGGACCGAAGGCCCTGTCGCTTGCCGCGAAAGGCACCCGGTTCGATCTGCTGCTTGCCGACTTTGCCATGCCGGGCATGAACGGCGTCGAGGTGGCCGACGCGCTGCGGCGCGAGCGCCCGCATCTGCCTGTTGTCTTCATGACCGGCTATCAGCATGAAGGGCGCTTCGGCGGGGAGCGCTGGGTGCTGACCAAGCCATTCACCAGCGCCACGCTGGAAAAGGCGCTGAGCGAGGCCTTCCGTCAGCACGCCGATCCCGCGCGCAGCCCGGCGCCGATTTGATGCCAATCCGGCCCTCCCGGCATCGTCCGTCGTGCGGTGACCGGCGCCTGCGTTCAGCCGGCACGCTCAGTTCGGCGCCAAAATCTTGCTCAGGGACTGGATCAGCAAGCGCAGGCTCATCGGCTTGCGCAACGTGATCAGCGGCCCTTCGTCACAGCGCTGAACGATCGTTTCCAGGTTGGCGGGCGCATGTCCTGTCATGACGACGACCGGCAGCCGGGGCATCGCTGCCCGCACGCGGCGGATCAGCGTCATGCCGTCCATCCGCGGCATCATGATGTCCGTGAGCAGCGCGTCAAATTCCCGGGAGCCGGCCGCCTCCAGGGCCTCCAGTCCGTCGGTGGCCAAAGTGACCTGGAAGCCCTCCCCTTCCAAAGCGTCCACCACGGTCTCCGCCAGCAGGGCGTCATCCTCGGCGACGAGGATGCGCCTGCGCGACAGGCCTTCCACCATCATCTTCTTCCGAACCTTTCGTCCCCTTCGAGGCCGTGATAGCGTTACGGTTATGGAAGGGTTGACACCCAGTGGCTGAACCGGAGCGATCGCGCCGGCTTGGCATCAGGAATGAGACGACCGAACCGGGAGAGAAACATCAACAGAATCGCAAAAGAGCGGTAATTTGCCGTGTTCCCGCATACCGCCTAGAGTTGTGATCATGAAACCTAACGATCCGGCCGCCAAACGGGGCCTTTCGCGCAATACCGCCAACTACGGCGACCGCGATTTCGCGCTCTACCTGCGGCGGTCCTTTGCGAAATCGATGGGCTACTCGCAGGCGATACTCGACCGGCCGGTTGTCGGGATCGTCGATACGGGTTCGGACTACAACAACTGCCACCGCCTGGTGCCCGACCTGATTGAGGCGGTGAAGCGCGGCGTGCTGGCAGCCGGCGGACTGCCGCTGGCCTTCCCCACCGTTTCGCTCTGCGAGCCGTCGCTGTTCCCCACCTCGATGCATTACCGTAATCTTGCCGCGCTCGACACCGAGGCCATGCTGACCGCCCAACCGATGGACTCGGCCGTGTTGATCGGCGGGTGCGACAAGACCGTGCCAGCCCAGTTGATGGCCGCTGCATCGGCGGATGTTCCGGCGGTCCAGCTTGTGACCGGCCCCATGCTCGCGACGCCGTTCCAGCAGGAGCGGCTGTCCGCCTGTACCGATTGCCGCCGTTACTGGGCGGCCTACCGGGCCGGAACGGTCAGCGCCGACCGCATCGCCCAGATCGAGGGGCGGCTCGCCACCACTGCCGGAACCTGCGGCGTGATGGGCACGGCCTCCACCATGGCCTGCCTCGCCGAAACCCTCGGCATGATCCCGCTCGGCCACGGCTCGATCCCTTCCGTGCACGCCGACCGGCTGCGCGCGGCCGAGGAAGCCGGCGCCCTTGCGGTTCACCTGATCGAGCATCCGATACGCCCCTCGGCTATCATCACCGAACACTCCGTCGAGAACGCGTTGCGCGTGCTGCTGGCGCTGGGCGGATCGACCAACGCGCTGATCCACCTGACCGCCATCGCGGGCCGGCGCGGGGTGCGGATCGACCTGCACCGGCTGAACGAATTGTCGGACACCACGCCCGTCCTCGTGGACCTCAAACCGACCGGCCAGGGCTACATGGAAGACTTCCACGCCGCCGGCGGCATGCCGGCGCTGCTGTGGGAACTGCGCGACCTGCTCCACATGGACCCGATCGACGTCACCGGTCGGCCGTTGCAGGAGCGCCTGTCGGAACCGGAGTTCGTCGATCGCCGGTATATCCGTTCGCGCGCCGAACCGGTCTCGCCGGTCGGCGGGCTGGTCTCGCTGTTCGGCTCGCTGGCGCCACGCGGCGCCATCCTGAAGCGCAGCGCGGCCACGCCGAACCTGTTCGAAAAGGAAGCACGCGCGGTGGTGTTCGACGGCCTGGAAGACCTGGCCGACCGGATCGACGACCCGGCGCTGGACGTCACCGCGGACGACATCCTGGTCCTGAAGAACGCCGGCTCGCTGACCCCCGCCGGCATGCCGGAGGCGGGCTACCTGCCGATCCCATCCAAGCTGGCGCGCGCCGGGATCAAGGACATGGTGCGCATGAGCGACTGCCGCATGTCTGGCACCGCCTTCGGCACCATCGTCCTGCACATCACCCCCGAAGCCGCCGCCGGCGGCCCGCTCGGCCTCATTGAGAGCGGCGACCGGGTGCGCCTATCGGTGCAGAACCGCTCACTCGACCTGTTGGTCGCGCCAGCCGAGTTGGAGCGGCGGCGCCAGGCGTGGAAGCCACCGGCAAAGCCGGTGCGCGGCTGGGACCGGATCATCGCGGAACAGGTCCTGCAGGCCGATGAAGGGTGCGACCTCGCGGTGATGCGCCCCACGGGATAACTTTCTGAAATCGGCCCGCGCTGGCCGCCGTGTCCTCCCGCTTTCGTGATCGCGACGGTGACGGATTACACACCCGTAAGGGGTCACCTGGGGCGGGGCCTGCCTATGATCCGGCTATGGCATCTCATGCAATCTCAGCGGGTCCGGAACCGAAGCGGCGGGACCTGCTATCCCTGATTGCGGGCTCAGGCGCCGCGATCGGCTGTGCGGCTATTGCCTGGCCGTTGATCGATTCGATGAATCCGTCGGCGGACGTTATCGCTGCCGGTGCGCCGATCGAGATCGATCTATCGAAACTGGCAGAAGGCCAACAGATCGTTGTCCTCTGGCGCGGCAGTCCCATCCTGATCGTCAATCGCCCACCTGATGCCCTGAAAACATTGCAAGATCCGAAGCTGATCTCCCTGCTCTCGGACCCGGATTCCGAAGTGCATCAGCAGCCACCCTATGCCCTGAACTGGCACCGCTCCGCGAAGCCGCAATACGCGGTCCTGGTGGGGATCTGCACGCACCTGGGATGCCTGCCGGAGTTCATGCCGAAGCCCGACCCCGAGACGCCGGCGCCGAACTGGCTGGGCGGCTATTTCTGTCCGTGCCATGGCTCCAAATACGACCTGGCCGGCCGCGTGTACAAAGGGGTGCCCGCGCCGTATAACCTGCCGGTCCCGCCCTATCAGTTCGCCAACGACAAGACGCTGATCATCGGGGCGAACCCGCCCGGGGAAACCTTCGCGCTGACGTCCATCGTGCAGATGTAGCGGCGCTACGGCGCCGCATCCGATGGTCGCGCCGTCCCCAACCGCTTCCAGAAGAACGCGGTATCGCGCGGCGCTCCGTTGCTGCTGAGCGTGTAGCCGGGAATGCGCCCGGCTTCCTGCCACCCGGACGCGCGAAACAGCGCCTCCGCGGGATCGCCGGCGCGCGTGGCGAGTGTCAGCAGCGTCCTGTCCTCAGCCTGCGCCTCGGTCTCCAGCCGCTGCATCAGCGCCCTTCCCAATCCCTTGCGGCGCGCGGAGGGCAAGACCAGCAACATGGCCACTTCCGCGCGATGCCGCTGATCGGGCGGCGTGCCAAGGTCGAGCGTGACCGTGCCGACAAACACGCCACCGGCCCAGGCAGCGAGCAATTTCTTCTCGCCCGCGGCAACATCCCGGGCGATACGCCGCCAATAGGCACGCGCCGTATCGGCGGCGAGTGGCGGCAGCCAGGAAACCGCGGCACCTTGCTCAACGCAGGCGACAAGGATTGCCGCAAGCCGCCGCTCCGCCGATGAAGCGGCCGCCGCATCCAGCACCGCGAGGCCTTCCACCGGCTTGGCGTAGGCGAATTCGAGCGAATGAGAGATGTCATCCAGCACGCGGATGGCGCCCGCACGCACATAGGACCATTTCTCGTAGAAAGCGTGCGCGCGATCGAAGCGGGTGTCGCTCCACAGCTTGAACCGCGTGGCGCCGGCGGCGATCGCATGGGCTTCCGCTGTGTCGAGCAGGCGACGGCCGAGCGCGGCACCGTGCAGGGAGGGGTGAACGTAGACCCGGCAGATTTCCCATTCGCCGGCATCCAGCGGACGGACGGCGATCATGCCGGCGATGCGCCCTTCTGCCTCCGCGGCCCAGAGAGAACCGCCTTTAGCTGCGTACCAGGTGGCCAGGGCACGCAACTCCGGCATTTCGCCATCGACGTCCATGAGCACGCCGGGATACTGCGCCCAGCAGGCACCGATCAGCGCAATAAACCCTTCGGCGTCCTCGTCACGGCCTGGCCGTATGATGGAGTTCATCGATGCACGCGATGCATGGTGCTCTCCGGCGCAGGATCGGATAATTGATCCTGATCCGCATCGAACAGCCGCTAACGCAGCCCGGCGCAAAAAGTCTGGATGCGTTTCAGCCCTTCCACCAACTCGTCATCGGCGGTCGCGGTGCTGATCCGCAAATAGGGCGACATGTGGTACGCCGCGCCATGCACCGTGGCGACGAACTGCTCCTCCAGCAGCGCGAGACACACATCCTCATCCGTTTCCAGCCGCTTGCCACCGGCCGTGGTCTTGCCCAGGCAACCGGCGACATTGGGAAACACGTAGAAGGCGCCTTCGGGCTTGTGACAACTGATGCCTGGCGTGGCGTTCAGCATTTCCACCGCGATATCGCGCCGGCGCTTGTAGGCGTCGATCTGCACCTGCACACCGTCCTGCGGCCCGTCCAACGCCGCGGCTGCGGCGGCCTGGCCCACCGTGGAGATACCGGCGGTCGCCTGGCCCTGCATGTTGACCATCGCCTTGATCAGCGCCTTGGGGCCACCGGCGAAGCCCACACGCCAGCCGGTCATTGCGTAGGTCTTCGACACGCCGGACACGGTCAACGTCCGGTCCTTCAGGTCCGGCGCCACCTGGGCGATGGTGGCGTGCGTGAACCCGTCGAACACTAGATGCTCGTACATGTCGTCCGACAGGATCCACACATGCGGATGCTTGCGCATCACCGCGGCGATTTCCCGCAGTTCCTCGGCCGAACAGCAGGCGCCGGTCGGGTTGTTGGGATTATTGAGCACCAGCCATTTCGTGCGCGGCGTGATCGCCGCGTCGATGTCCTCGGCTCGCGGCTTGAAGCCATTGTTCTGCGGACAGTTGACCAGCACCGGTGCGCCCTCGCAGAGCTGGGTCATCTGCGCATAGGCGATCCAGGACGGCACCGGGATCACCACTTCATCGCCGGAATCGACGGTCGCCATGATGGCGTTGAACAGGCACTGCTTGCCGCCGTTGGACACCGCGATTTCATCCAGTGCGTATTCAAGTCCCGAATCACGCCGGAACTTCCGCTGGATCGCTTCCTTTAGGACGCGCGTGCCATCCTG
>DATNEJ010000047.1:0-21265 GCA_035606775.1 Acetobacteraceae bacterium | reverse complement strand
GCCGGGCGATGAGCGACTCGCGGTGCTGCCAATGAGTGATGTCACCGAACGCGTCCTTGGGTTGTATCTGGCTTTGGACTCCCGAGTGGTCAGCAATTATCTGGAGAGCGCGGAGACCGCGACGGAGAACCTGCAGGAGGTACAGCCGACGGTTTTTGGCGCGAATGCTGATGCCTGGGAACGGCTGCACGATCGGATCACCCGTGCGGCCAATGCCGCCACGCCCTTGCAGCGCGGACTATACCGCTGGGCGGTGAATGCAGGAAAATTGAGCGGACCGATCCGCGCGCTTGCCAATCTTCTTGTGCTGCGGGCGGTGCGGCGGGAGCTCGGGCTCAATAAGCTTCGGCTGGCGTACATCGGCGGTGCCCCGATGGCGCCCGCCGCTGAAGGGTGGGCGCGAGCCTTGGGGTTCCGTATTCTGCGGATCGATCAGCCCGATGCCGCCGGCACGGCGGACGTGCGCTACAGAAGCCTGATGCAGGAAGCGTACTACGCATGATCATCGGAATCTGGCGCACCAACAGAAAGCCGAAAATATTCGGCGAGACTATCGATGGCGATCAGGCAACAGAATCCTGACGGCCGCCAAGGGGATGGATGCTGGATACCGGCCAACATGATGCGGGTCGGTCACTGAGGGAGAGACGGAGCAAATGCGTAAGGGACTTCTGGCCGCGGCGTTCATTGCCACACTCGCCGGCCCGGTCATGGCTGCGGACTCGGTTCGCGGCGTCACCAACAACGAGATCATCATTGGTACCTACACTGACCTGTCGGGAGTGACGGCGATGTGGGGTGTCAACAACTCCAATGCCTGGCGGATGGTATTCGATGAAGCCAACGCCGCGGGCGGCATCAATGGCCGGAAGATCAAGTACATCCTGGAGGACAACCAGTATCAAATCCCGCGCTCGGTTCAGGCGGCGAACAAGCTGATCAACAAGGATGGGGTCTTCTTCATGGTCGCCAACGGCGGCACCCCGATGAACAATGCCGTGATGCCAGATCAGCTCGCCAAGGGTGTTGCCAATATCTTTCCGCTGACGTCGGCGCGCTCCATGTATGCGCCGCTGAATCATCTCAAGTTCGGGCTCGGATCCTCGTACTATGACCAGATTCGCGCGGGGTTGAAGTATTTTGTCGAACAGCGCGGCAAGAAGCGGGTCTGTTCGATGGCGCAAGACACCGATTTCGGCCGCGACGTCATGGATGGCGTTAAGGACCAGATGAAGGCAGAAAACCTGACTCTGGCCGGTGAAACCCTGCATAAGCCGACCGATACCGATTTCAGCGCCTCGGTCGCCCGTATGCGCGATGCAAATTGCGATATCCTGGTTCTGGGCACGATCGTAAGGGATACCGTGCAGATCATATCCGCAGTCCACAAGGTCGGCTGGAAAGTCGACATGCTCGGGCAGGCCGCGAGCTATGATGAGGCCGTTGCGGAGGTTCCCGGCGGGACGTCAGAAGGCTTTTATTCGATGACCCCGATGCTGTTCGTGACCCAAGGCGACGCCAGCCCAGCGGTCCAGGCGTTCGTCGAAAAGTACAAGAAGAACTTCGGCAAGGAGCCGAATTTCGCTGCGCAGATCGGTTACACGGGCGCTCAGATCGTCGTTCAGGCCCTGAAGAATGCCGGCAAAGACCTGACAATGGACAGCTTTATCGCTGGGCTCGAGTCGATCAAGGACTATCACGACATCTTCGGTTCACCGACCTTCAGCTTCAGCAAAACCAAGCATCAGGGCTCTAATGAGTCCTTCCTGTGCGTGGTCAAAGGCGGCCATTGGCAGTCGGTGCTGGATAAGCCGCTGGGGTACTAGATACGTTGGAGCTGCCGTCCTTCTCCAGCATCCGGAGGAGGACGGCAGTACTTCTTACGTCAGGTATCGTGCGGTGAGATGCGCCTGGAATGCCGCTGGATCGAGGGGCTTGCCGGTGGCCGCGATCAGCAGATCATTGAACCCCAACCGGCTGCCAACACTGTGTACATTGCTCCGTAGCCAAGTGAGCAGCGGTGAAATATCGCCAAGGGCCAAAGACGAATCGAGGCCCAGCACCCGCTGGCGCGCAGTTTCCATCAGTTGAGCCGCGGCCATGGCGCCCAGCGTGTAGCTCGGGAAATAGCCGAATGCGCCATCATACCAATGGATGTCCTGCAGGCAGCCGCGCGTGTCATCGGGCGGCGTGACACCCAGCATTGCTTTCAGGCCATCATTCCATGCACCCGGAAGGTCCGGCACGGAGAGGTCTCCGGCCACCATCGCCCGCTCCAGCCTGAAGCGCAGGATGACATGGGCTGGGTAGGTCATTTCATCGGCATCGACGCGAATGAAGCCGCGCTCGACACGCCGCCAAAGCCGGCCAAGATTCTCCGGCTGATAGGGGGCTGGGTTGCCGCCGAACATCGCATGCAGCGTGCGGCCGAGCCAGGAGACATAGGCGTCGGATCGGCACGCCTGCATCTCGACAATGAGCGACTGGCTTTCGTGCACGGCCATGCCCGCCGATTCGCCAACCGGTTGACGTGCATATTGGCCCGGCAGACCGCGTTCGTACAGCGCGTGGCCAGTTTCATGCACCACGGCCAGCACGGCCGGGGTGAAATCCGCCTCGTCGTAGCGGGTGGTGATTCTGACATCCGTGGGCGTGCCGCCGGAGAACGGGTGCTCGGACCGATCAAGGCGTGCATGGTTGAAATCGAGTCCCAGTCGCCCGGCGACGCGGCGGCATAGTGCTTCCTGCTTGTCGATCGGAAAGGGGCCGGAAGGCCGAACCGGTGCGAGCTCCCGCGCCTGGCGTTCCTCGGCCGCGGGCAAAGCATCCCGAAGGAATATCTCGTAAGCGGCGAAAATCGGCGCCACATCGGCCGCAACGATCCCACGCTGATACCCATCCATCAAAGCATCGTACGGCGTGAGACCCAATGCGGGCGCAAGAGCGGATGCGGATTCGCGTATCAGCTTCAGCACCTCGCGCAGGTACGGGCGCACTCGGGTGAAGTCGGATTCGCGCCGCGCCTCCCGCCAGACTTTCTCGCAAGCAGAGTTGGCACGGGCCTGTGCCTCCACCAGAGGTGCCGGCAGGGCGGTGGCACGAGTATGCGCGTGTCGCATAAGGCGAAGGTTCGCTGCTTGCCATGCATCCAGATCGGCATTGGTGGCTTCCGCCGCAGCGAGATCTTCGGTGACGGCTGATGTCGTCAGTTGCGCGTGGCTCAGCCCGGCGAGAGCAGCGAGCTGGTCACCGCGCGCGGCGCCGCCACCCGGAGGCATCATCGCCGCCGCATCCCAGCTCAGCACAGAAGCGCATTCGCCGATCGTCGCGATCCGGACGAACCGATCCTGAAGGCGATGGTAGGCTGACGATCCGCTCATGCTTTCGGAACCTTTCTGGCCCAGGCGATGAAGATGACAGCAAGGGCGATTGCCAGCCCATACCAAGTAATGACGTAGGAGAGATGATTATTCGGCGGCCTCGGGAGATGCGTTGCCGGGTCCGGCCAGTGCGCGCCGGCGGCGTGCGTGACGGGCTGCGGTGCCAGTGCAATCAGGACGAGGGGCGCGACGTGAGAAAGGCCCAGTGCGGCTGAGATTGCCTCGGGATCAAGGGTAAAGAAATGGCGGGTCGCCACGTTGTCGGTTGCGCTGAACCAGCCGGGTTTTGCCGGAGGATGGACGTAGCCGACAATCGTCACGGTGCCTTCCGGCTGGTCGATGGGGGCTCGGCGGGTCTGCGGCACCCAGCCGCGGTCCACCAGGATGGTCGGGCTGCCATCGCGTATCAGCGGAACGATCAGGTGGCTTCCCAACTGTGGGCCAGACGGGGTGTCGCGTACCTCCGCGCCGTATTGGACAGCCTCGTCATCCAGTAACTGGCCAGTCACCGTCACCTTGGTAAAGGGGGATGCACCGATGGCGAACGGAACGGGCGGCGACGCCTCGGCTTGGGCTATCTGCGCGAGGATCCGCTCCTTCCAGTGCAAGCGGTAAATTTGCCAGGTGCCCAGACCTATCAGCACCACCAGCATCGCGAGAGTCATCACCCCAGGCCAGAGGATGCGCCGAAACGTCGGATTCATGTCGGGAGTCTCATGCCGCCGTTCGGGTTCGATCGGGTCCCCCGCGACTGGGTCCCCTTAGACTGGGCTTGCCAGGTGCAGGCTTCGCCTCAGGGGCCACGGCACGGGGCCGCCCCGGGCTGAAAGGGAAGGTATCGCCGTGCGGCCGCACCCGTATCACAGCCCCATCTCCGAGGAGCGATGCCGGTACTGCAGCGCTATCAATGCGGCCTTGGCTGGGCGCATCACTGCAACCGCCAGGGGTATTGTCACGACCGGCCAGAGGACTGCATGGACCCAGAGCGGTGGATTGAAACGAAACTCGACCCAGAATGCCAGTCCTACGACGATGGCACCGAGCACCAGAACCGCGGCGACGATCGCTCCATCGCCTGCGTCCGACTGACGAAGGTCGAGTCCGCAAACGTCGCAGGCGTCTCGTACTTCCAGTAGATTCTCGAGCAGCTTGCCGCGCCCGCAACGCGGGCAGCGGCAGTGCAATGCGACGTACAGGACGGAAGGCGTCGTCGCCGTCACCGTTACCTTATTCGACGGCGATCTGGCCGGCACCGTACCAATAGATGCAAACGAAGAGGAATAGCCAAACGACATCGACGAAGTGCCAATACCAAGCTGCGGCCTCAAAACCGAAGTGGCGTTGCGGCGTGAACTGGTTGGCGCGCGCGCGGAAGAAGCAGACGATCAGGAAGCAGGTTCCAACGATAACGTGGAAGCCGTGGAAGCCGGTCGCCAGGAAGAATGTCGAGGGATACACCCCGCCCCCGTAGAACTTGAACGGGGCGTGGGCATACTCGATGCCCTGGCACAGGGTGAAGCTCAGGCCCAGCAGAATTGTCAGCGCCAAGCCCCTCAGCAGCCCTTTCCGGTCGCCCGCCAGCAATGAGTGATGCGCCCAGGTTACCGTGGTGCCCGACAGCAGCAGGATCATCGTATTCAGGAAGGGCAGGTGGAACGGATCGAAGGTATGGACCGTCGTCGGCGGCCAAACAGTCTGCCCGTTGCCCTGCGTTTCAGGAAGCAGCAGAAAGTTGAAATACGCCCAGAAAAACCCGACGAAGAACATGACCTCGCTGGCGATGAACAGCGTCATGCCGTAGCGCAGGCCGAGTCGCACCACGGCGCTGTGCAGTCCCGGTGTGCGGCTTTCCCGAATGACGTCGCGCCACCAGAAGAACATCGTCGTCAGCACGACGACGACGCCAGCCCCCAGCACGATGTAGTTGCCGAAATGCGCGGCCAGTACGATGCCGAAGACGATCAGGAATCCACCAATAGAGCCGACGATGGGCCACGGACTCGGGTCAGGAAGATGGTACGGCTGCTTCATTCCTGAACTAAGCGTTTCTGGACCGGCTGGAATCGTGGCGCCGTGCGCGTCGCTGCTCATGACGTTCCCATTACTACACCGCCGGGGGAACCGCCCGGCACGGCTGCCGCATCATCATCATATCCCGCATCGGATCAAGGGGCGGAGGCCAATGATCCTGGGGTTTTCAGTTGGCCTTCGATAGGCGGGCCTCGTCTGCCGCCGATATCGGTCCGACGTGCGGGCCGGCTTTCGCCAGGGCGCCGGATTTTGCCGCGTCATCGAGCGAGCGGAAGAAAGTGTAGGATAGCGTGATGACGTGAACGTCGCTCGTGTTGGGATCCTTGGCGATTTCCGGGTCTACCCAGAAACTGACCGGAAATTCCATGGACTGATGGGGTTCGAGTGTCTGCTGATTGAAGCAGAAACAGGCTGTCTTGTGGAAATACTTGCCGACTTTTTCGGGCGTGACGTTGTACAGCGCCATCCCGGACACCGGGGTATTGGCAAGATTGCGAGCGTTGTAGAAGGCGATCTTCTCCTCGCCGAGATGAAGCGTGATCTGGTTTTGGTCGGGTGCAAACGTCCAGGGCAGGCCAGGGTTCGTATCTGCGTTGAAGCGCACCCGGATCAATTGGGCTGTGCTGCCGGGCGCGGTAGCTGGACCGATCTGTGGCGTTCCGCCGTAGCCGGTTACCGCGCAAAAAAGTCGGTAAAGAGGGATCGCCGCGAACGACATGCCGACCATGCCGACCGCCACGCTCGCCAGCGTTATGCCGAGCGCTGTGTTGCGTAAGGTCGCTTTCATGACTTGGTCATCTTGACGATAGTGATTGCGAAAAACAGCACCGCCAGCCCGAGCAGTGCGAGCAGCATGGCCAGATTGCGTCCGCGCCGCCGGCGGCGCAACTCCGCTGCCTCGGCCGGCGTCGGCTGCGGGGGATGATCGTTCATGCCAGAATGCCTAGCCCACTATGCGATCGACGGCCAAAGCCCCGAACAGCGCGAACAGATAAAGGATCGAGTATTTGAAGGCGGCGCGCGCAGGCGCGTCATTGGTCAGGCTGACGCCGGTCGTATCCTGTTGGTCGAAGACCACTCGCCATACGCTGACCAGGAAGGCGGCGCCAAGGGTTGCGGCGACCACCGCGTAGATTGGGCCGGAGAACCCCACGAACCAGGGTGTCAGGCTCAGCGGGACAAGGATCAAGGTGTAGAACGCGATCTGCCGCCTGGTTTCCTTGGCCCCGGCAACAACGGGAAGCATCGGCACCCCTGCCCGGCGGTAGTCCTCGTTGGCCCAGAGCGCGAGGGACCAGAAGTGCGGGGGCGTCCAGATGAAAATGATACCGAACAATATCAATGGGATGAGGTCTACTGAACCGGTGACCGCAGCCCAGCCGATCACCGGCGGGAACGCGCCCGCGGCGCCACCGATGACGATATTCTGAGGCGTGCGGCGTTTCAGCCACATCGTGTACACGAAAACATAGAAGCAGACCGACAGGGCCAGCACCGCGGCGGCGGTGATATTGACCGCCAGCCCCATCAGGATGACCGAACCTGTCGCGAGCACGATACCGAAGCCGAGCGCCGCGCCGGGCTCGATTCGGCCGGCCGGAATGGGCCGGTTGCGCGTCCGGCGCATGACGGCATCGATGTCGCGATCATACCACATATTGATCGCGCCGCATGCGCCGGCGGCAACGGCGATGCACAGCACCGCGGTGAATGCAAGAACGGGGTGGAGATGTCCCGGCGCAACGATCAGACCGATGATGCCGGTAAACACCACAAGGGTGACCACACGCGGCTTGAGAAGCATGAACCAGTCGCGCGCATCGGCTTCGTTGGCAAATCCGTCATCATGACGGACGCCGGTCGGCAAGGGAGACCGATCCCCCTTGCCGCTTCCGATTTGCTGTGCAGTCAGGTCGCTCACGGTGTTCAGCGAATCCGCGGAAGTTCCAGATAGGTGTGGAATGCCGGCGGCGAGGTCTGGGTCCACTCCAGCGTCGTCGCGCCCTCACCCCAGTAGTTGTTGGCCACGTGCTCCTTCGAGGTGAAGGTGCGGTAGCAGACATAGAAGAACACCAACATCGCGATACCGCTGATATACGCGCCGATTGAGGAAATATAGTTCCAGCCGGCAAATGCCTCCGGATAGTCCGGATAGCGGCGCGGCATGCCGGACAGGCCCAGGAAGTGCTGCGGGAAAAAGATCAGGTTGACGCCGATGAAGGTCAGCCAGAAATGCACCTTGCCCCAGAACTCCGGATACGGGTGCCCTGACATCTTGCCGATCCAGTAATAGAACCCGGCGAAGATGGAGAACACGGCACCCAGTGACAGCACGTAGTGGAAGTGCGCGACAATGTAGTAGGTGTTGTGGATCACCTCATCGATTCCCGCATTGGCGCATACCACCCCGGTGACTCCGCCCAGGGTGAAGACGAACAGGAAACCGATCGCCCAGAGCATGGGTGTCTTAAGCTCGATGGAGCCGCCCCACATCGTGGCGATCCAGGAGAAGATCTTGATGCCGGTCGGCACCGCGATCACCAGGGTGGCGGTCATGAAGTAGGCACGCGTATCCACATCGATGCCAGAGATATACATGTGGTGTGCCCAGACGACGAAGCCGACGACGCCGATCGCCACCATCGCATAGACCATCCCCAGGTAGCCGAAGATCGGCTTCTTGCTGAACGTGGAGATCACGTGGCTGACGATGCCAAACCCGGGCAGAATCATGATGTAGACTTCGGGATGGCCGAAGAACCAGAACAGGTGCTGGAACAGCACCGGATCGCCGCCGCCAGCTGGATCGAAGAACGACGTGCCGAAATTGCGGTCGCAGATCAGCATAGTGATCGCACCGGCCAGCACCGGCACAGCCAGCAGAAGCAGGAATGCCGTGACCAGCTCCGACCAGATGAACAGCGGCATCTTGTGCAAGGTCATGCCGGGCGCACGCATGTTGAAGATGGTGGTGATGAAGTTCATCGCCCCCAACAGCGAGCTGATGCCGGCCAGGTGCAGCGCGAACAGCGTGCAATCCATGCCCATTCCGGCTTCGAATGTCTGGTTGGACAGTGGCGGGTACAGCGTCCAGCCGGTGCCCGACTCGCCCAGGAACAGGCCTGTCATGATCAGCACAAAGGCAGGCGGCAGCAGCCAGAAGCTGATGTTGTTGAGGCGCGGAAAGGCCATGTCCGGCGCGCCGATCATCAGCGGGATGAACCAGTTGCCGAACCCGCCGATCAACGCCGGCATCACGGAAAAGAAGATCATCAGCAGTCCATGGCTGGTGATGATCGTGTTCCACTCCTGCCCCTCGGTGACGATATGGTTGTTCGGGAACTGCAACTGAGCCCGCATGATCTCCGACAGGATTCCCCCCATCGTCCCTCCGACGACAGCGAAGATCAGGTACAGCGTGCCGATATCCTTGTGGTTCGTGCTGAACAGCCAGCGTGCGACAAAGCTGGGCTTGTGATCATGCCCGTGTGCATGGCCTTCGGCATGGCCATGTGCGTCGTCGTGGGTCGTTGCCGCCATCGTTGTCTCCTTCACGCCTGACCGCGCGGGTCAGCGCTCAATCGTCTGCTCAGCACTGCGGGAAGCTGTGTTATCCGCCGCAGCCAGCATCTGTCCGTGATCCGCATCCGGCTGAGTGACAGCCGCCGATTTCTTCGCCTGCTCAACCCACGCCTTGAAATCAGCTTCCGACACCGCACGAACCGAGATCGGCATTCTGCTGTGGTCCTGTCCGCAGATCTGATTGCACTCGCCGTAGAACACGCCGGGCACGCTCGCTTCCATCCAGGTCTCGATCGTCCGGCCAGGGATGGCATAGCGCTGCACGCCGAAAGACGGGATGAAGAAGCTATGGATGACGTCCGTGCTGCTGGTCAGCACGCGTATCTTTTTGCCAACCGGGATGACCAGTTGATTGTCGACCTCAAGAAGGCGCCGCTGGCCTGGCTTCAGGTCCTCGTCGTGGACATAGCGGCTCTCGATGTCGAGATTGCCTTGATCCGGGTAGGTGTATTCCCAGTACCACTGGTGGCCCGTCACTTTGATCGTCATGTCCGGATTGGGTGTCCGGTCCTGATAATAGATCAGCCGGAAGGACGGGATCGCCATGACCACGAGAATAAGGACCGGGATCACGGTCCAGGCGATCTCCAGCACCGTATTGTGGCTCGTCCTGCTCGGCACCGGGTTCCGCTTCGCGTTGTAGCGCAGCATGACCCAAACCAGCAGGCCGCCGACGAACAGCGTAATGACGGTGATAATCACCAGCACGAGGTGGTGGAGCTCGATAATTCTCTCTTTGATCGGACCATAGGCGGCCTGCATGCCCATTTCCCAGGGCTTCGGCGCGCCAACGACACCATTCTGCGCCATCGCCCCGTCGGGGAACATCAATGGCATGATCAAGAAAAGTGTCAGTGCGGCAAGGAGCCGCCTTGGAACCTGCATCGGCTGACCATCCCGTTTCGTCACCGGCCGTACCGTTACGGCGTCCTGCCTCCGGCCGGGCTCTCGAAGATCGCCTACCGGACCCTGCGCGCGAGATCAAGGTGCCGCCGCACCCGGAAAGGAGCGCGACAGACCCTTCCGACACAGGCCGGGCCGAAGGGAGTTCGGGTCGGGAGTTGATCCGCGTGTCGGCGACCTGTCAGGCTGGTCAGCTTGGCAGGCGGACCAGCGTGAAAATGCCGAACGGCGGCACCGGCTCTGTCTGGATCGCGGCCGCGTCCGCAGGCGAGAAGATCGCCTCCATGGCAAAATCGGGATGCCAGCCCAAGGCCCGCGACGCGGGCGCCATCGCTCGCTCCACCCACCACCGGGGACCTCGCCGCGCGGCAAAGTGGTTCACGAACAGAATGTTGCCGCCCGGCCGCACGAGGCGGCGCATCTCCGCAAGCAGGTTTCGTGGATGAGGAACGACCGAAGCGACAAACATGGCTGCGACGGTGTCGAACGACGCGTCCGGGAAGTCGGTCGCTTCGGCATCCATCTCATGCATGGCCACGACGTTGCGGAGACCAAGCTCCCTCACCCTGTGGCGAGCCTGTTGCAACATCTCCGCCGAAAGATCGATGCCGGTGATCAGCTTGTCGGCCCGATAATGCGGCAGCGCCAGGCCGGTCCCGACTCCGACCTCCAGAACCTCGCGGCCCGGCAGCCGGTTGACCACCGAGACGGCCCGCTTGCGTCCGGCGGAGGAGACACCGCCGAAGAGTGTGTCATAGACGCCGGCCCAGCGGCGGTACGCGTCCCTGATCGAGGCGGCGTCCAGCGCGACAACCGGAGCGACACCGCGCGCCGATCTGGCGGCATGGCGTTCATCCAGGGTATGGCTCATGGGTGCCCATCGTCCTTGATTCACCACTTGCCTAGATGACGCCGCCGCGCCGCGCAAGGATCGACTGCCGGTGCTTGTGATCTGGAATCGAACCCACGGCACTTTCCCAGCCCGGGTTGCACCACGGCAACCAGGGGGCAGCAAGGGGTGGATTGTATGAAACCGACGGGTCGGGTCGCCCCAATAAGCTGTCGCGGCCCCACCGCTTAGGTCCCGACAGGTGCTTTCCGGTTGCCGCATTTGCGCAGCAAACCGGGTCAGGCGCACCACCCCGGAAGGGAGCACTACCCACTCCAGAAGGAGCCTGGATCCACCTTTGTCGGACTTGACCGAGCGGTCCGACCCTCCATCCGCGCAATGGATGGAAAGGAGTCGTCCGCCTGTCTACTCCGCCATCAGATTGACCGCCGCAGACCGTCCATTCTGCTGCTGCTCAATTTCGAATCCGAGCTTCTGGCCCTCATTCAGCGTTCGCAGTCCAGCTTTCTGCACGGCACTGATATGCACGAAAATATCCTTCCCGCCTGTATCGGGAGCGATAAACCCATAGCCCTTGGTCGGGTTGAACCACTTTACGGTGCCCTTGGGCATCGACGCGTCGCCTTTCTGCTAGCGAGCGGGTCCGGCCGGAAAACCAGACGCCGCCCAGTTGAACAGGGGCGTGACGGTTCGTTGCCGCGACGCCCATCCCCGTTTGGTTGGCTTTCGCCGGGTGGTTGCAGGCGCCCGGGATTAACCAGCCAGATTAACAGAATACGCGGTCGCGCCGTCATCCGCAACGAAACTGTGATCGGTCCCGTGCGGCTAGGCACAAACTTGCCGTGAACGGTCCTTGGCAGCCACGTCAGTGGATCGAGTCGGTCACGATGAGGGCGGGTCGACGCCCGAAACATCGCTTGCATCGCGCTGCATTGCGCGCCATGTGCTTCCTTGCGGCGCTGGCTAGGACGCTCCGGCTGCCGCGTGCCCGGCGATCGGGCGTGAGCGGGGCCGATCAGTGGGCTGGGACGATCGGACCCAGCATGGAGGACACATGGGTAGCTTCAGCATCTGGCATTGGATGGTGGTGCTGCTGGTCGTGCTGCTGCTGTTTGGCGGCGGGAAGGTCAGCAGCTTGATGGGTGATTTCGCCAAGGGGATCAAGTCCTTCAAAAAGAACATGGCGGAAGGCGATGATGCCTCGATGGAGGACGGTGCCGAGAAGCCACCGGGCACAATTGCCGGCCCAGCCGGCCAAACCTCCTCTGCCACGCGGGAGACGACAGCAGCCCGCTGACAGTGACGGGGGTGTCAATCGGGCTGACGTGGGACTCTCAAGCGCTGCGTAATCCGAGGCACACCGGCTATGTCGCTCGTGAGTTGATGGGTCGCCGCGTTGGGTGCAGGCGGCTGTACATTGCCTCGAACCCTCTCACCGGCTTGCTAAGTACGGAGCGATGCTGGACCTTCCGAAGCGGCACGCCGTCAGGAACAGGTCGGGAGGAAACCGTCCATGGCCACCCATCGCATCGCGTCGACCCCCGAAACTGTCCGCTGGGGACTGTTTGACGCGTCGTTCCCGCCGCTTCTGACGGTCCAATCGGGCGATACCGTTGTCCTGGAATGCCTTTCGGGTGGACCGGAGGTCATGCCGCCCAGGCAGTCCGGTCTGGAGATACCGCCGGCCCTTGAAGCGATCCACGCAGCGAACCTGCCTCGTGTCCCCGGCCATCTTATCACCGGGCCGGTTGCGGTGGCGGGTGCCGAATTCGGCGACATGCTTGAAGTTCGCATCGACAGGATCGAATTCGGCGCGGATTGGGGTTACTGCGGCTTTCGCCCCTTGGCCGGTACCCTGCCCGAGGACTTCCCCGAACGCCATCTCAGCCATATCCCAGTGGACCGGGTTCGACGGACTTGCACGCTCCCCTGGGGAACAGAACTGAACCTGGCGCCATTCTTCGGGGTCATGGGCGTTGCCCCACCCAGGTCCTACGGCCCTATCTCGACCATTCAGCCTCGTGAACACGGCGGCAATCTGGACAACAAGGAACTGGGGGAGGGAGCAGTCCTGTTCCTCCCGGTTTGGGCGGATGGCGCTCTGTTCTCGGCGGGCGACGGGCATGGCGTGCAGGGCGACGGAGAGGTCTGTATCAACGCCCTGGAGATCTGCCTGACTGGCACATTCACACTGCTGTTGCATAAAGGCGGCGGTCCGCGCGCCCCCTTGCTCACCTATCCACGAGCCGAAACTCCGACCCACTTCATCACAATGGGAATGAACGAAGACCTCGACCAGGCCATGAAGCAGGCGTTGCGTCAGATGATTGCCCTGATCACCAGTCGCACCAACCTTTCGCCCGCGCAGGCGTATCAGTTTTGCTCACTGGCGGTCGATTTCCATGTGACCCAGACGGTGAACGGCGAGAAGGGGATCCATGGCATGCTGAAAAAGGGCCTTCTCTTCTAGCTGTAGTGGCGAGATGCGGAGTTTTCCACAAGTTTTTGTGGTGTCGCCTCATTCCGATATTGAGCAGCGGACCAAGCCCCTCTACCATATCTTGCGCGTTAACGGCAGGGGGCAACAAGATGGAGTGGAGCGAAGAAACCATCGTCCGCCTACGGGACCTGTGGGCCGAGGGGCATTCCACCGCAGAAATTGGCCGGCGCCTGGGCGTGTCGAAAAACGCCATTGTGGGAAAAGCGCATCGGCTCGACCTCGCCGCCCGGCCATCGCCGATCCGCCGGGATGGGTCGGGTCAGACAACGCCCCGACGCGCGGCACCTCGCCGGATCGAAGGCCCGACTTTGCCTCCGCTCGCCAGCACCACTACTCCCACAAATCCAACGACCGACCGCATGGGCGGTTCGGCGCCAGGCAGCTTGGTTCGGCAAGGCGACCACACGGGCCGGGCGGAGCGACCGGTCCAGCGCGCGATCCCAGCTTCCCCGCCGAAGGTGCAAGCGGCGCCTGCCCCTCGGCCATATGGCCGGATCGTGACCTGCTGCTGGCCGCTCGGTGAGCCAGGCACGCGCAGCTTCCGCTTTTGCGATGAGCAGTCGGAACCGGGCAAGCCCTACTGCACCGAGCATGCGCGCCTGGCCTACGTGAAAGTGCGGGACCGCCGCGACGACGCCGCGTGACGCGACGGCCGGCCTTTCGAATCGTGGAATACACGGCTCTTCCTGGCTTTGCACCCGCTCAGGGCGGCTGAGGACGCAGGCCCGCGGGTCTTTGCGAACGGCGCCCGCTCTGGGGAAGGACGTGATTGATCCGCGCTGTGAGAGTGCGGAAATGCTCAGCGGTGTTGTTGCTTGCCGCGATACGCGGGGCAGCGTATGCGTCCGCCGCCCGCGCGGATATCATCGCCGGCCCACATCAGGTCCGCCCGACACGGCGCCGGACAACTTACCGGAGGGGGCCGTCCTGGGCGGCCACTTCGAACAGAGGCAATGAATGACTGACGCCTGGCCGACCGCCGGCTGCCCCCGGGGCCGAAAATGACTACTGCCGCCGTAGCCTCTCACACCCCCGCCGGAGAGCGAAAAGTCCGCCCCACGGCCGGCGTGCTTCTTATGGTACTCGGTGTCGTTTATGGCGACATTGGCACAAGCCCGCTTTATGCCTTCAAGGCCAGCCTGCAGCTGTTTCAGGCAATCCCGATCAGTATCGCCGAGATCATGGGGATCTTGTCGCTGATCTTCTGGTCGCTGGTCCTGGTGGTGACCGTCAAATACGTCACGTTGGTCATGCGCGCCGATAATCGTGGCGAAGGCGGCATTCTGGCGCTGATGGCGCTGGCGCAGCGCTACTCGGTAGGCACCGGCGCGCGGAGCACGCTCGCTCTAATCGGGATTATCGGCGCCTGCCTGTTTTTCGGTGACGGTGTGATCACGCCGGCGATTTCCGTGTTGTCTGCATTGGAAGGGTTGGAAGTTTCCTCACCAGGTCTCAAGGAATTCGTACTGCCTACCAGCGTTGTCGTGATCGCCATTCTGTTTGCCATACAATCCCGGGGAACTGGCAGCGTTGGGCGAATATTCGGGCCGGTGATGGCTGTCTGGTTCGTCGTAATCGGCCTTTTGGGCCTGTTGGAGATCGCGCAACATCCGTTCGTCCTGCTGGCAGTCTCGCCGAGCTATGCCGTGATGCTATGCGTTCAGTACAAGGGGCTGGCCTTCATTGTGCTGGGCTCGGTCGTGCTGTGCGTTACCGGGGCGGAGGCATTGTATGCGGACATGGGCCATTTCGGGGTCAGGCCGATCCGGCTCTCTTGGACCTGGTTCGTGCTTCCCAGCCTGGTCCTCAACTATTTTGGCCAGGGTGCGGTCGTCATCCGCGATCCGGCTGCCATTGAGAATCCATTCTTTCTGTTGGGACCGCATTGGATACGGATCCCGCTGGTCGTGCTGGCAACTGCTGCCACCGTTATTGCCAGCCAGGCGATGATTTCCGGCGCGTATTCGGTGGCGCGCCAGTGTATGCAGCTTGGCTTTCTGCCGCGCATGACCGTTCGCCATACATCCAATACCGAGGAGGGGCAGATCTACCTCCCGCAGGTGAACGTCGCGCTTGCCACAGGGGTCATGCTGCTCGTTCTTTCGTTCAGGACTTCGGACAATCTCGCCGCCGCATACGGAATCGCGGTAACCGGCACGTTTCTGTGTACCACGATGTTGTCCGTGGTCGTGTTCCGCCGCCAATTCCATTGGCCCCGCACGGCAGCGATAGCGATTTTTGGTGTGTTCTTCATTATCGATGGCGTGTTTTTCGCGGCAAATACCCTGAAGGTCGTCGAAGGTGGCTGGGTCCCGCTGGTTCTGGGCATTGCGTTGACCGTGATGATGACATCATGGAAGCGCGGCCGCGATCTGCTGCTTGCGCGATGGAAGCAGGACAGCATGCCTCTGGCACCGTTTCTGGCGCGGCTACCGCAATCGCGGATCGTGCGCGTACCGGGCCTGGCGGTCTTTCTGACCGGCAATCCCGGCTACGTGCCGACGTCGCTGCTGCACAACCTCAAACATAACAAGGTACTGCACGAGCGCGTGTTGTTCGTCACCGTGCAGAATGAAGATGAGCCCGAGGTAGAGCCGGAGCGCCGTCTGGAGGTTGCGGAACTGGCGCCGCAGATACATCGCGTCATCTTGCGGTACGGCTTCATGGAGAGCCCCAACATCCCTCGCGCTTTGGAGGAACTGGATACCAGCGTGGGCTTCGACCCGATGCAGGCGAGCTATTTCCTCGGGCGTGACGT
Organism: Acetobacteraceae bacterium; assembly: GCA_035606775.1. Taxonomy (GTDB): domain Bacteria; phylum Pseudomonadota; class Alphaproteobacteria; order Acetobacterales; family Acetobacteraceae; genus Rhodopila. The sequence continues at coordinate 5,261 of DATNEJ010000047.1, read as the reverse complement.
ACTGGTGCCCGGAATGGCACCGAAGCTCGCATGGTGGCGGCGTTGGCTTTTCCTCGTGATGGCGCGCAACGCTCAGCCGGCCACCGAGTTCTTTCGGATACCAAGCGACAGGGTGGTCGAGCTTGGGGTAAGGGTAGCGATCTAGGCTCCAGACATGGAACGGCCTGACCTCACTCGGATTGTGGCGGCTTTGAGTCGAGCCGCGCACTCTCCCACGGGTGATACCGCGCAGGTGATCGAGCTTCTGGCGTGTCTGACGCCGGACGGTTGCCTGGACGAAGCGGCACGCATCCCTGCCGAATACTGGCGCATAAAATGGTGGCAGCACGGGCGAGTGGCCTGGACGGGACACCTGTTTTATGGGGGTCGCGGATGGCTCCTTCGCCGGGACGGCGCCGAGGATGAGCCTTTTCTCAAGCTGGAAGCGACACGCCTGCGACCCGGTGAGCACTTGATGCTGCACCAGCCGGACGGCCAGGTCCTGGGGTTTCGGGTTGTCAATGTTGGCTCACCGGCGGCCTCCTGTTAACGAGAAGGCGACCGCGAGTCGCCGCGATGCTTTCCGTCTTCCCCTGCTCGACCGGCCGCCAAGTCTCCACCAGATGACGGTGACTGGCGGCAAAAGCCGTTGGACCGCCTTCCGAGAGACCGACGCGTTGGTTTTGAGCTGATCCTCATCGTCGTCACCACGATTGCGTCAGGGCAATTGTTCTTTAGGCATCATCCGCAGCGACAAAGCGGCTTCGGTTCATCGATCTGCGTGCGGCCCGCACTCGACACTGCGCTTGGCGCTGTCGCGGTGGTTGTATTTGCAGGCTGCGTGATCCCTGTACGCGATGCGTCGCGCCGGTGCGCGCCGCCCTGAAGGACCCGGCGCAAATGCTGGCGGCGCCGGCTGGGCATATCGGCCGCGTCGGCGAAGCGGCAGTCCTGCTTCTGATGAACAGCGCGACACTGCTCGCGGCAGCGCCATCATCTGCCTTCAATTGCCGCTGACCGATTGGAGTTGCTGGAGCCCGTGTGGTTCATCCATCGGATGAGCAGGATCGTCCCTTGGCGTAATGCAGGCCTATTGCAATGATGGTTTTCCTGCTCACATGACGGGTACTAGTCGGGTTCTGAGATACAAGCCGACCATCGCCTGCTTCGCCGATTGGTAATACGGACGCATTCTCGCCGTCATGTGAGCCGTTGCAATATCGGGTTAAGGTTCGCGGCAGGCGCGAGTCGGGGCCGTCCCGGCGATGTTACCACTGGCGTGTGCATTGTCGTCCGATCACCAAGTCTCGATATGACAGCTAAAGAAATGATGCGTAGTCGAATAAAGGACAAAGGCAATACAATTACGCCAATCAAATTGACGAGCCGGAACAAATGCGCTTGGTACACCGCTTCGTTACGAGACACGACTCGGAGAGCGTGACAACTATTGCGCGGCGGTGATCGCTTCGGTCGGGTGATGCCGCCGGTTCTTTCAGGAAAGGTATGGGAGTATGATCACCAACGAAGTCAGTGATGGTCTGGCCGGCATCCTGCGAACCGCGATTGTTGAACTCGTGCGTCGGGATGGCCCCGATCTTTCAGCGCGTCAGCTTGGTGTCTTTTTGACATGCTACCTGGAGACTGACGCGCAGACAGTGCGTGGTTTGGCAGCCAAGCTGGGTGTTTCCAAGCCTGCTATCACCCGCGCGCTGGACAGGTTGTCTGAGTTCGACTTGGTGCGGCGCAAGACCGATCCGCTGGATCGGCGCAGCGTGCTGGTGCAGCGGACCGCCACCGGCATGGCGTTCCTTCGTGAGCTGCGCACCATTCTGCGTGATGCGGCATCCGCCCTTCGCATCACGGCCGAACCGGCCCAGCCGCGCCAGCGGACAGGCAGCGAACCAGTTCGTGCGACACACTGACCCGCGGGCCTTGTCCAGAGCGACCCCATGGACAACGGCCCGATGGATATTCGGTTTGCCCATGGATTGACCGTGCTGCCGGATCGGAGCAATTGCTGCCGCTTGGCGAATCGATTACGCAGGCGACGTAAGGGGCCCCGATGCACGATCCGACCTTCGGCGGGCCCTGGGCCACGCCACGGCCGCCAACCGAGAAATCGAACCTCTACCGCGACCTCGCGGCGGGGTGCGAAGCGCTATTTTCAGGTGAAGCAGATCCCATAGCGACCACGGCCAACGCCGCCGCGGCCATCTTCCACACATTGCCTGCGCTGAACTGGGTTGGCTTCTACTTCCTGCGGGATGCCGAATTGGTGCTGGGCCCTTTCCAGGGGCGCCCTGCATGTACGCGCATACCGCTGGGCAAGGGAGTCTGCGGCACCGCGGCTGTTCGCCGGCAATCCGTCCTGGTCGCGGACGTCGAGGCATTCCCTGGCCATATTGCATGCGACACGGCGTCTCGGTCGGAACTGGTGGTACCTCTCCTGTACAACGGCCGGCTGATTGGGGTGCTGGACCTCGACAGCCCCCGAACCGCGCGGTTCGACGCTGACGATCAGACGGGGTGCGAGGCACTCGCCACGGTCATCGTTCGGCACCTTGCGCCATCCGTGCTTTCCTGAAGCCCGCCGCGGAGTCGCGGCAGCCTTCATGGAGAATGGACATACAATGCTGCTCGATCACCGAACCTATACCGTCCGCCCCGGCACGATGGCCCGCCACTTGGCCATCTACGAGGAATACGGGCTGAAGCCACAGAAGCGCCATCTGGGAGAACCACTGGCCTACCTCATCACCGAATCGGGGGAGGTAAATACATATGTCCACATATGGGTCTACAAGGATGCTGCGGATCGTGCCGCCCGCCGCGCGGCGATGCAGGCCGATCCGGAATGGCAAGCCTACGTGCAAAAGAGCGGCGAAGCCGGCTACCTTGTGGGACAGAAAAATAGCCTGATGACACCTGCATCCTTTGTGCCCATCAAGCGTTGATGGCACTGGCCGGCCCTTGTCTGGTTCCGCTGCCAAGGGCCGGCCTGCTCATTTTATCCAGCTTGGGACGCCGCCACGGATTCAGGTCGCCCGACCGTTCAAACGTGGGAGCATGACATGGTGAAATCGAGACCGGATGGCTATCCGTCACTGACCCCCTATCTGATCGTGCGGGACGGCGCGGCGGCGATTGCCTTCTACTGCCAGGTCCTGGGGGCAAGGGAACGGCTGCGTATGCCGGGTCCTGGCGGTCGTGTCGGACACGCTGAACTGGAGATCGGCACTTCGCTGGTGATGCTTGCCGACGAGGCGCCCGAGCATGGTGCGGTCGCGCCAGGTGAATCGGCCGGCAGGTCGGTCTCCCTGCATCTCTATGTGGAGGATGCCGACGCAACAATGCAGGCAGCCAGGCAGCGCGGCGCCCGCGTCATCGCCGAGCTGGAGAACAAGTTCTACGGCGATCGGCTCGGCTCGTTTATCGATCCGTTTGGCCACGCCTGGCATGTCGCTACGCACATAGAAGACGTATCGGAGGACGAATTGCGCCGCCGAGCCGCGGCCGTCTCCGGCGGCGCCTAAGGCGTTATCGCGCGCCGAAGATCGCGCTGCCTACGCGCACCCAGGTCGCACCGCAGGCGATCGCCGTCGGAAAATCCGCCGACATGCCCATCGACACCGTGGCGAGTCCATGCCGGGCGGCGCGGTCGGCAAGCCAGGTGAAATGCGGTCTTGAATCCTGGTCATGCGGTGGAACGCACATAAGGCCCGCTACTGACGAACCGAATCGGCCTTTGCATTCGTCGATGAAGGCGTCGGCATCGTCACGCGCGACGCCGGATTTCTGGCTTTCGTTGCCGGTATTCACCTCAATCAGCAGCGTGGGCGTGCGGCCCTCTTTGGCAATAGCGGCGGCGATGGCGTCGGCCAGCTTCGGCCGATCCAGGGTTTCGATCACGTCGGCGACCCGCACGGCGTCGCGTGCTTTGTTGGTTTGCAGGCCGCCGATGATATGCAGACCGAACCGGTGGTCGGAGCGCAGTGGCGGGAATTTCGCCATCGCCTCCTGAACGCGGTTCTCGCCGAAGACTGTCTGCCCCGCGGCGATCGCGGCCATGACAGCCTCCAGCGGCTTTGTCTTGCTGACGGCGACAAGCGTCACATCTTCTGGCTTGCGGCCGGCGGCGATGGCCGCCTCAGCGATGCGGTCGCGCACACGGCGCAGATTGGCGGCTATGTCATCCATGCCTGTTACGCTTGCCGGGCAGGAGCGCCGCGTCAAGCAGCGTTGTGCCCACGAGCCTATTTATCCAGGTGTTGCCGCGCCTGGGGGTCGGCGATGCTGAAAAGCGAGTCGCTGAACATGCCCCCGGTTTCAACATTGTATAGTGTGACACGGGTTTCCTTCCGCTGGGCATCGATCACCGTCCATTGCCGGAGCGCCAGCGGGTTGTCCGTGAAGATCAATGTCAATGAGCCGTCACCCGGCGACCGGGTGCGCGTCAGCTCGATCTGCAATTGCCCCGGCTGACGCTGAATGCCTGTGACCGTCACATCCCCCGACAGTGTGACATGGTCAGCCAGCAAAATGCCGAGGGGAGTTGAGGAGAGCCGGACGAAGCTGGTCTGGTTCAGCGACGAATCGTAAAACATCAGTTGGCCGTACGAGGCGATCAGCAGGAAGGGCGCGGGCGGATCATACTGGAACCGCATCCGTCCGGGGCGATCCAGCCACACGGTACCCTGGCTCAGTCCGCCATCAGGGGCGACCTGCAGGAAATGGGCCTTCAGGCTTCGCACCGCATTCAGTGCCGCCTCGACCCGGGCGATGTCGGCACGATCCTGTGCACTGGGGACGAAAGCCGCCAAGGCGATCGAAACAGGCCACGCAAGCATGGCCGCCGAAGCCAAAAAGGTGCGACGATGGATCATGTTCTGCATGTGGCTCGCCTGCGGCTGCTTTGCAATTCAGCCGGCGCGCGGCTCAGTTCGCCGGTCGGGCGGCACGGTGCTGGCGAAGCTGGCCAGCGCCTCCGTCATCCGGGCGATCACCGGTTCCCACGCCCCGGCACGTTCCTGACGGAATTGCCGCAACGTCGGATACCAGGGGCTGTCATCGCGTCCCAGCATCCAGCGCCAGCACGTGTCGGCGCGGTTGAGCAGCCAGACCGGCTTGCCCAATGCCCCAGCCAAATGCACCACGGCCGTATCCACGCTGATCACCAGGTCCAGGCACTCCACCAGCGCAGCGGTATCGGCGAAGTCACCCAGCATATCGGTCCAATCATGCATCGCACCGTCAAGTGCGGTGCCGGGCCAGTGGCTGGC
>DATNEJ010000023.1:0-2011 GCA_035606775.1 Acetobacteraceae bacterium | reverse complement strand
CCCGCTGATGAACGGCATTGTGGATTATGATTTCTGGCAGCCGGTAAAAAGCTATCGTACGCCGGAGGCACTGGCGTTCCTGGCGAAATACCAGGCGAAAGCAGCCGCCGAGGGCGTCGATGCACTGGGCTACTACCTGCCTCCCTTCGCCTATGCCGACATGCAGGTGATCGGCGAGGCCGTCGAAAAGACCGGCAGCGCCAATCCAGACAAGCTGGCCGCGTATCTGCGCAGCCATACCTTCCACACGATCGCCGGTGACGTGGCATTCGGCGCGAACGGCGAATGGAAAGTGCCGCGCGTCATGGCGGTGCAGTTCCAGGGCGTGCAGGGACACGACATCGACCAGTTCAAGGACGCGAAGACCGAGGTCGTGCTATGGCCGCCGGACCTGAAGACCGGCGACATCCGCTATCCGTACGACGAAGCGAAACACTGACACTCCTGGAGCCTGTTCGGTGCAAAGAGATGCCCCGAACAGGCCCCAACTCTTTGTTTGATCGCGTGATTCACGTCTCCGGCGATCCCGCCTGCGACGATCACGCTTTGAGTTTGATCGCGTGATTCACGTCTCCGGCGATCCCGCCTGCGACGATCACGCTCTAAGGACGAAGGCATGCATATCGGCGCCGTGATGTTCTTTACCGAGTACTCGATGGGTCCGGCTGCCTTGGGCCGCGCGCTGGAGGAGCGCGGGTTCGAATCGCTGTGGGTGCCGGAGCACTCCCATATTCCGCTGTCACGACTGACGCCCTATCCGGCGGGCGGCCCGCTGCTGCGCGCCTACTACGACATCATGGACCCGTTCCTGGTGCTGAACACGGCCGCCGCCGTCACCAGCACGCTGAAGATCGGCACTGGCGTCTGCCTGGTCAACCAGCGCGATCCGATTCAGACCGCGAAGCTGATTGCCTCGATCGACCAGCTTTCCGGCGGGCGCTTCCTGTTCGGCGTCGGCAATGGCTGGAACCGCGACGAGATGGAGAACCACGGCACGGTCTTCGCCACGCGGCACAAGCTATCGCGCGAACGCGTCGAGGCGATGAAAGCGATCTGGACCGAGGACGAGGCGGAATATCACGGCGAGTTCGTCAATTTCGACAAGATGAACGCCTGGCCGAAGCCGGTGCAGAAACCGCATCCGCCGGTGATCGTCGGCGGCGTGTATCCCTATGCGGCACGGCGCGCCATCCGCTACGGCAACGGCTGGATTCCGCGCGCCGATCGGCTGGAGAAGGACGGTGTCGGCGTGCTGATCGAGCAGTTCCGCCAGATGGCACGTGACGCGGGACGCGACCCGGCGTCGCTTCCCATCACCATCTTCCGTGTCCCGGACAATGTGGAGCAGTTGCGATTCTGCCGGCAGATCGGTGTCGATCGCGTGGTGTTCAGCCTGCCGGCGGAGAAGGAGGACAAGATCCTGCCGATCCTCGATCGCTGGGTGGAGGTGAAACGGCAACTGGACCGGCAGGGGTGACGATCCGCAAGGCCGCGCCTGCCGATGTGGCGGCGGTCAGCGACGTGGTGCAGCGCGCGTACGAACCGTATATCGCGCGCATCGGCAAGCCGCCCGGGCCGATGCTGGATGACTACCGCAAGCGCGTGACGGACGGGCAGGTCTGGGTGCTGGAAGAGGACGAAGGAATTGCCGGTCTCGTGATTCTGGAGGATACGGCGGACGGCGTTCTGCTCGACAACATCGCCGTTGCACCGGCCGCCCAGGGCAAGGGATTGGGCGGGCGCCTGATCGCCTTCACGGAAGCCGAGGCGCGGCGGCGCGGCCGGCCCGCGGTTTATCTCTATACACATGTCATGATGACGGAAAACATCGCGCTTTATACTCGCCTGGGATTCATCGAGACTCACCGGGTCAGCGAAAAGGGCTTCGACCGGGTCTATATGACCAAACGCCTTGATTGAACGATGCATACAGGAGGCTTTCATGCCGCTCCTTGCCCTGCCGGCGGTGTTCATGCGCGGCGGCACTAGCCGCGCAATCATGTTTCATGCA
>DATNEJ010000005.1:0-9237 GCA_035606775.1 Acetobacteraceae bacterium | reverse complement strand
GACCGACACGCCGGCAGAGTGCGCAGAAGATAAACTGTCCGTTGCGCGGCAACTCTTTCCTCAGTCATGGAAGTCTGAGCTGCAAGATGGGATCGACGTTAGCTGGTCCCGGCTGCGCCGCGTCGGCAGCCAAGTCCGGGTTCACCTTTCGGACCGAGCCACTTATATTCTGGATGAAGCACTTCACTTTCTTTCCGAATTGCCTTCGCATTCGATCCATGCAATCGTTACGGACCCCCCTTACGGCTTGGTCGAATACGACGAAGCGAACATGGCGAAGCGCCGCAAGGGGAGGGGAGGGGTCTGGCGCATTCCACCATCCTTCGACGGGGTGAAGCGGAAGCCACTACCTCGGTTCACCGTCCTTACCCGGGAGGATGTGAGTGCGCAGCACAAATTCTTCAGTGCTGTGGCCTTCGGCGCGCTTCGCGCGTTGGTTCCCGGCGGGCATGTCCTAGTCGCCTCAAACCCGTTGCTTTCGACCATGACATTCCACGCATTCCAGGCCGCGGGCTTCGAGAAGCGTGGCGAACTGATTCGCCAGGTGCAGACCTTGCGGGGCGGCTATAAGCCAAAGGGGGCAGAAGAAGAATTTCCGGACGTCTCGGTGATGCCTCGCTCTTGCTGGGAACCATGGGGCATTTTTCGCAAGCCAATGGACTGCACGGTTGCCGACAACCTTAAGGCATGGGGTACCGGCGGGTTGCGGCGGCTAAGCAAGGACGAACCCCTGAAGGATATAGTGGTCTGCTCTCCGACGCGAGGGCGTGAGAAGGAGATCGCGCCGCACCCGTCGCTGAAACCACAGCGTTTCATGCGCCAGATTGTACGCGCAGCGCTGCCGCTTGGCCTTGGGATCATCTATGATCCATTTGCGGGGTCAGGATCGACTCTCGCCGCGGCCGAAGCGATTGGATACCGCTGTATCGGTACCGACCACGAGATTGAATATCTCGAAATGGGCCGAAACGCGTTCCCCGGCCTGGTGGCGCTGCCCAAGGCATGAAGATGACGCCGGATGATCTGTTTCGAGAGTTCGAGAAAGGATTTGACGGCCGAAGTTCTCAGCCGGGTTGCTGGTCTCGTTCATTGACTTCCTGACCGATCTTGGTGTCCCAGGAAATGGCTTTGCGGACCTCGATTCTGTTTTGCTTCGCCACCCGAGGCAGACGACAACAGCCGCCGGGAAACGCGCGAATACGTTGATTGTCGCAAAGAATGGCGGAGGCACGAGCAGCCTGCGGCCGTTCTATAACGCAGTGGAGCGATATTTTCGGGCAGAGCATAAGCGGTTCGACTATCCAAGCTGTGCGCCTCACGCGACACAAGCCTGGGCGGATTATCTCCCATGGCTGGACGCGCTCGTGACATTCAGTCCAAACGAGTTGGCGGCACTACGCGACCGTCTCTGTCAATTCGTCCTCGATTCTTTAAAGAGCCAGGAGTTCGACCCGACGGCCGTCACGGTCGATCCGCCGCTGTTCAAGATGCTGTTAGAAGGTTTCGACATGACAAGCCGCAGAGGGGAACCGTCCGGAGCGTCATTTCAGGGCATGGTGTTCGGCTTCCTGCGCGCGGACAATCCGCACCTGCAGATCGAAATCGACAAGGTGCGGACAGGATCGAAGCGTCTCCAGCGCATTGGCGACGTCGACGGTTGGGAGGGCGGACGTCTGGCAATCTCGGCCGAGGTCAAGCAGTTCATCCTCAAGCCAGACAACGTGGCGGATTTGGAAGCCTTCGCCAATGCGACTGGCCGCCGCGGTGCGCTTGGCGTCGTCGCTGCCCTCGGCTTCGAGGATGACACCCGCGACCAAATCGACGCCCTGGGCGTGGTCCCTCTTGATACGGACGACTTGCTGCGGATTGTCGAGTTATGGGACCCCGTGAAACAGCGAACGGCGGTTTCATCATTTCTTTACTATGCAAAACATGTCGAGAAGAATTCGTCGCTCGGAGGCCGCATCGACGCTTTTCTGGAGCAGGCCGCGCAGGAATGGGCGAAGGGAAGAGGCTTGAGCGCCTAGGTTGCAAAATCTCTCTGTTCAGTCGCGCCGCGTGAACGTCCAGTAGAGCGGCGACCTTCCTTCCCGCAGGGCCTTCGCCTCATACCGAGTTGGTGGCCAGCCGGACGGGCGAACCGATGATGGTGGCGGCGCGTCGAACAACGCCTGACCGGCCATGACATCAGCGACCCACGCCTGGTAGGTCGGGTCGTCGCTCGCCACCCGCCACTCGGCGCCAGCCTTCAGCACCCGCGCCAGTTCCGGCAGCGCCGCGGGGTGAACGAAGCGCCGCTTCGCATGCCGCGCCTTTGGCCAGGGATCCGGAAAAAACAGGAACAGCCTGTCCAGACATGCATCCGGCAAGGCGCGCAGCAGGACCCGTGCATCGTCCGGCCAAAGGACCAGGTTACGCGGCAGCGGCGCATCTGCCTCCCCGCCTTCCGGCACCAGTCGCGCGAGCAGGGAGCAGATGCCGTTCTCGAACACCTCGCAGGCAATCACTGCGGCATCCGGATGCGACGCCGCCTGTGCCAGTGCATGCTCGCCCCCACCGAACCCTACCTCCAGCCACAGCGCGTCCGGACGCGGCGAAAACGCGGTCAGCGGGTCGCCCGCCTGTTCGGCGGAAAACCGCAGGCGCGGCAGGGTCACGCGAAGCAGGGTCTCCTGGCGCGGGCGCAGCTTGTGGCCGCGGGCCCTGCCATACAGCCGGTCGGGTGGCGGCTTTAGCGCCCGAACGCCGCCTTCAGCGTCGGCACCAGGTCCGTCTTTTCCCACGTGAAGGTGCCCTTCGCCTCATCCGGCTCGCGGCCGAAATGACCGTAAGCCGAGGTCGGCGCGTAGATCGGCCGGTTCAGGTGCAGATGTTCGCGGATGCCGCGCGGCGAGAGATTCATCACCTCCCGCAGTACCCGCTCCAGCCGTGCCTCATCGATATCACGGCCGGTGCCATGCAGATCGACATAGACGGAGAGCGGCCGGGCGATGCCGATGGCGTAGCTGATCTGGAGCGTGCAGCGGTCGGCAAGGCCGGCGGCCACGACATTCTTCGCCAGGTAGCGGCAGGCATAGGCGGCCGACCGGTCCACCTTGGTGGGATCCTTGCCGCTGAACGCGCCGCCGCCGTGCGGGGCCGCGCCGCCATAGGTATCCACGATGATCTTCCGCCCTGTCAGGCCGCAATCGCCGTCAGGCCCGCCGATCACGAACTTCCCGGTCGGATTGACGTGAAATTCGTCCTCGCCGCACATCCAGCCCTTGGGCAGGGTGGTTTCCACCAGCGGCCAGAGCAGGCGCTTGATCTCGGCCTGGTCCAGCCTGTCCTCATGCTGGGTCGACACCACGACGGAGGTCGCACCGACCGGCTTGCCGTCAATATAGCGCAGCGTGACCTGGCTTTTTGCGTCCGGCAGCAGCCCGGCAACGGAACGGTCGCCCATCTTCCGCAGGTCGCGGATGTGCCGGAGGATTTCATGCGCGTAGTACAGCGGTGCCGGCATCAGCGTCGCCGTCTCGCGGCAGGCATAGCCGAACATGATGCCCTGATCGCCCGCGCCTTCGTCCTTGTTCCCCGAACCATCGACGCCCTGGGCAATGTCGGACGACTGGGAATGCAGGTGAACCGCGACCTCTGCGTTCTTCCAGTGGAACCCTTCCTGCTCATAGCCGATGTCCTGGATCGCCATGCGCGTCAGGTGCATCAGCAGGTCGGGCGTGATCGTGTCCGGGCCGCGTGTCTCACCGGCCAGCACGACGCGATTGGTCGTCACCAGGGTTTCGCAAGCGACGCGGGAATAGGGATCGGCGGCCAGGAACGCGTCCAGCACCGTGTCGCTGATCCGATCGGCCACCTTGTCGGGATGTCCCTCGGACACCGATTCGGAGGTAAAGAGGTAGTCGCCCGTGTCGCGCATGGGGATTTTTCTCGCGTCGCGGAGGGTTGTCGGCGAGCCAATAGCCCGCGCCCGGCCGGCTGCCAGGCGCGGGGCTGTGTGGCCGAAACCGGACCGTGGGTCAAGCGAAGTGGCGGAATGAGCGCGGCCGGGTAACCGGATCCGCGTCAGGCCATGCCGAGCACGTCCATCATGGAATAGAGGCCGGGTTTTTTCCCGCTGACCCACAGCGCTGCCCGGATGGCACCCGAGGCGAAGGCGCGCCGGTCGAAGGCCCGGTGAGTCAGCGCGATATGCTCCGTGCCGGAGGCAAAGATCAGGGTGTGCTCCCCCACCACCTGCCCACCCCGTAGTGCGGCGAAGCCGATGCCGCCGGTCTTACGGGCGCCGGTGTGGCCGTGCCGGCCGCTCTCCATCACGTCCTCCAGCCGGACGCCCCTTCCCTTGGCGACGGCACGGCCCATGCCGATGGCAGTCCCCGAAGGGGCGTCCACCTTCTGACGGTGGTGCATCTCGATGATCTCGGCGTCATACGACCCGGCAGGCAGTGCCGCACCCAGACGCTCCGACAAGGCCAGCACGAGATTCACGCCGGCCGAGAAATTCGACGCGTAGACGACCGGAATTTGCGCGGCGGCCTGCTCGACTGCGGCTTCGTCGGCGGCCGACAGGCCCGATGTGCCCAGGACCCAGGGCGTGCCGGTGGCGGCGAGGGCGGCGGCGGTCGGCTGTGCCGTCGCGGCATTGGTGAAATCGACAACCACGTCCGCGGCATTGGCCAAAGCGGCAACATCGGGAAACAGCGAAGCACCGGAAGGCGCCCCGGCAGACGAGCCTGGACGGCGGCAGCCGCCCGCCAAAGTGGCCCCTGCCGCGAGAACCTCCTCGGCCAACAGCACGCCCATCCGTCCGGTAATGCCGGCAATGCCGATGCGGATCGTCATGGTATCCGTGTCCGTTCTGTCAGGCGACAATACTCACTATTCCCGACAATGGCGTCCAGGTCCGACGCGCGTATACGGAGTCGCAAGATCTGCCGGCAGACGGAACAATGGCAGAGACAGGGATGAGGCGGTGCACCGTGCCGACCATTGCTCCGCAGCGTCTCCGGTTCGGCCATCACAGGCGGCTGAACAGCGCTTGTCCGGGGGACCTCCGGGCGCTAAGCCGACCTCAGACACGATCGTGATTGCAGTGATCCGCTGTGCATGGGGCGAAACGATTCGGGCTGCGGAACGCCAGCGACACGATGATCCACCGGTTGCTTCGGCATCCGGCAACCAGCGAAAGGCATTCCGATGGCGATCCGACCGGTCATGCTGGTGATTCTGGATGGCTTCGGCTGGCGGGAGGAATCCGCCGACAACGCCGTGCGGCAGGCCCGGACGCCGACCTTCACCAGGCTTTGGGAAACATCCCCGCATGCCTTTTTGCATACGTCAGGCAGCGATGTCGGCCTGCCGCCCGGTCAGATGGGCAATTCCGAGGTCGGCCATCTGAACATCGGTGCCGGCAGGGTGGTGAAGCAGGAACTGGTGCGAATCGGCGAAGCGGTACAGGACGGCAGCATCGCCAAGGCAGAGGCCTTTACCGACCTGGTTGACGCCTTGAAGCACTCGAAAGGGACCTGCCATTTGATGGGGCTGGTTTCACCCGGCGGCGTTCATTCGCATCAGGATCATGCCGCGGCGCTGGCGCGACATCTTCATGCGGCAGGTATTCCGACAAAAATTCACGCATTCACCGATGGCCGCGATACGCCGCCGCAATCCGCTGCCGACGACCTCGACCGCTTGCAGGCCGCCCTGCCCGACGGCACCGTGATCGCCACGGTCATTGGGCGCTACTACGCGATGGATCGCGACAAGCGATGGGATCGGGTCGAACGAGCCTATCGCGCCATGGCTGAAGCCGATGGCGCGCATTTCAACACGCCGGGCGAAGCCGTGCAGGCGTCCTATAAGGAAGGCAAGTTCGACGAGTTCATTCCGCCCACGGTGATTGGCGACTACAAAGGTATGGCGGACAACGATGCCGTCCTGTGCTTCAACTTCCGCGCCGACCGGGTGCGTCAGATCCTCGCTGCCCTGCTGGATCCGACATTCGATGGCTTCGCCCGTCCGCGCACCATCCATTTTGCCGCAGCCGTCGGGATGACGCGGTATTCCGACGCGCTCGCGCCGTTGCTCGGCGTTATTTTCGCAGCAGACTCGTTGAAGAACATCCTGGGCGGCGTGGTGGCCGATGCGCGGATGGCGCAGCTTCGCATGGCCGAGACCGAGAAGTATCCGCACGTCACCTACTTCCTGAATGGCGGGCAGGAGACCCCGTTCCCCGGCGAGGAGCGCATCCTCGTCCCTTCCCCCAAGGTCGCGACCTATGACCTTCAGCCGGAAATGTCGGCGCCGGAACTGACCGATCGCGCGGTGGAGGCGATCGACAGCGGAAAATACGATCTGATCGTGCTGAACTTCGCCAATCCCGACATGGTCGGCCATACCGGCAGTCTGCCTGCCGCGATCAAGGCGGTGGAAACCGTCGACACCGGCCTCGGCCGCATCGCGGAAGCGATCGCACGACAGCGCGGCGCCCTGCTGGTGACCGCCGATCACGGCAATTGCGAGCTGATGAAGGACCCGGAAACCGGCGGACCACACACGGCGCACACGACAAATCCGGTGCCCGTCATCGTCGTGAACGGAGGGGTCGGCGCGATCCAGGACGGGCGGCTTGCCGACATCGCGCCGACATTGCTCGATCTGATGGGGCTGAGGCAGCCGCGGGAAATGACCGGCCACACCATTCTGCGCCACGATGCGGTCCGCGCTGCGGAATAGCCTGCTCGGACTGCTTATCCTTGCGCCGGTGGCCGCGCTTGCCGGCCAGCCGGCCACGGAGGATGCAACACGGCGCGCCTTGCAGGACGCCGAGCGCGCACAGGCGGGTCAGCTTGCGGCCAGGAAGGATGCGGACAAACGGAGCGCCCGCGCAGCGGCCGAGGCGCAGCGCCTGACCGCGGACCGGATCGCGGCGGCGGCCAGGCTGCGGCAGGCGGAAGCCGCGACCCAGGCGGCGGCTATACGGATGGATGCGCTCGCGGCCAGCAAGCGCGAGGCGCAGGCACACCTGGACGCACGCGCCAAAGCGATGGAGCCGCTGCTGCCGCTTATCGAGCGGCTCTCACTCTATCCTACCGCCACGCTGCTGGCGGTGCCGGCGCCGCCCGAACAGACGCTGCGCGGCCTTCTGGTTCTGCGGGGTCTTTCCCATCAGCTGGAGCAGGAAGCGCGCGCCCTGCGCCAGGACCAGGCGACCTTGGATGCGGCAACCCGTGCGCTGGAGGCCGAAGCGCCGAAACTCGCCGCGGCCGAAGCGGCCCAGGCGGCGGAGGCAGCCAACCTGGATCGGCAGATTGCGGAGGCGCAGGCACGCCGGCGGCAGGCGGAGACCCAGGCCGGCGATGCAGCCAAGCATGCAGCCGAGGAAGCCGCGCATGCCGACAGCCTGCGCAGTGTCCTTGCCGAACTGGAAGCCGAACGCAAGGCGGCGGAGGCGCGTGCCCGCGAGGCCGCGGCCAAAGCCGAACGGGAGAAGCGCCTGGCGGATGCAGCAGTTGCCCGCCGCAAGGAAGCAGCATTGGCCCATCCGACCGGGGGAGGCACGATCGGACAGAGTGCGCACGCCGCGGGCCAACTGGTCGCCCCGGTCATCGGCGTCGTGGTGCGCGGCTGGGGCGACGAAACCGACGCCGGCCCGGCAACCGGCGTGTCCTACCATGCGCCGCCTTCCGCCCGGGTGGTCTCACCCTGTGGCGGGCGGGTAGTGTTCGCCAATCAGTTCCGCAGCTATGGGTTGCTGTTGATCGTTGACTGCGGCGGCGATTACCATGTGGTGCTCGCCGGGTTCGACCGGCTGGACGTACGGGTGGGACAGACGGTAGAGGCGGGCGAGCCGGTCGGCGTCATGCCGGCGTGGGAACCGGGGACAGCCGGTACCCGCCCGTCACTGTATGTCGAGTTGCGCCATGATGGGCAGCCGGTGAACCCGGCGCCCTGGTTGAAAGCAAACAGTTAGTGACGCGTTACTTAATAAATGGACACTGGACGCCGCCGTGCGACGCGCGCGAAAAGGTGAAAACGCCGAACGGATCGGCTGGTTGCCGGCATGCGGTCGGAACGCCCAGGATTTGCGGCGGCGCATCCGGTTGCCGCCCGGACAGGGCGTGAGGGCGCACCGCCGCCTGCCTTTGGCACATCTTATGAACAAACGCCCAAATCGGCGTCGAAGGGGTGACACCGCATGACTCTCCGCCCGCGCCGCTTGCGCAACGGCCTCCTGCTCGGCACCGCGTTCCTTGCCGGCCTTGTTGCCGGCCCAGCCTTTACCACGCTGCACGCGGCGGCGCAGGACAGTTCCCGCACCGACGTTTACCAGATGCTGAAAGTGTTCGGCGACGTGCTGGAACGGGTCCGCGCCGAATATGTCGATCCGGTCAATGACCGCGACCTGATCGAGAATGCCATCAACGGCATGCTCACCGGACTCGATCCGCACAGCTCCTACATGAATGCCAAGGCATTCCGGGACATGCAGGTGCAGACGAAGGGCGAGTTCGGCGGCCTCGGCATCGAGGTGCAGGAGGACAAGGGAGTCATCAAGGTCGTCTCGCCGATCGACGACACGCCGGCTTTCCGGGCAGGCATCAAGCCCGGCGACATCATCACCGCCCTGGATGGCAAGACGGTGCTGGGGCTTTCGCTGAACGACGCCGTGGACAAGATGCGCGGACCGCCCAATTCCAAGATCGTCCTGACGATCAAGCGGCAGAATGTCGATACGCCGATCGAGGTGCCGCTGATCCGCGAGATCATCCACATCCAGGTGGTGAAGTCGCGGATGGAGCCGGACAATATAGGCTATGTGCGGCTGTCCCAGTTCACCGAGCAGGCAGATTCCGGCATCAAGCAGGCGGTTCGCAGCCTCAAGCAGCAATCGGGCGGCAAGCTCAAGGCGCTGATTTTGGATCTGCGCAACAACCCTGGCGGACTGCTCGATCAGGCGGTCGCCGTGTCGTCGGATTTCGTAAGCCGTGGTGAGATCGTATCGACCCGCGCGCGCCATCCGGAGGACAGCCAGCGCTGGGACGCCAAGGGCAGCGACATATTGAATGGCGCGCCCCTGGTGGTGCTGATCAACGGCGGGTCCGCCTCTGCGTCCGAAATCGTCTCCGGTGCGCTGCAGGACCATCGCCGAGCCGTGCTGTTGGGCACGCGCAGCTTTGGCAAGGGTTCGGTCCAGACGGTCATTCCCCTGCCCGGCAACGGCGCGATGCGCTTGAC
>DATNEJ010000552.1:0-6858 GCA_035606775.1 Acetobacteraceae bacterium | reverse complement strand
AAGGCAAAGCAGTTCATCGTGGCGCCGGGGATCTTCGACATGATCTCGGCCCGCCTGGCCGACGGCATGGGATTCCAGGCACTGTACGCCACGGGCTTCGGCACCGTCGCCTCTCACCTCGGCGTCGCCGACGCGGGGATTGCGACTTACACCGACATGGTCTCCCGCATGGCCGCCTTCGCCCGGGCCTGCCGCACGCCGATCATCGCCGACGCCGATACCGGCTATGGCGGGCTGCTGAACGTGCGCCACACGGTCATGGGCTATGAAGCCGCCGGCATCACGGCGATTCAGATCGAGGACCAGGAAGTGCCGAAGAAATGCGGCCACACGCCCGGCCGCCGCGTCATCCCTGCCGACGAAATGGCCCTGAAGATCGAAGTGGCCGTGGAGGCCCGGAAGGACCCGAACTTCCTGATCATCGCGCGCACCGATGCGCGCACCGGCCTTGGACTGGACGAGGCGATCCGCCGCGGCAAGCTGTATCGCCAGGCCGGCGCGGACATCATCTTCATCGAAAGCCCGGAGACCGCGGACGAAATGCAGCGCATCGGGCAGGAGATCGACGCCCCGCTGCTCGCGAACAATGTCGAAGGCGGACGCACGCCGATCCTGTCGGCCGAACGGCTGGCGGCGATCGGCTATGCCATCGCCATCTATCCCGCCGTCGGGTTCCTGACCGCTGCCGCCGCGCTGGAGCGCGCATATACGTCCCTGCGCGACCGCGGCGACAGCAACGCCCTGCCGGCACACGAAAGCTACGGCTTCCAGCGTATCTGCGAGCTGATGGGCTTCCCCGAAGTGTGGGCATTCGAAAAGCGGTGGGCGCGCGACGACAAGGTGTAAAAAGCAAGCGCGACAGCAACGGAGAACAGCGATGGCGGATCTTCTGGTCGTCGGTGCCGGCCCGGTCGGCCTGACCATGGCCTGCGAGCTGGCCCGGCACGGAGTCCGCTGCCGCATCATCGACCGTCTCCCGCAGCCCCTTGGCTACTGCCGAGCGATTGGCGTGACGCCGCGGACGCTGGAGGTGTGGGAGGATATGGGCATCGTCCGGGAAATGATCGATGCGGGGATCTGGATCGAAGGACTCCGCTCGATCATCCACGGCCATCCTGCCGGTGACACGCACCTCGACCTGAGTGACCTCCCTTACGCACAGCTCGGCCTGCCGCAATACGAGACGGAGCGTGTGCTCACCCGCCATCTGAACCAATACGGCATCGCGATCGAGCACGGCGTGGAACTGACGGGCCTGCGCCAGGACGCAAGCGGCGCCACCGTGCAACTGAGGCACGCCGCCGGCAATCGGATTGAGGCGGCCGCTTTCCGCTACGTCATCGGCTGCGACGGCGCGCACAGCGCCGTCCGGCGCGCGCTCAACATCGCCTTCGACGGCGAAGCCTTCCCGATGATGTTCATGCTCGGCGATGTGCATATCGCGTGGGATTTGCCGCGCGGCATGGCGCTGCGCGCGCTGCGCCCGGTGGAGAACTGGGCACCGGACATGTTCATTGCCATTCCGCTGCCGGAGCCTGGCCGCTACCGGGTGTCCACCCTCGCACCGCCGGATCGCACGGCGCCCGGCGGCTCGGACCATGGGATCCAATCGGAAGCCGCGGGGCCAAGCCTTGATGAGCTTCAGGGCGTGGCGGACGATCTCGTGCCCGGGAAACCGCGGCTTTCCGATCTTCGCTGGTCGTCGGTGTTCCGCATCAGCATGCGCCTCGCTGCGCAGTATCGGCAGGGCTGCGCCTTCGTCGCGGGCGACGCGGCGCATATCCATCCGCCGACCGGCGGGCAGGGCATGAACACCGGCATTCAGGACGCCTACAATCTCGCCTGGAAACTCGCGCTGGTCGTGCGAGGGGCGGCGCCCGTGTCGCTGCTCGACAGCTATGAGGCGGAGCGTCTGCCGGTCGGGGCCGATGTCGTTGCCCGCACGCGCGCCGCGAGCGAGGGATATGGCCGCGAAGACGGGGCAAAGCCCGACCGTCTTGCCGATACCCAGATCCGCATTTCCTACAAAGGCACCGACTGGGTGCGCGACGATGGGCCGACCTTCGATGCCACCGTGCCGGCGGCGGGCGACCGCGCGCCCGATGCTGGCGGCCTGCACCGACACGGCGTCGGTTTTCCGGTCCGGCTGTTCGACATCGTGCGCGGCACCGAGCATGTCCTGGTCGTCCATCCCACCGGCGCGGACAGCATGGCCGATGCGGCTGATCTCGCGGCCTTCGCAGCGGCGATGCGCGCGCGTTACGGATCGCGTGTGCGAATCGTTGCCGTCACGGAAGCCGGCGGCGGGCCGGAGCGGCACGGCATCGCGTTGTTCCATGACCGCCAGGGTGCGTTCGCGGCTGCCTATGGCGCGCAGGCGGCGAGCTTCCTTGTTCGGCCGGACGGCTATATCGGCTGGCGCGGGTTGTCGTGGCGGGATGCGGGCCTGGCAGCGTATCTGGGCAAGGTGCTGAACGGCGGCACGTGATCCTCCCCTGTCGGTTGCCAACGGGTCCGTGCCACCCGAGCGTGATCATCGGAGGCGGCATTGCCGGAGACGTGACTCAACGCGATCAACAAAGACATTGCCTCTGGCCGATGCTTCTATCTGCGTCGAACAGGCTCTATGGCCAGCCGATCAACACAGGAGGATCCGTTGACTGCCTCGACGCCGCCGCTGCTTCCCGATGCCACACGCGATCTCGCCACGTTCGCCTCAGGCCTTGCCTATGCCGCCATCCCGGCGGCGGTGATCCAGCACGCCAAGCTCTGCGTGCTCGACGGCATCGGCGTTGCCCTGCACGGCGCGACGTTGCCCTGGACGCGCATCGTGCAGGACATGGTGCGGGCGGAGGGCGGCAACGGCGCCGCCTCCCTGTGGGGGCGCGGAGAACGGACATCCTGGTCGCAGGCGGTGCTGGCCAATTCGACCGCCGGCCATGCGTTCGAGATGGACGACATCCATAAGGACTCCGTCCTGCATCCCAACTCCCTCGCCGTGCCGATCGCGCTTGGCTACGCGGAGTCGGTTGGCGGCATGCGCGGCAGCGACCTCCTGACCGCCATCGTCGCCGGCTATGAGGTCGGCACACGCGTCGGCAATGCCGCCACCACCCAGTTGTTCCTGAATGGATTCCACCCGCAGGGCACGTCCGGCACCTTCGTTGCCGGCGCGACGGCGGGCCGCATCTGCGGCCTCGATCCCGCACAGATGCAGCATGCGCTGGGAACGGCCGGATCGATGGCAAGCGGCCTGATGGCCGCGCAGGAGGGCGCGATGGTGAAGCGCCTGCACGCCGGCCGTGCCGCGCAGAGCGGCGTCTACGCGGCGCTACTGGCCCAGCGGGGCTTCACCGGCATCACGGACGTTCTGGAGGCCGGCTATGGCGGCTTCCTCAGCGCCTTCTCCCGCCAGCCCGACATAGCCCGACTCACCGAAGGACTCGGCAGCGCGTGGGAGACCCTAACCGTCGGCTTCAAGATGTACCCGAGCGTCACCAGCATCCACAGCGCGCTCGACGCGCTGCGGACCATCATGCGGACGCACCGGCTTGCGGCCAAGGATATCGAGGCGATCGAGGTCCGCGTCGGCCACATGACGTATGTCCATACGGCCTGGACCTACCAGCCGGCGGGGGTGACGGCCGCGCAGATGAACATGTTCTTCGGCCTCGCCACCATGGCGCGGCGTGGCGACGTCGCTGTTGACGATTTCGCGGAGGATCGGCTGGCCGACCCGGCGCTGATGGATTTCATGCGCCGCATCACGGTGCACGAAGACGCGGGCATCGAAGCAAAGGGACGCAGCGCCCGCCATGCCTGCCGCATGACCGTCACCACGCGCAGCGGGCAGACGTTGCATGAGGCCGTGCATGACCGCCGTGGCAGCCCGGAGAATCCGGTCGGCCGCGACGCGCTGGAGGCGAAGTTCCGCCGCAACGTCCGCGCGTGCCTGCCCGATGCAGACGCGGCCCGTGTCATGGCGCTGGTGGCGGACCTCGAAACGCTGGACAGCACCCAGGAACTGACCGGGATCCTGGCGCAACGCCGGTGATCGAACCGCGCCGTGCCCGCGGGTTATGAATTGACGACGGCGACTGCCTCGATCTCGATCATGAAATCCGGGCCGGCGAGACGGGTGACGCCGACGGTCGTGCTGGTCGGGGTCGCGACGCCGAGGTAGCGCATGCGGATATCGGCGCATTTCTGAAATTCGTCGAAATCGGTGACGAAGGTGTTGGTCTTGACCACGTCGGCCCAGGTCGCGCCGGCGGCCTTCAGGCACCGGTCGAGGTTCTGGAACGTCTGCTCCATCTGCGCGCGCATATCGCCTTTGCCGACGCAGTTGCCATCCTTGTCGCGGGCCAGTTGGCCAGCCGTGTAGACGATCTTACCGCTGCCGGTCACCGTCACGACATGCGAGTATGACGGCTTGCCGGCGGCCATCCTGATGTTCATGCCCTCCGGCTGAAATCGCTCGATTTTGAGAGCCATTTTTGTCCTCCCGATTGCGTTCGTCTCTCGCGCGGCACGGCTCCTACCATGCGCGCACGGGGTGCAACGACGATGGCAGAATTCGGTGACGCTGACCAATCCGACGCCACGCATGCGGGAGTGCCGGACTGTGGCGCGCGGTCATGGACGAGCGATCTATTCCGTTGCACGTAACGATTGCCTCGCCCGGCGTTGATGGACCATTTCGGTGACCTGTGGGATGCTCGTCGGCGATCGCTGAACACCAAGGTTAAGGGAGGGAACATCATGGTCATGAATCGCCGTCATCTGGCCGCGCGTTTGCCCGTTCTTGGATTGCTCTCGGTTGGCGCGCTGATGGCAAGGCCGGCCCATGCCACCTCGGCGGATGAGGAAGCAGTGGCCAAACGGCTCCAGGCCTTTCGGGATGCCCAGTTTGCACACGATGCAAAGACGCTGGAGGCGCTGTGCGCGGAGGCGTTGAGCTATAGTCACTCGGACGCCCATATCGAAGACAGGGCGACGTTCGTCAGAAATGCCACCTCCAACAAATCGAAGTTCCTGTCGCTGGATTACAAGGATCCCTCGATCCGGGTGGTGGGTGACGCCGCGATCGTGCGCTTTCATTGGATGGCAGAGAGCGAGACGATCCCGGAAGGCAAGAAGAGCGCCACCAATCTCCATATCCTGATGGTCTGGCAGCAGCAGGGCGGGGAGTGGAATCTGCTGGCGCGCGCCTCCACCAAACTGTGAAGGGCCGCGCACGGAAGCGCCGGCCGCGGCCCTGAATTTCTCTACAGGTTTCCCACGGAAGCCGGTCTGGATGCACCAGGATGCCGCCCGGCCTGCTGCGGCAGCACGAACAGGCAAAGAAGGATGAAGGCGGCGATCACCGCGGACGCCAGCGGGCGGCTCAGCGCCAAGCCGCCATGGCTCATCGGCTTGTCGAGAAAATCGCCGACCGTCGCGCCAAGCGGCCGGGTGAGGATGAACGCTGCCCAGAACAGCAGCACCCGCGACAGGTCCGTCCACGCGTAAAGCGCGTAGGTCACGACGAGGCCGGCTGCGAACACCAGCGCGCCGCCGCCGTAACCAAATCCGCCGGTATCGGCCAGCCAGTCGCCAAGCGCGGTGCCGAGCGTCTGGGAGAAGGTGATGGCTGCCCAGTAGAACAGTTCGGCCTTTCGCGTGCTGACCGTGTTCACCGAAACGGTGCCCTGCGACCAATACCAAAGGCCGAGCACGGCCATGAGGCAGAGGAACAGCAAGGTCGAGCCGCCAGTGTAGCCGATGCCGAGCGAACGGTCGGCGAAATCAGCCATGGTGGTGCCGAAGGTGGTGGAGGCGACGATGGTCGCCCAGTAGAGGAAAGCGTGAAACTTCCTGGCGCGCACCTGCGCGATCACCAGCGCGATGAGCAGACCAAGAAACAGGGCGGTGCCGGCGAGATAGCCCCAGTTGAGGGTCATCGTGACGGTATCGCCGCCGGTTTCGCCGAGCGTCGTCGCGGCGATCTTGATGATCCAGAATACGAGGGTGACTTCGGGGACTTTGCTCAAAATCTCCTGGGCTGTCGCGTCGCGTGGTGGCTGCATTGAACCTGCTCCCGAAGTTCCTGTCCTGCGCGGCCAGGGTTGCCGACCGCGCATGGCCGCATGGCACCGCGGCGTGCCGATGGGCAACGCTGTGTGCGTGCGTAAAAGGTTGGATGCCGATCGCGTCCTGGGTGCTCAAGTGAATGATTTGACATGCGGCAGGGCTGGTTCTGCTGCGGCGCCATCGGTGAGGACAGCGCTGGGCGGGGATGCGGGGTCGTGCGGCCGTGGGCCGGTCCGGTTGGGCGATGGTGCGTCGTCCTTCCACGTCGGCACTCGGGTGGCGCGATGTGCTGTATCGGGCGCCGATGGTTAGCGCTTGTGGAGCGGGTGGGCCGACCCATCCGATGACGCGCCGGAGGTTGACGGTCGCTTTCGTGCGGGAGGGATTTTCCGCCTGTTCGCGACTGGCCCAGGCAGATCGAAGGTATGCCGGTCGGAGTTCCGGAGAGGTCGCGATCACATGCGCCTCTGGTTCATGTTTCGGAATTTGGGGCACGGCCGGACAAGAAAAGGTTTCATCGCAGATGAAGAAGGATGCACGCAGATGACGCAAATGGTACGGCGTGGTTTACAGGGCGTGCGCCACGCGTCTGATCTCCCCGCGGCTTGCCGAAAATGAGCAGCAGGTCGGCCGCTTTGGGATGGCTGGCACATTGCGGCTGACACAGGCCGTCCAGCGCTGTGACGGCCTTCGGCTCAGGCAGCAGGGCGCCCTCGACCAACACCCCGGGAAACACCCGCGGGCCATGTTGCCGATATAGTCCACTTTGACACTCACTTGCTGCAG
>DATNEJ010000549.1:0-4288 GCA_035606775.1 Acetobacteraceae bacterium | reverse complement strand
CACCGACCAGGCTCCACCTCCTTGTCTCACCGCGTGATTCACGTCTCCGGCGATGCCGCCGCCGACGATTAGGCTCTACTCCTGCGCCAGCAGCAGCGCCTCTATCTGATCGACCAGGCGCGCGCCCTCGACGGGCTTGCGCAGCAACTGGAACCTGCCCTCCCCGCTCAGCGCCCGAGCGCCGGCGTGGTCGGCGTAGCCGGTCAGCAGGATGGCCGCCACGTCCGGATGCGTGACCCGCGCCTGACGGATCAAGGTGATCCCATCCATGTCGGGCATCGACAGATCGGTGACGATCAGGTCGATCTCCGCGCCTTCCTCAAGCAGCAGCAGCGCTTCGTTGCCGCCGCCGGCTGTGATGACGGCCAGGCCCGAGTCCGCCAGCAGTTCAGCGAGAGTTTCGCGCTCCATCGCATCGTCATCCACCAGCAGGATGCGGTGTCTGCCCTGGGCCGCACGCGGCGCATTCCCCAGCGGCCTGACGGACGACATGTCCGCCCGCGGCAGCCAAAGGCTGACGGTGGTCCCATGGCCTTCCCGGCTGTCGATCAGCAGCACGCCACCCGCCTGCTCGACAACGCTCTTGGCCATCGCCAAGCCAAGCCCGGTGCCCTTGCCGGCGGGTTTCGTCGTGTAGAAAGGCTCCGTCACCCGCGCCAGCGTCGCGCTGTCCATGCCGGTGCCTGTGTCGGTGACGGCAATCCGCAAATATTCTCCAGCCGCCAGCAGCATCGGCACCTGGTCGCCACTGGTGGAGGCGGACAAGGTCAGCGTGCCGCCATTCGGCATGGCATCGCGTGCGTTGGCGGCGAGATTCACCAGCACCGTCTCAAGCTGGCCGCGATCGACCATGATCGGCGGCAGGCCGTCCTGCAGTTGAGCAATCACCTTCAACGAAAAGCCGAGCGTATGGGCGAGCATGTCGCGCATTTCGGTCAGCAGGATCGCGGGATTCAGGACCTCCGGCCGCAATACATCGCGCCGCCCGAAGGCCAGCAGGCGGCCGGTGATGGAGCCGCCGCGCGCCGCCGCATCCTGCGACATCTGCGCCAAACGCCGCACGGATTCGACGTTGTCCGGCCGCCGCTCGATCATTGTCGCGGCGCCGCTGACCGTCTGCAGAACGTTGTTGATGTCGTGTGCAACCCCGGCCGCCAGCCGTCCCAGCGCCTGCATGCGTTCCGCGTGGGCCGCCTGTGCCTGCGCTTCCTCGCGCGCGGCCACCTCGTCGCGCACCCGCTCCTCCAGGTTGGCTGTCAGGCGCAGCAGCGCCTCCTCCGCCTGGCGGCGTTCGGTCACGTCCACGACCACGCCTGACAGCCGCGCGGCCCGCCCGTCGGTATCGCGCGCGGTCACACGGCCAGGGGTCCACAGCCACCGCACGCCGCCGCTCGACGATGGGACCCGGAATTCCACCTCATAAGCGTCACGCCCGCCCGGCTTGATCGATTCCCGCATCTCCCGGCAGAGCTGCTCCCGATCCTGCTCGTGGACCAGGGCGAGAAAGTCCGCGGACCGGCGAATCGGCGGTGCGGCGGCATTGCGCTGCATGCGTTCGCCGGCATGGTGCGAGATCTGGATGCGGTCTTCCGCGACATTCCAGTCCCAGGTGCCGATGCGCGCCGCCTCCACCGTGCGCTGGAAGCGCGCCTGATTCTCCCGCAGCGCCTGCTCGACATCGTGGCGCTTGGTTACGTCCATGATTGCGCCGACGGTCCGCTGCAGCGCGCCATCGGCGGCATATTCACAGGCATTCCGCATTTCGATGTGACGGACCGCGCCGGTATCCGGATGCACAATACGGAACCGGCAGGTGACATCCCGGGTAACGTCCCCCTGGCACCCGTCCTGTGTCCCCCTCAAGGCGGCGGTAAGCCGCGCCCTGTCCTCGGGGAGTGTGGTCTTCAGCCAATCCTCTCCCGTCAGCGGCCCGTGCTCGGGGAGGAGTCCCATGATGGCACGGGATGCCGCGTCGCAGTCGACCAGATCGGACGAGACGTTGCGGCGGAATGTGCCGATGCGGCCCACGCCTTGCGACAGGCGCAGCAGGGTCTCCGCCTCGCTGATGGCTGCGGCGCGCCGCTGTTCCTGCCCGTCCATCGCGAATCCGACGATGCCCTGGCCGTCATTGGCGGCGCAGATCGCTTGCAGGACCGGAACCGTGGTTCCGTCGGGGCGCCGATACTCCTTCTCGTACGGTGTGCTGACGCCCAACCGGGCTGCATTGGCAAGGGCGCTGCGGTCATGCCGGGCCCAGGTGGAGGGCGTCAGACGCGGCAAGTGGATACGGCCCGCCTGCAGGTCCGTGCGGCTGAGGCCGAGCATTGCGAGGAACGTGTTGTTCGCCTGATGGGCTCGGCCCGCATTGTCGGCCCTGAAGATGCCGATCGGGCTGGCGCCGAACAGTGCTGCCAGTTCGTCCGATGCGTCTCCGTCAGCCGGAGCCAGGCCGTTGGGCCGCCTGCTCCGGGTGCCGGTCCAGTGCCAGAGAAACAAGGCGAGCAGCAGCGGCACCGCGGCCAGCGGCACGGCAACCAGCCACTGGGACGCACTGAGGGAGGGCGGCAACCCGGCCTCCGGCACCACCGCGACGGTCGAGTACCCGGTGTTCGGCGAACGTGCGACGGCGATCATGGCTGGCGCGCCATGGAGCGTGGCTTGCCGCAGTGTCGGCGTGCCGGCCGCGGCGGTTCCGACCACCTGCATAACCTCGGGGCGCAGGCGCGCCTCGTGTGGGTCCACCTCACGCCCGGACTGGCCGACGACCCGCCCGGCCCGATCGAGGATCGAGACGACCGACCCGGGTGGCATCCGCGCCTGGTCCAGGATCGCGAGAAGGGTGCGGGAGGGTATCTCAACCGTCACGATCGACTGTGCCGTCTGGCCGGCAGGAGCCCGGTCGCTGGCCGCGCGAGGGACCGAGGCACTGACGGTGGAGGCCGCATAATCCAGCGGGAATTCCCCCGCCGCGTTACCCGGCTTATCCGGACTGGCAATCTCCGGGCGAGCTGTGACAGGCGCTATACCGCCCGGGCCGGACACGAGCCCGGAATGGGAAGAAGCGAGAACCCGTCCCGCCGGATCGGTCAGTCGTATGGCGGCGCCATCGAAACCCTGGGATGCCGCCCGCAATGCCAGCCGAAAGCCGTCGATGTCGGTTTCCCCGAGCTGCGCGGCGCTGTCGGCCAATGAGCGGGCGAGGGTCTGGCCGGCCGCCAGGGTCTGATCGGCCATCCATTCCATCGCCTGCACCTGGCCAAGAACCTGCTGCTCGGCCTGAAGCCGCGCGCCTGCACCGGTCCGATGTAGCCCCCAGAGCCACGCGGAGACCGGCAGGACGGCCAGCAAAACGAGTACAAGCCCCATCGCCGCGCGGTTTGCGGCGGTTTTTCCAGGCCATTGCCGTTTCGATACGAGCGAACATGCGCGCGCGTCGGCCGGAGTGATATGCACGCGACCTCCAGGGTTCGCCGTGTGGTATCACGGATAGGTCAGCGGAATGTTTCATCTCATGACATGGAACAACAAATCAAGGGAACGTGAAGCCCGGTCAGCGCCTATTCTCAGCAATGGCTCCGGGATCATCACGTTTCAACGATGATTCCCATCGGATGACACAGAATCGCGGGATTCTTGCTTAGCTTTCCTGCAATATCGTTTCATTGGAAATTTTCCGTAACGGCTTGGCCGTGGGTTGCATATTTTGTCAGCATGCAATTCTGCCAGCGCGGCTTGCTCCCACGAAATCCTCGCCGAATTCGCGCGGCAGGAAGAGGTCGGTAGTGCATACAGCTCTCGGTAGATCAAAACCGTATGCAATTCTCCAAAAGAAATATTAAAGAAGTATCTCCGCGCCTGCCGATCGGTATTGCAGGAAGTTCTGCGTTCCTGCTTGTACATCAAGATTTGTTCAAGGTGGTTTCCCCCGGCCCAAGTCTTTCGCAAGTCCAACTTCGCGAAGGCTTGATTGGAGCGATTGCTGATCGCGGCCAATAGAATTAGCGGCCGCCGCGGACCGGTTCTGGTAGCCGGTGTCATCATTGTGCCGCATGCGGGGATCTGCCTGGGAGCAAACCGTGCCGGAGAACAACGGGTCAGCGACGTCACTGCCCGCCGCTTTGCGGACCTTGCGGGTGGGCGTTGACGATGAGTCGCGCATCCGCCGAACGGTCCACCTGGCCGCGGCCAAGATCGAGGATCTGGAGGCGCGCGTATCCAGCCTGACAGCGGCCTTGACTGGCGTCAGCACCGGCGCAGCCCCATCGCCGCGGACCCCGGGCTGACGGCC
>DATNEJ010000525.1:0-4640 GCA_035606775.1 Acetobacteraceae bacterium | reverse complement strand
TGGGAGCTGATCGCCTCGCCGGAGCTGATCATTGCCGCGGCGGCGGAGAAGACAAAGCACATCCGGCTTGGCTCCGGCGTCACCAGCCTGCCGTACCACCATCCATTCTTTGTCGCGCAACGCTGGGTGCAGCTCGATCACATGACCCGCGGGCGTGCGATGCTGGGCTGCGGACCCGGCGCGCTGACGTCCGATGCCTACATGCTGGGTATCGAGCCGACGACACAGCGCCCGCGCATGCTGGAGGCGATGGACGCCATCATGGCCCTGCTGAAAATGGAAGAGCGGGTCACGATGAAAACCGACTGGTTCGAGATGAACGATGCGCGGCTGCACCTGGCGCCGTACAGCGATCCGCATTTCGAGATCGCGGTGGCCAGCACGATCACGCCGTTCGGGATGATCGCTGCCGGCACGCACGGCGTGGGCGTGCTGTCGATCGGTGCGGGTCTGCCGGGCGGGCCGGAGGCTCTGGCAAGCCAGTGGAAGATCGCCGAGGACGCGGCGGCGAAGAACGGCAAAACCATGAGCCGGAAGAACTGGCGCGTCGTGGTGAATGCCCACGTCGCCGAAGACGACGAACAGGCGCTGGCCGAGGTGAAGAAGGGCGAGCGTAACGAGACGCAGACCTATTTCGAGGATACGCTGGGCCGCCCGCCGGGCCGCGCGGACGATCCGCTGCGCGACGGTGTGAAAATGGGCACGACCCTGGTCGGCTCCCCGCAGACCGTGATCAAGGGAATCAAGCGGCTGCTGGAGTACAGCCAGGGCGGCTTCGGCGGCATCCTGTTCCGCGCGCACGAATGGGCGAACCGCGAACAGACGATGCGCAGCTATGAGCTGTTTGCGCGGTATGTGATGCCGGCGTTCCAGGGGTCGCTGGTCTCGGTGGCCGATTCCAACGTCTGGGCGCGGGAGAACCGCAAACAGGTGTTCGGCGGAACGGTGGAGGCGGTGAAGCGCGCGTACACCGATTACGGCGCCGCGGTGCCGGAGGACTTCCGTTCGCGCACGATTGGCGCGCGGGACGAGACGGGTTCGCGGTAGGGCCTGGGCGGAGGTGCTGGGTCTGCCAGCACCTCTGCCGGCTGGTATCGCGCGCCGGGCTTGACGGGCAGCGGCGCGGGATGGTGCTCGATTTTATTCAGTGATGAGTTCGGGTGGTTTGCGGGCGCCTTGGCGCGCGAACTTGTAAGTTGTGAGTCAGGCCGGACGACGATGCGTTGGCTTCAATTTGGGGATGTGATCGCTCGCGTGGTCCTGGTCCCGGCTTCTGGGCCATTGGCGCTATCAGCCAAGAAAAGGTTAATGCGCAGATAAGAAGCAGATGTACGCAGATTGCGCAGATTCTACGGAGTGGCTCATAGGCCGTGCGCCACGCGTTTGATCTCCAGGCTTGACTTGCCAAAATTGAGCAATAGGCAAAGCCGTAAGCCGGTGGCTTTCAAATAGCTGGTACTTTGCGCCCGATGCATATCGCTCAGGGCCGCGACGGTCTTCAGCTCAACCAACAGCATGCTCTCAACCAAAATGTCGGGAAAATACTCCCCGACTACGACATCATTGTAGAACACTTTGACCGCCGGCTGCTGTAAAATCGCGAGATTCGCGGCACGCAGCTCATGCGCCAGTGCGTTTTCGTAAATCTTTTCCAGGAATCCCGCCCCAAGTGTATTAAGAACGGTAAACGTGCAGCCGCTCACGAGTCTCGATAGGTCGTTCAGTCTCCTGCTATCTGCGTAATTTGCGTGCATCTTCTTATATCTGCGTTTGACTCTTTTCTTCGCGATGCTGCGGATAGAATGGTTACCGAAGTATTGATGGACCTCACAAGCGTGGTGCTTCCGGGGAGCCAAACGCGACCGAATTCCCGTGCCAACGGTCATAAAGAAGGGTTGGTCGTTGCTGCGGGTTTCCTTACCGGAGCGGCCGCCCCACTGTGAATGAAAGCCGCCGAGCGCAGAACGACGGATTGTCGTTCTTGCCATACATTCAGTCCAACCCCGGCAGCCAGGGAAGGGACGAAACCTCGCCCCCTCCCATCATTCATGCCGCTTCGCGAATGCTCGCCTGCGCGGTTGCCTTGATCATGTCGGCACCCTTTTCCGCAATCATGATCACCGCGGCGTTGGTGTTCCCTGACGGGACCGTGGGCATCACCGAGGCATCGACGACCCGCAGCCCCGCAAGGCCGCGCACCCGCAATTCGTCATCCACTACGGCCATCGGGTCCTGGCCCATCCGGCACGTGCCGATCACGTGATAGGTGGTCTGACCGTTTTCCCGCGCGAAGTTCAGCCATTCGTCGTCGGTCTGCACCTTGTCGCCGGGGTTCATCTCATACGCCCGGTACTTGTCCATCACCCGATTGTTGATGATCTGCCGGCCGATCTTCATGCCATCGATCAGCACGCGCTGGTCCAGCGGGTCCGCCAGGTAGTTCGGGCGGATCGACGGTGCCGCCGACGGATCGCTGGATTTGGCGTGAATGGAACCTTTCGATTCGGGCCGGCACTGATACACCGTCAGGGTCATGCCAGGCTCCCGGTCCAGCACCCGGGTCTGCGCGGTGGCATAGCTTGCGTGAGCAAAGTGGAACTGCACGTCCGGCTCTTCCAATTCCGGCCTCGTCCTGACGAAGCCGAAGGCGATGCCGGCGGTGAAAGTCAGCACGCCGCGCCGCTGCGTGTAGTATTTCAGGATCTCTTTGGCGAAGGTCAGGCCGCGGGTCTGTTCGTTCAGCGTGATCGGCAGCTTCACCCGCCAGTTCATGCGCGGCGCGTAATGGTCGCGGTAGTTCTCCCCAACACCCGGCAGCGCGTGTGCCGCCTGAATGCCGAGCCCTGTCAGCAACTCAGGTTGACCGATGCCGGAAAGTTCGAGGATGTGCGGCGATTTCACCGCGCCGGCGGCCAGGATCACCTCCCGGCCGGCGCGGGCTTCCTTCGTCACGCCGTTCTGCGTGTAGGCGACGCCGACGGCGCGCTTGCCTTCCAGCAGCACACGGGTCGTCAGCGCCTCGGTTTCCACCCGCAGGTTCTGACGATGGCGGATCGGCGCCAGGAAGCCCCGCGCGGTCGACCAGCGTTCCCCGTTCTTCTGCGTCACCTGGAAGTAGCCGAAGCCTTCCTGGTGGCCGTTGTTGTAATCAGGATTGCGGGGGAAGCCTTCATCCGCCGCCGCGTCGATGAACGCGTCCAGCAGCTCCGCACGTTCCCGCATATGGGTCACATTCAGCGGGCCGCCTCGTCCGCGCGAGTCATCGCCGCCCGGCTCGAAGTGTTCGGCTTTCTTGAAATACGGCAGCACCGCCTCATACGACCAGCCGCGGTTCCCGTACTGCGCCCACGTGTTGTAGTCGAGCGGATTGCCGCGGACATACAGCATGCCGTTGATGGAGCTGGAACCGCCCAGCGTCTTGCCGCGCGGCACCGGGATGCAGCGGTTGTTGGCGTTCGGCTCCGGCTCGGTCACAAAGTTCCAGTTGTATTTCGGGCTGTTCAGCAGCTTGGTGAAGCCCACCGGGATGTTGATCCACATGGAACGGTCGGGCGGCCCGGCCTCCAGCAGCAGGACCTTGGCGCGCGAATCCTCGCTCAGGCGGTTGGCCAGCACGCAGCCGGCCGAACCGGCGCCCACGATGATGTAGTCGAACTCAGCCATGTGGTTCCCCCTTCGCTTCAATTCTATAGCGAAGCGGGGAACGGACCGGAAGCGCGCGGCTTGCGCGGCCTGAGGGCTGCGGCAACTATGCCGGCCAATGTCGGGCAGGCCACATTTTTCGGTCCTCTCATTGTTCCGCCACGCGACCGGTGCCGCGTGGGCGACGCAATGGCGCGCGGCCGAACCGCGCAGCGAATACGCGATCGTTATCATCGGCGGCGGCGGACACGGGCTGGCGACGGCTTACTACCTGGCGAAGGAGCATGGCATCCGCGACATCGCCGTGCTTGAGAAAGGCTGGATCGGCGGCGGCAACACCGGGCGCAACACCACCATCATCCGGTCCAATTACCTGTGGCAGGAGAGTGCCGCGCTGTATGACCATGCGCTCGGGTTGTGGGCCGGGCTGGCGCAGGAACTGAACTACAACGTGATGTACTCGCCGCGCGGCGTGCTGATGCTGGCGCATAACACGCATGACGTGCAGGTGTTCAAGCGCCATGTCCACGCCAACCGGCTGCAGGGTATCGATAACGAATGGCTGACGGCGGAACAGGCGAACGCCTTCTGCCCGCCGCTCAACACCGACCGCGACATCCGTTACCCGGTCCTGGGCGCCGCGCTCCAGCGCCGCGGTGGCGTCGCTCGGCATGACGCGGTGGCCTGGGGCTATGCCAGCGCGGCCAGTGCGCGCGGCGTGGACATCATCCAGAACTGTGAGGTCACCGCGATCAACCGCGCACCGGACGGGGCGGTGACCGGTGTGGAGACGACGCGCGGCCCGATCGCGGCCCGTAAGGTGGCAGTCGTCGCGGCGGGCCATACCAGCGTTGTCCTGGCGATGGCCGGGCTGCGAATGCCGCTCGAATCCTACCCGTTGCAGGCGTTGGTCAGCGAGCCGGTGAAGCCGATCCTGCCGTGCGTGGTCATGTCGAACGCGATCCACGCGTATATCTCCCAGTCCGACAAAGGGGAGC
>DATNEJ010000042.1:0-5816 GCA_035606775.1 Acetobacteraceae bacterium | reverse complement strand
GCGGCGAAGGGCGGCATTGCGTCCATCACCCGCTCCATGGCCGTGGAATTTGCGCCGCAGAAGGTGCGGGTCAATGCCATCGCGCCATCGGCCACAATGACGGAGCGGGTGCGCAAGCTGGTTGCCGGCAACGCCGCGCTGGACAAGCTGGCCAACTCGCATCTGGTCGGCCTGATCGAGCCACAGGACATTGCCCACATGGCGGTGTTCCTTGCTTCCGACGAATCGCGCATGGTGACCGGCCACGTCTATCCGGTCGATAGCGGCGTGACGATTTCCTGAACCGGGGAGAGCGTTCCATGAAGATCAAGCGCGTTGAACACATCGCCATCGCCGTCGATTCACTCGGCCAGTCGCAGAGCCTGATGCAGGACGCATTCGGCCTGGCGACCGAATATGAGGAGCAGATCGGCGACACGCGGCTGGCGATGCTGCCGGTCGGCGAAACCTATATCGAGCTGCTGGAAGGGCAGGGACCGGACTCCGTCGTCACGCAATGGGTCAAGGAAAAAGGCACCGGCCTGTTCCACATCTGCTTCGAGGTGGACGACATCGAGGCGGCGATTGCCGAACTGAAGGCCAAGAAGGTGCGGCTGCAAAGCGACACCTGGCGGACCGGTCATGCCGGATCGAAGATCGTGTTTCTCGACCCGGTCTCCACCGGCAACGTCGTGATCGAGCTGGCGGAACTGCCACCAGGACACTGATAATGGTGTGACCTCATGGCGGTTGACCGCGCCCGGAACCGGTGTCCTGAATGATCGGGCACGGATACAGAAAGGGCGAGCACATGGCCGATTTCGTACATCCGGAATTCCTGGTCGAAACCGAATGGCTCAGCCGACACCTGAACGATCCTGCCGTGGTCGTGCTGGACTGCACGGTGCATCTGATCCCGAACCCGGCGACCACCTACGACGTGAAGCCGGGGCGGGAGGATTTTGAGAAGGGCCACATTCCGGGCGCGCAGTTCATCGACGTGTCCCGGGATGTTTCCGACACGTCGCAGAAATTGCGCTTCATGCGCCAGACGCCGGAGGATTTCGCCGCGGCCATGCGGCGCTTCGGCATTAGCAACGATACGCGCGTGATCACCTACAGCACCGCCAATGCGTGGTGGGCGACCCGGGTGTGGTGGCTGCTGCGGGTATTCGGCCACGACAACGCCGCGGTGCTGAACGGCGGCTGGCAGAAATGGGCGAAAGAAGGCCGACCTGTCGAAACCGGCGCGGGAACGCCGCGCAAGGCCGGCAGCTTCACCGTGCGTGAAGTGCGCGACCTGATGGTGGGCAAGGATGCCGTGCAGGCGGCCATCGGCAATGGCAGCGTCTGCACCTTGAATGCCTTGGCGCCGGCGCAGCACGCGGGCACCGGCGGCAACAGCTACGGCCGCCCTGGCCGCATCGCCGGCAGCGTAAACCTGCCCGCGGCACACCTTCTCGATCCCGAGACGAACACCTTCCTTCCCGCCGATGAGCTGCGCAAGCGCTTCGCTGCGGTCGGCGCGATGGACCGGACGGTCATCACCTACTGCGGCGGTGGTATCGCCGCGAGTGCCGATGCGCTGGCACTGGTGATGCTGGGGCATCGCGACGTGAAACTGTACGATGCATCGCTGTCGGAATGGGCGAAAGATCCGACCCTGCCGATGGAGACCGGTTAGACTGTGATCATTTTGGCGAAATCGCCGAAGACGTGAACCGCGCAATCAAACAAACAACCGGAGTGGACGCCAGGAACCTGCATGAGAGAAGTCCGCTCCGGCACAGGAGGAAACAATCATGCTGTTGCCTCTCAAAGACCGCAACATCGCCTATGACCTGATCGGCAGCGACTCCGCACCGGCCGTCTGCATGACCCACTCCCTGGCCTCCGATAGCGGCATGTGGGCCGAGCAGGTGCCGGCCCTGCTGTCAGCAGGCTACCGGGTGCTGCGTATCGATATGCGCGGACACGGCGGCAGCGATCCGGTTGAAGGCGACTACACAATGAGTCAGCTCGCGGCCGACGTTTCCGCCGTGCTGGACTCACTTTCCATCCCCAAGGTCCACTTCATCGGCCTTTCGATCGGGGGGATGCTCGGCCAGGCCTTCGCCATCAAGCATGGCAATCGCCTGTTGTCGGCAATGTGGTGCGACACCTTGCCCGCGTCCCCCGTCGGTGCGGCGGAAGTCTGGCAGGAGCGTATGAAGATCGTGCGTGACGCCGGTTCCCTTGCGCCGCTGGCGGATGTCACGGTCGAACGCTGGCTGACAACCGCGGTGAAGGCCCGCAATCCCGGTCGCTGGAAGCAGATCCGCGACACCGTCATCGGCACTTCCGCCGCCGGCTACCTCGGCTGTTCGGCGGCGATCCAGTCATTCGATTTCGTGCCGAAACTCCCTTCGGTCAGGCTGCCGGTGCTGGTGGTCTGCGGCGCGGACGATGCCGGCACCCCGCCGGGCGAGAACCGGCGCCTTGCGGAGCTTGTTGCGGACGGCCGCTACGAACAGATCGCCGCCGCGCGTCATTTCCCGAATGTGGAGCATCCGGAGACATTCAACCGGATCATGCTCGACTGGCTGAAATCGGCCTGAGCCGGTACTGTCCAACGGATGATGTCTGCCGGCGGGCGCTCCCGGCAGACACAGACATGACTCGCGGAGGAAATCAGCATGCGTCTCCAGAACAAGATCGGCATCGTCACTGCGGCCGGCTCCGGTATGGGACGCGCAGGCGCTATTCGCTTCGCCAAGGAAGGCGCTTCGGTCGCCGTGGTCGATCTGGACGAAGCGGCAGCGAACGCCGTGGCGAAGCAGATCGCGGATGCGGGCGGGAAGGCGATCGCACTGGCAGGCGACCTGCGCCAGGACGCGTTCGCGCGTGACATCGTACGCCAGACCACCCGCGCCTTCGGCGCACTGGATTTCGTCTGGAACCATGTCGGCCACCCCGGTCCCGCTGCGATCGAAGGGCTGGAGTGGAAGGATTTCGAGCTGGCCATGGACCTGAACGTCCGCACGGTCCTGGTGACGACCGAGGCCGCCTTGCCGGAACTGCGCGCCCGCGGCGGCGGGGCGCTGCTGTACACCGCATCCACGTCCGGCCTGACAGGATCGCAGTTCAGCCCGATCTACAACATCGCGAAGTTCGGCATCGTGGGGCTGGTGCATGGCCTCGCGAAGCGCTACGCGCGGGAGAAGATTCGCGTGAACGCCGTCTGCCCCGGGCCGACCGACACGCCGATGCTGCGCGTGTTCGTCGCGCGTCCCGACAGCCAGTTGCCGCCGGGTGAAACACCGGAAACCCTTGTGCAGAAGCGCGGCGGGCAGGTGCCGATGGGCCGCCCCGCTCAGCCGGAGGAGATCGCCAACGCCGCGCTTTTCCTCCTGTCCGACGAAGCGTCGTATATCACCGGCGTCGCGCTGCCTGTGGACGGGGGAGCCACGGCATGAAGATCGAACGCGTCGAGGCAATCCCGATCTCGATCCCGCTGCGAAAGGTCTTTTCCGGCAGTTCCTACAAAGTGGACAGCCGCGCAACCGTCATTACCCGCATTCATACAGCCGGCGGACTGGTCAGCGAGGTCTATAACGGCGATGACCGGGCCCACGGACCTGTCATCGCACGCATCATCCAGGAAGAACTCGCGCCGCTGCTGATCGGCGAGCCGGTTTCCGCCTATGAGCGGCTGTGGGAGAAGATGTTCCGCATCACCATCGCACGGAAGGACCGCGACCTGGCGATGCAGGCCATTGCCTGTGCCGACAGCGCCATCTGGGACCTCCTCGGCAAGGCGCTCGGCATCAGCGTTTGCAAGCTCCTTGGCGGCTATCGCGACCGTCTGCCGATCATCGCGATTGCCGGCTACTACCTGCCGGGCAAAGTGGCGAAAGATCTGGCGCCGGAGATGGAATGGCTCCGCTCTGTCGGCATGGCCGGCTGCAAGGTGAAGGTCGGCGGCCTGACACCGGAAGAAGACGCTGAACGGGTGCGTTATGCACGCGAAGGCGGCGGCAAGGATTTCATCATCGCCGTGGATGCCAACCGCGGCTGGTCGCCGCACGAAGCCATCCGCTTCGCAAAACTGGTGGAGCAATACGACATCCGCTGGTTCGAGGAGCCCTGCCATTGGCACGACGACGTGCGCGGCATGGCGGAGGTTCGCCGTCACACCTCGATCCCGATCAATGCAGGGCAGAGCGAGATCTCGGCCCAGGGTGTCCGCCGGATGCTGGATGCCGGCGCGGTGGACGTGGTGAACTTCGATGCCTCCGAAAGCGGCGGCATCACGTCCTGGCGCTGGGCGGCCGGCGCCTGCGCCTTGCACGATGTGCAGATGGCGCATCATGAGGAAGCGCAGATCGCCGCCCACATGCTGGCGGCGGTTCCCCATGGCACCTACGTTGAATGCTTCCCCGACCCCGATCGCGATCCGATCTGGCAATCGGTGTGGGTGAACCGCCCGGCCATTAAGGACGGCATCATGGATGTGCCGCAGGGTCCCGGACTGGACATCCGGCTGGACTGGGACGCAGTCGCCAAATACCGCGTGTAGGAGCCAGGGGGCGTTCTGGCCGGCAGGGCGTGACGGCTGCAAACTGCTGAAATGCCGCACCCCGAGACATGGCTGAAGGTCCTTCCGCAGGGGCTATATTGCGAGCCTGGCGGATTTTTCATCGATCCGCTGCGGCCGGTTGACCGTGCGGTTATCACCCACGCCCATTCCGATCACGCCCGACCCGGTCATCGTGACGTTCTCACAACGACAGATACGTTGGCGGTGATGCGTGCGCGCCTCGGTGCGGAAGGGGCGGGACACAGTCAGCAGGCCTTGGCATTTGGTGAAGAGATCACCCTGGGTGACGCGCGGGTCTGGCTGGCCCCCGCGGGCCACGTGCTGGGCAGCGCGCAGGTGGCGATGGAATATCGCGGCTCCCGCGCCGTGGTCAGCGGCGACTACAAGCGGGTGGCCGATCCGACCTGCGCCCCGTTTGAACCGGTGCCATGCGACGTGTTCGTGACCGAGGCAACGTTTGCCCTACCGGTTTTCGTGCATCCGCCACCGATGCATGAGATCCGCCGGCTGCTGGACAGCGTGGCGCTGTTTCCCGAGCGGACGCACGTCGTGGGCTGCTATGCGTTGGGAAAATGCCAGCGGTTGATCGCCTTGCTGCGTCTGGCGGGGTGGGAGGCACCGGTCTGGCTGCACGGCGCACTGATCGGCATGTGCGACGTCTATTGCGCGCGCGGTGTCGCGCTGGGGGACCTGCGCCCGGCGACGGCCGCCGCCAAGGGAGAACTGGCAGGCGCGATCGTGCTGGCACCCCCAGGCGCGGTCGCCGACCGGTGGGCGCGCCGGCTGGAGGACCCGGTGGTCGCCATGGCCTCAGGCTGGATGCGCGTGCGCCAGCGAGCGAAATCGCGTGGCGTGGAATTGCCCTTGGTCATTTCCGACCATGCGGACTGGACCGAATTGAACGCCACCCTCGATGAAGTTGCCGCACCCGAGGTCTGGGTGACGCACGGCCGGGAGGAGGCATTGATCCACGCCGCCGCCCAGCGGGGCATCCGCGGCCGCGCGCTGCGGCTGGTCGGATACGGGGAGGAAGACGAGACCGAGGCCGGGGTTGCGTAACGCTTGCGTCTCAAAATAAGGATGTCGTGATCGGGAAGGACAATCTCGCATAACTCGTCTACAGTAGACGCAAGGCTCTCGTTTACGACCTCTTTGGGAGGACGCTTATGGGCACGCCTGACCGCTACTCCGACCAAGTCATATCAGGTCTATCCGACGCTCGGCTGCGGCGCCGAACGCTGCTCGCGCTTGCAGCGGC
>DATNEJ010000522.1:0-3651 GCA_035606775.1 Acetobacteraceae bacterium | reverse complement strand
GGTGCCGACGCGGCCGCGTCAATCGTGGCGCGGCGCGACGCCTGGCTGCCGGAAACCGGCGGCTTCGTCTCCTGCGCGGTGCATGACCGGGATCGGCTGCGAAGCGGCAATGTCGTGCGCGGCCCGGCGATCATCGAGCAGATGGACGCCACGACGCTTGTCCTGCCGGGTATGGTGGCGCGCGTGGAGCCTTACATGAACCTGATCATCGAGGCAGCATGAACGATTTGGGTACCGCCACCGCGGCCATCGATCCGATCACCGTGGAGGTGATCGGCAGTGCCCTGTCCTCGATCGTCGAGGAAATGGGAGAGGCGCTGATCCGCGCCTCCTACTCGACTAACATCAAGGAACGCCGGGATTGCTCGACGGCGCTGTTCGATCTCGCCGGCAACACGCTCTGCCAGGCCGAACACATCCCGATGCACCTGGGCAGCTTCCTCGATCTGATTCCGCACATCATGAAACGGCATCCGATCGCCGACATGCGGCCCGGCGACGTGTTCTGCGGCAACGACGCCTATGAGGGAGGCGGCACGCATCTGCCGGACATCGTGCTGGCGGAACCGATCTTCGTGGAGGGGACGATCACCGCCTGGGCGGTGAACCTCGCTCACCACGCCGATTTCGCCGACCGCGGCCATGCGCATATCTACCAGGAGGGCCTGCGCATCCCGCCGATCTGCCTGTACCGCGCCGGCACCTTGCAGCAGGATGTGCAGGATCTGATCCTGCTGAACTGCCAGGTCCCGCGGGAGCGGTTGTCCGACCTTCGCGCGCAGATGGCGGCCAACCGGCTGGGCGTCCAGCGGTTCCAGGGTCTGTGCGCGAAATATGGCCGGGGAACGGTGCTGCGGGCCGGTGCCGCCCTGCAGGATTATGCGGAGCGCAAGATGCGCGCCGGTATTGCCGTGATTCCCGACGGAACCTACCGCTTCGCCGATCGCTATGACTGCCCGGAGATCGACGGTGAGCTCGACATGTCCTGCGCCATCACAGTGGATGGTGATTGCATGCGGTTGCACTTCGACGCGCCGCCTCAGGTACGGGCCGGCCTGAACATGACGATGACGGCACTGCTGTCTACTGTCTATTATGCGGTCAAGACAGTCGTCGATCCGACGATATTGCCGAACGCCGGGCTCGCCCGGCCCCTCTCTGTGACCGCCCCGCCGGGCAGCATCGTCAACTGTCTGCACCCTGCCGCGGTCAATGGCCGGCTTGGCCCGTGCCAACGCGTGGTGGACCTGATCCATGGTGCCCTGGCCGAGGCGGTGCCGGAACGGGTGACGGCCGCATCCAACGGTGCCTGCTTCTCCATCACCTTTGTCGGCCACCAGCCGCGCGACAATGCGATCTGGGTGTACCTGGAGACGATCGGCGGCGGGTTTGGCGCACGGGCAACGAAGGATGGGCTGGACGGCGTGCATGTGCATATGACCAACACCTCCAACCTGCCCGTGGAGGCGCTGGAACTGGAATATCCGCTGACGCTGCTGCGCTATGAGCTGGTGGACGGGTCGGGCGGTGCCGGACGGCAGCGTGGCGGCATGGGGCTGCGGCGCGTCTATCGCGCGGAGCACGATTGCCGAGTGCGGGTGGACGGCGCGCGCCTGCTGTCGCCGCCCTGGGGATTGTTCGGCGGTGGCGTGGGCGGCCAGGCCGATATAAGGCTGCGCGGCGGTGCGAATGCGTTCGATCACGGCTCCGGCGCGCTGCGCCGCGGAGAGATCATAGAGGTGGTCACCGCCGGGTCGGGTGGCTACGGGCCGGTTTCGGAACGCGATCCGGAGGCCTTGCGGCGCGATATCGCGGAGGGGCGCATCGCCGCCTCGCAGGCCGCGACCGGCACCACGGGCCGATGATGGCGTTTGTCCTTACGACCGAACCGAGCCGCCGCGCGCGAACTATTCCGCGGCGGTCCGGGTCGTGGTCCGTTCGGCGATCATCCTGCGCACCAGCGGCAGCAGGCTGCGTCCATACTCGACATTGTCCGCAAGTGGATCGAAGCCGCGGATCAGGAATGTGGTGACCCCCAGATCGTAGTAATCGCACATCGCCTCAGCCACCTGTTCCGGCGTGCCGACCAGGCTGGTGGTATTGCCGCGCGCGCCGGTCAGCAGTGCGGCGCCGGTCCATAGCCGCTTGTCCAGGCGTTCGCCTTGCGCGGCGGCGGCAAGCAGGCGCTTCGATCCTTCATTCCGTGGATCCGGCTTGCCGAGCCCGGCTTTCGCGCGGAGTTCGGCGATGCGCTGCTTGATGCGTTCGGCGCGGGCCCAGGCCTCGTCCTCTGTCGGTGCCAGGATAGGCCGCAGCGACAGGCTGAACCGCACTTTACGGCCGTGCTTCGCCGCTTCGGCCCGCACGCGGGTGGTGATCTCTTTCACCTGGGCGTGGGTCTCTCCCCACAGTGCGTAGACGTCGGCGTGCTTCGCGCTGACCCTGATCGCTGCGTCCGATGCGCCGCCAAAATAGATCGGGATGCGCGGCTGCTGCACGCAGCGGATGGCGGTGGAGGCGCCGGTAAACCGATAGAACGGCCCCTCGTGATCGACCGTGGGGCCGGGTTCGGTCCAGATGCGCTTCAGGATGTCCACATATTCGTCTGTGCGGGCGTAGCGCTGCTCCTTGGTCGATACGTCGCCATCGCGAAACTGGTCCGCATCGTCGCCACCCGTGATCACGTGCATCGCCGCCCGTCCGCCGGTGATCTGGTCGAGGGTGGCGAATTTCCGCGCGGCAAGGGTGGGCGCGACGAAGCCCGGCCGGTGGGCAACCAGGAAGCTCAGCCGCTCTGTATGCGCGGCGGCCGCGGCGGCAACCAGGAATCCGTCCGGCCCGTCGGCGAAATAGCCCACCAGCACGCGATCGAAGCCGCCGGCCTCCGCCGCCTGCGCGAAATCACGGATGTAGCCGCGGTCCAGCACCACGGGATCGGGCGGGCGAATCTCCGACGCCTCCCGATGGTGGATCATGCCAATGAACTCGACGGTCATAGGGTACTCCAGATCAATGTATGGTTCGCAGAACGCGTGCCACAATGTCAGACAGGCGCTCGTAATCCTCTCTCTCATTGTAGGCGAAGGCGGACAGGCGCAGCCAGAGCGCGCCCCCGATGACGTGCGTGGGCGCGTCGGTGCCGGCATCGAGCAGCCGGTCCCGGATTGCCAGTGAAAGGGTTTCGGTGGCGGGTTGGTTAAGGGGCAGACGCACCAGCGCCATCGCGCCGGCCATCGCACCGGACGCACCGGTTTCGGTATTCAGCCGGCCAGCGATCAGGCCTGCCGCCTCGGCTGCCAGCGCGATGTTTCGGGCGCGCAGCGTTGCGCCGCCGAGGAGTTCGTGAAATGCGATTGCCTCGGGCACGCTGAGGCAGGCGCTGGGGTCGCGTGTGCCAGTCCAGTCGAATTCAGTCAGATAACCCTTGCCCAGCCCGTGCGAGATGATTGTCGGATGCAGATCGGCCTGGCGTTCGGGCGAAGACCATAGGAATGCACAGCCCTTTGGGGCGCACAGCCATTTGTGGCAGTTGCCGGTGTACCAGTCCGCGCCCGTGGCATGGATATCCAGCGTCACCTGGCCGGGTCCGTGTGCGCCATCCACCAGCACCGGCACACCGGCGGCATGGCAGGCGGAGGTGATGCGCGCGAG
>DATNEJ010000511.1:0-6855 GCA_035606775.1 Acetobacteraceae bacterium | reverse complement strand
ATGCGCGCGGCGGAACTGACTCAGCGCCTGCTTGCCTTTGGCCGCAGGCAGATGCTCATGCCGCGGCTCACCAACGTCAACAAGCTGGTCGTCGATGTATCGGAAATATTAAGTCGGACATTGGGGGAGACGATTCGGATCGAGACCGTGCTATCCGGCAGCCTCTGGCTTAGCGTACTCGATCCTAACCAGCTCGAATCCGCGATTCTCAACGTCGCGCTCAATGCCCGCGATGCCATGCCGCACGGTGGCAAGCTGGTCATCCAGACTGCCAACATGCATTTTGATTCGGGCTATACCTCGCAGTACGAAGGTATCGATCCCGGCGAATACATCATGCTCT
The DNA here is from genome assembly GCA_035606775.1 of Acetobacteraceae bacterium. Lineage (GTDB taxonomy): Bacteria > Pseudomonadota > Alphaproteobacteria > Acetobacterales > Acetobacteraceae > Rhodopila. The sequence goes on along the minus strand of DATNEJ010000511.1, from coordinate 6,512 downwards.
CGGTCAGCGACACCGGCATCGGCATCGCGCGGGAGAACCTTTCGCGGGTGTTCGAGCCGTTCTTCACCACGAAGGAGGTCGGCAAGGGCAGCGGACTGGGCCTCGCCCAGGTCTATGGTTTCGTCAAGCAATCGGGCGGCCACGCGACGGTCTATAGCGAGGTCGGGGTCGGCACGACGATCCGTATGTATTTCCGCCGCGATCATGCGTCCGGCGAAGCAGACGAACCGGCCGAACGCCGCAGCGAGCCACCGCGTGCACGCAACGGCGAGAAGATCCTGGTGGTCGAGGACGATCCCATCGTGCGCGCCTACAGCGCGGAGACGCTTCGCGAGCTCGGCTATCGGATCCTGGAAGCCGAGGATGCGGCGGCTGCCCTGAAGCATCTCAGTGTCCATCACGACGTCGATCTGATGTTCACCGATATCGGCCTGCCCGGCATGAACGGACGCATTCTGGCGGAGACCGTGATGCGGCAGCGACCCATGACACGGATCCTCTACACGACCGGCTACGCCGGAGCCGCCTTCGCGGCGGACGGAACAATTGGCCCGGATGCCGCCCTGCTGCAGAAACCATTCACCCGGGAGACACTCGCAGAGGGCGTGCGGAACGCCCTTGATGCACGTGCGATGGCATGAGCGGGGCAGCGGGTTACCACTTTTGATACTGGTATCGAGAAGGCTGTACGAAAGCCGGCATTGATCGAGGAAAGGATTATCCTTACTTTGCGGCGATCAAATCGGATGCCCTCATGATCACCAGCAAGCTCACCAGCAAGGCACAGACCACCGTCCCACAACCCGTTCGCGTTGCCCTTGGCGTGGCCGAGGGAGACGAGCTTGCCTACGCCATCGAGGAAGGGCGTGTCATCCTGACCAAGGCGCCGAAGAAGCCGGTGCATCGAGGCGATCCCATCGAAGACCCTTTTTCGGCATTCTGGGAATGGGACTCCCCCGAGGACCAGCAGGATTTCGCCGGTCTCTAGCCGGTGGACGGTTTGCCGCCACGGGCGCCCGGCTTCGCGGTCTGGGACGTCGTACGGGTTGATTTTCCGTACGCCGATGAGACAACCCTCCGCAGGCGCCCGGCAGTGGTTCTCGCGATACCACCCGTGCACGAGCGCTTCGCCGTTTTGTGGCTGGCGATGATCACCAGCGCCCGGCATCGGTCATGGCCCGGGGATGTCACCATAACCGACCTCGCCAAGGCCGGATTGGCGCATAGCTGCGTCGTACGGACAGCCAAGATTGCGACGCTCGACGCAAGGCTCGCGGTCCGGATCGGCGTTCTGGGATTGCCGGATCGAGTGGGCGTCGGACGATGTCTGAGGGAGGCGCTGAGCGCCATCCTGTCACTATAATTCATGTGGGCTGGTGTCCGCGCACGCCGGAGTAATACCAGCAGCCCGACAATCGACCGTTCACGTCAAGAGTCCGGGCCGCTGGTATAAGTTGCCGACGTTCCAGGCCGTCCCCCAGTCGCCACACGCGCCCCGATCCGCTACCCTGGCGCCTTCGAGACCAGGAGACCCGTCATGACCGAAGCCTGCATCGTTGGCTGGGCGCACTCGCCCTTCGGAAGGTTGGAAGACCCGGACGTCGAATCGCTGATCGGCCGCGTCGCCGGGGCCGCCATCGCCGATGCCGGCATCGCCGCGCACGAGATCGATGCCAGTTTCGTCAGCCTGTTCAACAACGGCTTCTCCACCCAGGACTTCCCGGCCTCCCTGGTTCTGCAACACGTTCCCGAACTTCGCTTCCGGCCGATCACCCGCTATGAGAATGCCTGCGCCTCCGGTTCCGCCGCCGTGCACGGCGCCCGCGATTTCCTTCTGTCCGGCCGCGGCCGGTTCGCGCTGGTCATCGGCGTCGAGAAAATGACCGCGACGCCTGGCAAGGAGGTCGGCGATATCCTGCTGAAAGCCAGCTATCAGAAGGAAGAAGCCGACATACCGGCCGGCTTTGCCGGCGTGTTCGGTCGCATCGCCGAGAAATACTTCCAGCGTTACGGCGATCAGTCCGACGCCCTCGCCGCGATCGCCGCCAAGAACCACAAGAACGGCGTCGACAATCCCTATGCGCAGATGCGCAAGGACCTGGGCTATGATTTCTGCCGCACCGTCAGCGAGAAGAACCCCTATGTCGCGCCGCCGCTGAAGCGCACCGACTGCTCCCTGGTCTCCGACGGCGCCGCCGCGCTGATCATGACGGACGAAGAGACCGCCAAGGCCATGGGCAAGGCGGTCCGCTTCAAGGCCGCCGTCCAGGTCAACGACTTCCTGCCGATCAGCAAGCGCGACGTCACGCAGTTCGAGGGCGCGGCCCAGGCCTGGAAGCAGGCGCTTGCCGCCGCCGACACCAAGCTCATGGACCTGTCCTTCGTTGAATCGCATGACTGCTTCACCATCGCCGAGCTGCTTGAGTATGAAGCGATGGGGCTGACGGCGCCGGGGCAGGGGGCGCGTGCCGTGCTGGAAGGCTGGACCGCGAAAGACGGCAAACTGCCTGTCAATCCCTCCGGCGGCCTCAAGGCGAAGGGTCACCCAATCGGCGCAACCGGAGTTTCGATGCACGCCATCACGGCGATGCAGCTCACCGGCCAGGCCGGCGCCATGCAGTTGCCGAAGGCCGACCTCGGTGCGGTCTTCAACATGGGTGGCGCGGCGGTCGCCAACTACGTGTCGATCCTGGAGCCGCTGCGCTGATCCCCACCAGCAATCTCGCGCACCTGCTGATCCAGTCGGCGCGCCGGTTTCCCGACCGGCCGGCGCTGATCTGGCGTGACACGACATGGACCTGGGCGGACTTCAATGCCCGGGTCCAGGCCGCCGCCGGGGCGCTGGCGCAACGCGGGGTGCGGCACGGCGATCGTGTCCTGCTGCACGCCCGCAATTCGAACGCGCTGATGGAAACCATGTTCGCCTGCTGGATGGTGGGCGCGACCTGGGTGCCGACGAACTTCCGCCTGACACCGCCGGAGGTCGCCTATCTCGCGCAATCCTCCGGCGCGACCACGCATATCTTCGATAGTGCGTTCCCCGCACACGCGGCGGCGGCCAAGGCAGAAAACCCCGCGTGCCGGCTCGAGATATGCATCGGCGGCCCGAACGACTGGGAGTCGTTCGCCACGCACCCGGTGCCTCTCACTCGCCCCGCCGATGTCGATCGCGACCATCCCGCGTGGTTCTTCTACACGTCCGGCACCACCGGCCGGCCCAAGGCCGGCGTCCTGACGCACGGCCAGCTTGAATACGTCGTCTGCAACCATCTGTGCGACCTGATGCCGGCCACCGATGAGCATGACGTGTCGCTCGTCGTCGCGCCGCTCTCACACGGCGCCGGCATTCACGCCTTGCCGCAGGTGGCTCGTGGAGCCGCGACCGTGCTGCTGTCCGGCGAACGTCTGGACTGCGAGGAAGCCTGGCGTCTGGTCGAGCGGCATCGTGTCACCAATATGTTCACCGTCCCCACCATCCTGTCGATGCTGGCCCGGCACGATGCGGTGGATCGCTACGACCATTCCTCCCTGCGCTACGTCATCTATGCCGGCGCCCCCATGTACCGCGCCGACCAGATTCTTGCCCTCAAGAAGCTCGGCAAGGTCCTCGTACAGTATTTCGGCATGGGCGAGGTGACCGGCAACATTACCGTTCTGCCGCCCGGGCTCCACAGCGAGAACGATGCGGACATGCCGGTCGGAAGCTGCGGGTTTCCGCGCACCGGCATGGAAATCGCGATTCTCGACGAAAGCGGCGTGCCGCTCCCGCCCGATACGACCGGCGAAATCTGCGTGCGCGGGCCTGGTGTCTTCGCGGGCTACCACAACAACGCGGAGGCTACCGCCAAGGCGACCGTGCATGGCTGGTTCCATACCGGCGACCTGGGCCACATGGATGCACGCGGCTTCGTCTACATCACGGGACGGGCATCCGACATGTACATCTCGGGTGGATCGAATGTGTACCCGCGGGAGATCGAGGAAGCCCTGCTGATGCACGAAGCGGTTGCCGAAGCCTGCGTCGTCGGCATGCCGCACGAGAAATGGGGTGAGACAGGCGTCGCCGTTCTGGTGCTGGCGCCGAACGCACAGATTACCGAAGCGGCGCTGCTGGCACACCTGGATGGCCGACTGGCAAAATACAAATGGCCGGGACGATTCGTGTTCTGGCCCGAACTGCCGAAATCCGGTTACGGCAAGGTCACGAAGCGGGACGTGAAACGCATGCTGGAGGAGGACGCGGCATGACGCACGCGCCGGCCGATACCGCGAAGATCGACGATTACCATGCCCATGTCTATTACGACGCGCTCAGCCGTGACCGCGCGGCGCAGCTTCGTCAGTGGGTGGAGGAACGCTTCCCGGTGCGCATGGGCCGCTGGCACGACGTGCCGGTTGGGCCGCACCCGTGCGCGATGTACCAGATCGCCTTCGCACCCGATCAGTTTCCCACCTTGGTTCCGTTCCTGATGTTGAACCGGATGGGCCTCACCATCCTGCTGCATCCGGAATCCGGCCGCCCACGCGACGACCATACGCTGCATGCCTCCTGGATGGGGGAGGTGCTGCCCTTAAGGACTGCCATGCTGCGGGAATCCGACAGCGTCGCTTGACAAGCCTCAACCCGGCTTCATCATCGCATCGTCCCGGGGGAAGATCGACGATGGCGAGGCTGGATAACTGTTACAACGTGTTCGACCTGCGCGAGGCGGCAAAGCGGCGCCTGCCTCGCGGCGTCTTCGAGTTCGTCGATCGTGCCACCGAGGATGAAGTCGCGTTGCGCAACAACCGTGCGGCCTTCGAGCGCATCAAGCTGCGCCACCGGTCCCTGGTCGACGTGTCTGGCCGCTCCACCAAGACCACGCTCTTCGGCAAGGAGATCGCCCTGCCCATGGCGATCGCCCCCACCGGGGCCGCCGGGCTGTGCTGGCACGAGGGGGAACTGGAACTCGCAAAGGCCGCGGCCAAGGCCAAGATTCCGTTCACCCTCGCCACCGGCGCCATGACATCGATGGAGAAGATCGCCAAGGAGGCGAATTTCCGCCTGTGGTTCCAGCTCTATGTCTGGAAGCAACGCGAACTGTCCTACCAACTGATCGAACGTGCCAAGAATAACGGGTTCGAGGCGCTGATCGTGACGACGGACACGATCGTCCCGCCGAACCGCGAATACAACGCCAAAAACGGCTTCCTGCTGCCGTTCCACCCGACAGTGCGGTTTACCGTGGACATCATGCAGCACCCCGCCTGGTTTACCTCCGTGCTGCTGAAATACTTCACGACCATCGGCATGCCGCGCAACGAGAACTATCCGGAGCCGTACCGCCGCCCGATCGGCACCGACCCAGGCACGCGGGAGGTGATGCGCCAGGATTCGCTCAACTGGGACGACATCAGGATTTTCCGCGACAAATGGCCCGGCATCCTGATGCTAAAGGGCATCAACCGCGTGGATGACGCGCTGAAGGCGATCAGCTACGGCGTCGATGGCCTGATCGTGTCGAACCATGGCGGACGCAACATGGATAGCGCCGCGGCGACGATCGACATGCTGCCGGAGATCGCCGAGGCGGTGGGGAACAAGGCCACCGTGATCCTCGATTCCGGGGTGCGTCGCGGATCGGATATCGTCAAGGCCCTGGCACTGGGCGCCAAATGCGTGCTGACCGGGCGGGCAACCCTGTACGGAACGGCGGTCGGCGGTGAGGCCGGTGCGGCCAAGGCGGTGAACATCATCCGCACCGAGATGGACAAGACCATGGCCTACACGGGCTGCAACGGCGTCGACGAAATCTCCACGGACATCTTCTTCGGCGACCGGGCCAGAAACACCATGGTTACCGCATAGGCAAAGCCCCATGCCCGCACTGGACAGCTGCTACAACGTCTTCGACCTGCGCGAGGCTGCCAGGCGCCGCCTGCCGCGCGGCGTGTTCGAGTTCGTCGATCGCGCGACCGAAGACCACATCGCGGTCGCCGCCAACCGCTCGGCGTTTCAGGACATCAAGCTGCGTCACCGGGCGCTGGTGGATGTGTCCGGCCGCTCCACCGCAACGACATTGTTCGGCAAACCCGCCGCGCTGCCGCTGGCGATTGCCCCGACCGGCGCCGCCGGCCTTTGCTGGTACCGTGGGGAACTTGCCCTGGCCAAAGCGGCCGCGAAGGCGAATATCCCGCTGACCCTTTCCACCGCGTCGATGACCGCGATGGAAACGATCGCCGATCAGGCAGGGGGACGCCTGTGGTTCCAGCTCTACGTCTGGAAGGAACGCGAGCTGTCATACAAGCTCATCGACCGGGCCAGGCGCGCCGGCTATGAGGCGCTGATCGTCACTGTGGACTCCGCCGTCTCCGGCAATCGCGAATACAACGCCCGCAACGGCTTTGCGCTGCCGTTCAATCCCTCCGCCCGCTTCCTGTTCGATGTCGCACGGCATCCGTCCTGGACCATCGGCGTGATGGGCCGCTACCTGACGACGATCGGCATGCCCAAGCACGAGAACTACCCAGCC
>DATNEJ010000496.1:0-13661 GCA_035606775.1 Acetobacteraceae bacterium | reverse complement strand
GCCAGCGCATCCAGCGCGTGCGGCCCCTGCTGCACCAGGCTGGCGAACAGCCCGGCGATGTGCGGATCGCGGGCGGCCAGCAGTGCGAACAGCACCGCGCCGACCAGCGCCGTGCCGATCGAGGCACCGACAGAACGGGAGAACTGCACCGAGGCCGCGGCCGCGCCCAGATAGCGTGGCCCTGCCACGGTCTGCGTCGTCATCTGCACCACCGGCATCGCCGGCCCGGTGCAGAGCGAGGCAACCGCCAGCATGGCGATGATCGTCCCGGTCTCCAGCCTGGGCGCGAACAACGCGAGCGCCATCAGCATCGTGGCGGTGATCGCAAGTCCGATCGAGGGGAGAATCGCGGTGCGTCCGGTCTTGGCGATCAGCCGGCCGCAGAAGAAGGAGCCGATCGCGACACCCAGGGTCAGCGGCAGCAGCAGCAGACCGGAATGCGCCACGCCCGCGTGCCGTACCACCTGTAGATACATCGGCAGGAAGCTGATCAGGGAGACGGTCTGCGCGGCCACGCAGGCTGCCATGGCGTCAGACCGCCAGATGCCGGCCTGACGGAAAAGCTGAATGGGCAGCAGCGGCGCCGGTGCCCGCTTCTCCTGCCGCCACAGCATCCAGGCCGAACCGACGGCCAGCGCCAGCAGCGCGGCGATCGCCGGCAGGTCGTGCGGATCGAAGCTCTGTGCCCGCTCCAGCGCAAGCAGGATCGGGGCGATGAAGCCGGCGAAGAACACCGTGCCCCAGACGTCGAACTGCAGCCGCCCGCCGCGCACCGGCTGGGCCGGCAGGCGCATCACCAGGGCGGCCGCGGCGATGCCCAGGGGCAGATTGACCAGGAACACCGCCTGCCAGCCCCAGTGCTGGGTCAGCCAGCCGCCGGCCACCGGCCCGAAGGTCGCCGCGGTCGCGTACATGCCGGACAGGTAGCCCTGGTAGCGCCCGCGCTCGCGCGGCGGCACGGCCTCGGCGATCAGCGCTTGCGACAGGGTCATCAGCCCGCCGCCGCCGACGCCTTGCACCAGCCGGCCGAAGGTCAGCATGAGGATGGAGGTGGAGGCGGCGCAGAGCAGCGAGGCGGCGACGAAGACCCCGAGGGCCACGAACATGATCTTCTTGCGACCCAGCGCATCGCCGAGGCGGCCGTAGACCGGCGCGGCGATGGTGTTGGCCACCAGATAGGCAACGACGATCCAGGAGACCCGCTCCACCTCGCCCAGTGAGCCGGCGATCGCCGGCAGAGCGGTGGCGACGATGGTCTGGTCCAGTGCCGCCAGGAACATCGGCAGCATGATGGACGGGAACACCGTCAGGAACAGGGAGCGGCCCGGGGCGGCGCCGGGCGTGCCGGCGGCGCCAGCCGGCACGGATTTGACAAAAGAGGATTGCATGACGGGAGTAACTATCCCGGCGGTGCCGGGTGGCATACCCGGCGCCCAGGTATGCCGGGCATGCCCTTACCAGCGGTCCGAAATCTTGACTCGTTCGTCGATTGCCGGGCCGCTGGTATCACTCGCGGTTCAACGCACCCTGTAGAACACCACGCGCCGCTTCTCCTCCTCCTGTAGCCGGGCCCGGATACGCAGCAGGTCCCGCCAGCCGATGTAGCCCACCAGCCGGGAATCGGTGCGCGAGATGACCGGCAACTGCGCGACATTGGCCTGCATCATCCGCTCGACAATGCCTTCCAGGTATTCGTCGGGGTAGGCCGTCGTCAGCTTCTGGCCCGCCAGCAGGTCCTTGAGCGGGCTCTGCCGATGCTTGCCGGAGTGCCGCCAACCCAGCACCGCGGGCGGATTGACGATGCCGAGGACCCGGCGTTCCGCGTCGATGACCGGGAAGCTCGGGTGCTTTGTGGTCGGGCTGGCGAGGAAGGCGGCGACCTGATGCAGGGTCATGGTCTCCGGCAAGGTCTCCACGTCGGTCACCATCACGTCCTCCACCCGGGTTAGGGTGAACGGATCGACGCGGTATTCGCGCGCCAGGTGATGGCCGCGGCGGGCGACCTTCTCCGTGAGGATGGAGCGCTGCATCAGCAGCACGGTCACCAGGTGCGCGGTGACGCAGGCGGCGATCAGCGGCAGCAGCACGTGGGTGTTGCCGGTCAGCTCCACCGCGAAGAAAGTCGCCGTCAGCGGGGAGCGCATGGTGCCGCCCATGGTCGCGCACATCGCCAACAGCGCCCAGAAGCCGGGGCTGGCCGCGGGCAGGAAATGCGCCAGTGCCGCGCCCATGCCGCCGCCCATGATCAGCAGCGGGGCCAGCACACCGCCTGAGGTGCCGGAGCCGAGCGCGACGGCCCAGATGATGGCTTTCACGACGAGCAGCAGCAGGGCCGAGGTGGGCACGACACCGCCTTGCAGCATGTGCGCGATGTTGTCGTAGCCGACGCCGAGGGCACGCGGATCGATCAGGCCGCCGACACCGACCACGACGCCGCCGATCGCCGGCCACCACATCCAGTGGATCGGCAGCTTCAGGAACGCATCCTCACACGTATAGACAAGCTTGGTCAGGCAGCCGGACAGAAGGCCGCCGAGCAGGCCCATCAATATCCAGCAGGCGAGGGCGATGAACGAGATGTCCATGCCGCCGGAGAACGGGAACAGCGGCGAGGACAGATGCAGGGCATTTCGTTCGACTTCCGCGATGATCGCGGCGGCGGCGACGGGGACGAAGCTGCGCGGCGTCCATTCGAACAGCAGCAGTTCTACCGCCAGCATGATCGCGGCGATGGGCGTGCCGAACACCGTGGTCATGCCGGCGGCGGCGCCGGCCACCAGCAGCGTCTTCCGCTCGGAATCGCTGACCGGCAACATTTGCGCGATCAGGGAGCCGATTGCGCCGCCGGTCATGATGATCGGACCTTCCGCGCCGAACGGCCCGCCGCTGCCGATGGCGATCGCCGAGGACAGTGGCTTGAGGATGGCGACCTTCCAATCCAGCCTGCTGCGGCCGAGCAGGATCGCCTCGATCGCTTCGGGGATGCCATGGCCGCGGATCTTCTCGCTGCCATAGCGTGCCATCAGCCCGACGATCAGCGCGCCGGCCACCGGCACCAGGGCCGCCGCCAGGCCAAGCGGGGACTGGCCGAGCGGGAGGTCGCGCAGGGTGAAGCGGCCAAAATAGGCGACATTGGTGCAGAGGCGGATCAGGTCGAGCAGGACGATGCCGCTGAGGACACCGGCGGTGCCGACGATGATGGCGAGCCCGGTGACCACCAGCACGCGCGGATTGGTGGTGAAGTCGCCGAGGTGACTGATACGATCGGCCAGGGCATGGCCGGGTGCGACGGCTGGCTCTACCGTCGGAGTTGCGGTCTTTTTCACGACTCTCTTGATCTCTCGAAATGGACCCGGGGGGATTGGCGGCATATATCGCAGTACGACCTATGGCTCGCAACCCGGACGAGTGGCAGATGACAAATTCCCGCAGACCGGCCATGCAATCGGCAGGCCCCCTCGATCAGCATGACTACCGGACCCTGTCGGAGTTCCGTTTCCTGATCCGGCGCTTCCTGGCGTTCAGCGCGGATGCGGCGCGGGGGGTGGGGCTGACGTCGCGGCAGCACCAGGCGCTGCTGGCGATCAAAGGGTTCGCCGGGGAGGGGGCGCCCACCATCGGGGACCTGGCGCGCCTGCTATGCATCCAGCACCACAGCGCGGTGGAACTGGCGGACCGGCTGGTGGAATCGGGGCTGGTGCTGCGCACGCACGACAGTTGCGACCGGCGCCGCGTCCTGCTCGGCCTGACGGAGGCGGCGGAGGGGCACCTTGCCGGCCTGTCGGCGATCCATCTGGAAGAATTGCATCGGCTGCGTCCGACCTTGTTGCAGATACTGGACCGGATCGCGGCGCCGGCGCCGGAAAATGAGGGGCAGTCAGAGGAACAGTGATCTTTTCGTGGGTGAACGGCGGCGGCGTGCGCTGGCCCACGTTGTTGGGGGAATAGACGATGGCGGCCGATCTGCTGGTCCGGAACGTTCGCCCGCTTGGCGGCGAGCTCACGGATATTCTGATCCTGGCGGGGCGCATTGCGCCCGGCCCGGCACCCGCTGGCGTACTGGTTCTGGACGGCAGCGGACGCATCGCGCTGCCGGGCCTGGTGGAGGCCCACACCCATCTCGACAAATCGCTGCTCGGTCTTCCCTGGTACCGCAACGCGGTGGGACCCCGGCTGATTGACCGGATCGACAACGAACGCGCAGTTCGCAAGACGCTGCCGATCGACCCGCGGCAACAGTCCGAACGGCATGCGCGCCTCGCCGTGTCGCATGGCAGCACCTTCATTCGCAGCCATGTGGACGTGGACACGGACTGCGGCGTAGCCGGCATCGCGGGTGTGATGGCGACGCGGGAAGCGCTGGCCGATGTCGTGGCTATTGACATCGTTGCCTTTCCGCAGAGCGGCCTGTTGGTGCGTCCCGGCACGGTGGAACTGCTCGAACAGGCGCTGCGGCTTGGCGCGGAGACAGTGGGCGGGCTGGACCCGTGCGCGATCGACCGCGACCCGAAGGGTCATCTGGATACGGTGTTCGGCCTTGCGGACCGGTTCGGACGCGGCGTCGATATTCATCTGCACGAACCGGGTGAGATGGGCGCGTTCTCGATGGAACTGATCATCGAGCGGACCCGCGCCCTGGGGATGCAAGGGAAAGTGATCGTCAGCCACGCCTTCTGCCTCGGCATGCCGGATGCGGCGGTGGTGGATCCACTGATCGCCGCGCTGGCGGAGGCACGGATCGCGATCATGACCACGGCCACCGCGTCGCGACCCGTGCCGCCGCTGATGCGCCTCGCGCGGGCCGGGGTGGCGGTGTGCGCCGGATCGGACGGCATCCGCGATACCTGGGGACCGTACGGCAATGCGGACATGCTGGAGCGGGCGATGTTCGTAGGCCAGCGCTACAATCTGCGGCGCGACGATGAGCTGGCGGCGGCGCTCGACGTGGTCACAACAGGCGGTGCGCGGGCGCTGGGACTGGACGGCTACGGGCTGGCCCCGGGATGCGGCGGCGATCTGGTGCTGGTGGAGGCGGAGACCGTCGCCGAGGCGGTTGCGCAGCGGCCGGGACGGCGCACGGTGGTCAAGCGAGGCCGCGTCGTGGCCCGCGACGGGATAGGCGAGGTCTGAAACTTCCTCGACGTAAAATTATCCAGGGCAGGCCAATTTCCCAGGTCACTGGTGCACAGGCCACCAACTACGTTATCACGATCAGCGGCCACAGATGGCGTGTGGCGTTGCTGCCCGCGCTGCGTCACACGGAACATTTTCCGCGACGTATCGCTCCAGCCTGCTCAACTGATCGGACATTTCCGATTGCGTGGCCCACGATGAGGTCAGGCTGTTGCGCGCCAGGGTCACGATTTGATCAAGAGGCAGGCCGAGCGCCTTTTGGCACTGCACGTAGTTCTCGTTGATGTATGCCCCGAAATAAGGCGGGTCGTCCGAGTGGAGCGAAACGTTCAGGCCCGCGGCAAGCATGCGCCTGAGCGGATGATCCGCCAGCTCGTTCACCACCTTGAGCTTTACATTCGACACGGGACACACCGTCAGGGGAATTTGCCGCTCTGCGAGCAGGGACACCAAAGCCTGGTCCGACAGCGCCGCGTTGCCGTGGTCGATGCGATCGACAGCGAGGACCTCGACGGCCTGACGCACATACTCTGCTGGCCCTTCCTCACCGGCATGAATCGTTGTTCGCAGGCCCCGGCGCCTGCATTCCTGAAAATAGCGCGTGAACTTTGACGGCGGGTTCGGCCGCTCCGGCCCGCCCATGCCGATGCCGATGATACGCTCTCTCCAGGGCATGATTGAGTCCAGAAGGGCGAACGCATCCTTCTCCGGGCGATGCCGGTGCGTGCTGACGATCAGGCCGCCACGAATTCCACAGTCCTGTCCCGCATCGTCGATGGCGTGCAGAACCGCTTCCATGATTTCCGCCAGCGGTGTTCGGTCGGTGAACCCTTGCGGGCCAAGAAATACCTCCGCGCGCACGACATTGTCCGCATGTGCTCGGCGCAAATACGCCTTGGTGACGTCGTAGAAGTCCTGCCCCTGCACCATGACGCGGCAGCCGGCGAAGTAGATATCGAGGAACGATTGCAGATCGTCGAATGCGAAGGCGCCTTCCAGTGCCTCCGGCGACCGCCACGGCAGTTCGACCCGGTTGCGTTCGGCCAAGGCGAACATCATCGGGGGTTCGATGGTTCCCTCGATATGCACGTGCAGTTCCGCTTTCGGCATGCCACGGATGAAAGTCTCGATGTCGGTCACGGCCACTCCCGCAATGGTCAGACGATGCGCGAAAAAGAATTTGGCGAGCGCCCTGTATACGGAACCGCAACCCGGATCGCGAGGGATGCGGGTTCGGGAAAGGCCAGGACCGCCAGCCCCGCGACCCTGCCGGCAGAATATAGTTGACTAGGAAACTTGTACCCGATAATTTCCTAGCCAACGAAGGACGCCTCCATGAAACCGGCGACGCAGATTTCCGACCTGACCACCCACCTCGGCTACTGGCTGCGCTACGTCTCGAACCATGTCTCGCACGCCTTCGCCCGCAAGCTGGAGGCGCATGGCGTGACTGTGGCGGAGTGGGTGCTGATGCGGCAGTTGCTGGACGTGAAAGCGCTCTCCCCAAGCCGCCTTGCCGAGCGGATGGGGATGACGCGGGGCACGGTGACGAAGCTGGCGGACCGGCTGATCGCCAAGGGGAGGCTGGCGCGCACCGCGGACCCGAAGGACGGGCGGGCACAGACCCTTTCGCTCACGCCGTCCGGCCGCGCGCTGGTGCCGGTGCTGGCGGCGCTGGCCGACATCAACGATGCCGCGTTTTTTGGCCACCTGACGCACGGGGACCGGGCGGCGCTGCAGCGCATCCTGCGCGGCATCGTCGAGACGCGCGGCCTCAAGTCCATGCCTGTCGATTGACTGCCGATCCCGTTTCCTCACACCGCGAAAGGACGCTGACATGACCACGCATTGGCAAGACGCCGCACGCGCCGCGCTTGCAGGTTCCGAAGCGGACACCATGCCCTTTCCGCAGGGCGTGCAGCTTCTGATCGAAGCCGGCTTCGACGGCTACGCGGCCGATTTCCGCCGGTCCGTCCGCACCTACTACCGGCCGGATGGCGAAACGTTCGAACTGAAGACCGCGCCGACGCCGATGCCTGTGGCCGAACGCTTCGACGCCGCCGTGGTGAAGCAGGCGATCCGCGAAGCCCAGGCCCTGGTGCCGGGGTACACCTACAAGGGATTCTGCGCCAAGGTGGCGGCTGCCGGCTGTGCCGGCTACATGGTCTCATTCCCTGGCCGGCGGGTCCTGTATTACGGGCGCACCGCCGAGACCCACACCGAGCTATTCCCGGATGCTCAGCCGGAACCGAAGCCATGAGCGCCGCTGGCTCTCACACCGCCCACCGTGCCGGTTCGGCAGAGCCGTCCCGCGCAGCGACGGGTGGACCAGTCCGCGCCGGCTGCGTATATCGGGCGCCATGAATTTCGGTACCTGGCTGTTCACCAAGCTGCGGGGCCGCCAAGTCGGCACCGACGTGGCAGGCAACATCTACTACCAGGAGGCGAAGCAGCGCCCCGGCAGCCTGCGTGCGCGGCGCTGGGTCAGCTACGCCGGCCCGGCCGAGGCCAGCGCGGTGCCGCCCGAATGGCACGCCTGGCTGCATTACACGACGGATGCCCCCATCCCGGACACCGGCCGCCAGCCGTGGTGGAAGCCGCATCTGCCGAATGAGACGGGCACGCCGTTGAGCTACCGTCCGCCCGGCCACGATTACGAGGGCGGCCGGCGCGAGCGCGCCACGGGTGACTACGAAGCCTGGACTCCGGGCAGCTAGAGCGTGATCGTCGCAGGCGGAATCGCTGGAGACGTGAATCACGCGATCAAACAAAGAGCTAGAGCCTGTTCGGTGCGTCTGTCCGCACCGGACAGGCTCTAGCCCAGGTCATGGCGCGCCGCGGCTTCGCCGAGGTGGTGACGGGTGCCGTCGTCCTGCTGGTCGCGGGCGGGTTCCTGGCCTACGCCGTCGCCCATTCCGGGCGCACGACGGCGGAGGGGTATACGCTCTACGCCAAGTTCGACCACATTGACGGGCTGGCCGTTGGCTCGGATGTCCGCATCGCCGGCGTGAAAGTCGGCAACGTCAATGAGGAGCGGATCGATCCGGCGACCTTCCTTGCCGTCGTCGGCCTTACGGTGCGCGACGACCTGAAACTGCCGAAGGACACCGGCGCGACCATCACCAGCGAGAGCCTGCTGGGCGGTAAATATCTCTCGTTGTCGCCGGGCGGCCAGGAAGCGATGTTGAAGCCGGGTGACACCATCACCATCACCCAGTCTTCGATCAGCCTGGAGGAACTCCTTGGCAAGTTCATCTTCAGCGTCACCAGCATGAACAATGCGGGGAAGGGCGGCGGGAACGCCCCGGCGAACGCGTCCCAGCCGGGGGGCGGCAAATGATCCCGCCGCCGCCATCGGCCTGGCCGGGCCTGGACGGCAACGCGGTGGGCTGCCGCGAGAAGATGCGCATGCTGGCCGAGAACCACGCCGAACTGGCGCAGGTCCTGACCGACGCGTTCGAGGATGCGATCCTGATGGGCGTGGATGAGGACGCGATGCGCCGCATCCTGATCGGCATGGTCGAAGGACTGGAGTCCCCCCGGCGCCCTGCCCGATGAAGCGGACCCCCTGGTTCATCGCTGCTGTCTGCCTGCTGCTGGCGTTGGCCGCACCGGCCCCGGCACAGACAACCAGCCCGGTCCCAGCGGTCCAGTATCCCGGACAGCCGCCCTTGCAGGCCCAGGGGACATATCCGGGTCAACCTCCTCCGTCGGGGCAGGTCCCCGTGCCGTCCGGCCCCCGGCCGCCGAGCTACAATCCGACGGTGCAGTCGCCGGGTTATCCGCCGGTGCAGAGCCAGCCGGCTGTTCCGGGGCAGGCCCCGCCGCCGACATCCGGGCAGGTGTCGCCGCCGGCGTCCGGGCGAGCGTCTCCGCCGATCGGGCAAACCTTGCCCTCACAGCCCGGCCAGGCACCGATCACGGCAACGCCGCTGGAGCCGCAGACCTCGCCCGAGGCCGCCCAGGAGCAGCCCCCGCCGCCCAACCCGTGGCTGCCGCAGGAAACGGTGACCTTGCAGGCGCTCGACAAGATCAACGCGCAAAGCAAGATGCTCACGATCAAGGTGGGCGGGTCGGCCCAGTTCGGCTCGCTGACCATCCAGGTCAAGGCGTGCGTCATCCGCCCGCCGGACCAGCCGGCGGACGCCGCCGCGTTCCTGATCGTCACCGACAGCCACGCGGAGACCCCCGGTTTCAGCGGCTGGATGCTGCGCTCCGATCCGTCGCTGTCGATGCTGCAGCACCCGCTGTACGATCTGCGGGTGCTGGGGTGCGGGCCTTAAGTCATGGACACGCTGCCTGCCTTCGCGCGCTCCGCCCTGCTGCTGGACCTCGATGGCACGCTGCTCGACCTGGCGCCCACGCCCGATTCCGTCGTTGTTGCGCCGGGACTGCCGGACACGCTGCGGCAGCTTCGCGACCGGCTGGGCGGTGCGCTGGCGATCGTGACCGGCCGGCCGATCGAGACCGTCGATGCGCTGCTTGCCGACGCGCCTGGCGCCGTGGCCGGGGAGCATGGCGGCGCGATGCGTTTTGCCCCGCATGAGGCAGTCATCAGGCCGGACCTGCCCGCCCCGCCGCCCGATTGGCTGGACCTTGCGGAAAGCCTGGTCGCCGCGCATCCCGGCACTTTGCTGGAGCGCAAGGCCCGTGGCTTCGCGTTGCATTACCGTGCCACGCCCGAGGCGGGTCCGGTTATCCAGGCCACGCTGACGGCGCTGCTGGGCGATCAGAACCGGTTCCAGTTGCTGCCCGCGCATATGCTTTGGGAGGTACGGCCGGTCGGCGCCGACAAGGGCAGCGCGGTTCGCACCCTGATGGCACGCGCACCGTTCAACGGCCGGGTGCCGATCTTTATCGGCGACGATGTCACGGATGAAGATGGGATGCGGGCTGCGCGCACTCTGGGCGGTGCCGGGCTGCGCGTGGATCCGGCATTCGGCGCGCCGCAAGGTGTGCGAGCCTGGCTGCGCGATGCGGTGTCCCACAGCGCGTGGCCTGCGCTTCCTTATCGCGAGCAACAGCGCGGGGCATGATGAACCTCTCCGATTTCACAACGCTGACCTTCGATTGCTACGGCACGCTGATCGACTGGGAATCCGGCCTTCATGCCGCGCTGGAGCCGTTGCGCGCCCGCGCCGGTGTGACAGTGCCGCGCGATGCCGTACTGGCCGAGTTCGCGGCGCACGAGGTTCGCCAGCAGGCGGCGACACCTGCCTTACCCTATGTCGCGCTGCTGACCGCGGTCCACCGGCAGCTTGCCGAAGCCTGGGGCGTGGCGGCGGACGAGGCGGAGGATCGGCGCTTCGGCGCCTCGATCGGCGACTGGCCAGCGTTTCCCGACACGGAAGAGGCGCTGCGCTACCTGAAGCGCCACTACCGGCTGGTCATCCTCTCCAACGTCGACCGCGACAGTTTCCGTGCCAGCAACCGCCGGCTCGGCGTTACCTTTGACGCGGTTTATACGGCGCAGGACGTCGGTTCCTACAAACCGGACCCGCGCAACTTTGCATACCTGATCGAGCACCTTGCGGCGGACGGCGTGGAGCGGCGGCAGGTGCTGCATGTCGCGCAAAGCCTGTTCCACGACCATGCGCCCGCCAATGCCGCGGGGCTTGCCTCGGCCTGGATCGATCGCCGCCACGACAAAAGCGGCTGGGGCGCAACCGCGGCACCGCCCGACGGGGTCCGCTACGATTTCCGCTTCGACAGCCTTGGTGCGCTGGCGGAGGCGCATCGCGCGGAGCAGGCGTGATACCAGCGGCCCGGACTCTTGACTCATCGGTCGATTGTCGGGCCGCTGGTATCTCATTGATTTCGCGCGCAGCCGCCACACCAACCCTGCGCGCATACCAGTCAGCCCTGCGGGCTGCTGGTATAATATACCCGACTTCCGATGGAAGTCGGGTGAGTCTTGATCCAGCGCGCAGCCGCAAGCCTTGTCCCCTCGCGCAACCCTGCGCCCCGCATCTCCGGGATCCTGCGGATTCTGGAGATGCGGTCGGGCGTGCCGGTGGTCATGCCTATCTGGAGGGCATCAACCCGGACGGCGGCATGCTCGCACCCTGGCTCTCCCGCGCACGAACGTCGCGCCGCTGGATCGCCAGCAAAGCGATGATGCTGAGCAGAGCGGATGCCATCAGATAAAAGGCCGGCGAAAGCGGGTCTCCGGTCCATGCGATCAGCGATGCCGCGGCGAATGGTGCGAATCCGCCGAAAATCGTCACCGAAATGCTGTAGCTGAACGCGATCCCGACGGCCCGCGAGGCGACCGGGAACTGTTCCGCCAGCAGCGATGGCAGCACGCCGCTATATCCTGCCTTGATCAGGTTCAGTAAGCCGACGGCGAATATCGCGGTGGCGAGCGACGGATAGGCAACCATCAGCCAAAACGCGGGGTAGGCGGCGATCAGGAACAGAGCCCCCATGGCCAGCATGATGTGCGTCCGCGGCGTCTTGTCGGAATAATGCCCCGCGACGACCGAGAAGACGGCAAGCATGACACCGCCAACCAATGTCGCCACAAAGCCGGTATAGGCAGGCAGATGCAGCGTCCTGACCGCGTAGGTCGGAATGTAGAGCAGCAGGTAATAGGAGCTGTTCGAGACGATCGAAGCGCCGAGCGCCAGCAGGACCGCGACCGGATGGCGGTGAAGCAACTCCCTGATCGGTACGGTCGGCGGTTTGACGGCCTCGATGAATTCCGGTGTCTCGGACATGCGCGAGCGGATGTAGAGGCCGACCGGTCCCACCAGCAAGCCGAACACGTAGGGAATGCGCCATCCCCAATCCAGCAGTTGCTGATGGGTCAGGAGCGTCGTCAGCGCGACGCCGAACAGCGCGACAATGACCGAGATGATGCCGGTGCTGGACCACTGCCAACTCGCGCTGAAACCCTTGCGATCGCCGGCATGCTCGACGAGGAAAGCCACGGCGCTGCCGAACTCGCCGCCGACCGAAAAGCCCTGGAGCAGCCGGGCAAACAGGATGATGGCCGGGGCCGCGATGCCGATCGTGGCATAGCCGGGCGTGACGACCATCAGCGTCGTGCCGATCATCATCAGCCCGATCGACAGGGTCAGTCCGGCTTTGCGTCCCGCGCGGTCGGTATAGGTGCCGATGACGACGGCACCCAATGGACGCGCGACATAGGACAGGCCGAAAGCCGCAAAGGTGATCAGCAGCGATACGGTCGGATTGCTGGTCGGGAAAAACACCTGGGCCAAGGTCGAGGCGAAGTAGCCGTAGACGAGGAAGTCGAACCATTCCAGGATGTTACCGATCGTCGCTGCGACGATCACATTGGTCAGACGCGGCGCGGTATCCGTGGCGCCCGGAGCCTTTTCGGCCATTTTGGCTGCCTCCCCTTATTCTCCCAGTGTCCATTCGGTTCCAAAAGGAGGGTATGGTCAAGAGGCCGCCCCGAACTTGTCATTTGTCACGGCGTCCCGGTGGGGATGGCGGACCAGTCCGCGGCTTTCCCTGCGGCGAAGGAGGAAAACGCCCATGCTGATGAGCTGCGACCGCATCCTGGTCAGTCATGTCGGCAGTCTGCCGCGTCCGGACATATTGTCCGACCTGCTGATCCGCCAGGAAGCCGGCGAGACGATCGATGCCCTTGAACTGGCCCGCCAGGTGGAGACCGCGACCGCGCATGTCATCGACAAGCAGGTCGAGGCCGGTGTCGACGTGGGCAACGACGGGGAACAGTCGCGCGTCGGATTTCAGACCTATGTGCCGCGGTGCCTGTGCGGCTTCGGTGGCGAGTCGAAGCGTCCGCCTTCGCGGGACCAGATCGAATTCCCGAGCTATGGCCGGCTGACGGCGCGGCGCTTTCCGCATTCGGCGCGCGTGGTCAACGCGCCGGCCGCGCTGTCGGAGGTGCGGTACGTGAACGGCGCGCCGATCAAGGAAGATGCCGCCAGGCTCAGGCGATTGGGGGGCCGCTTCCGCGAGTGTTTCATGACGGCACCGTCACCGGGCATCGTCGCCACGACGATGCTCAATCAGCATTACGACAGCCATGAGGCTTATCTGATGGCGCTGGCGAAAGCACTTGCCAGCGAATATCGCGCGATCCACGACGCCGGCTTGGTTCTGCAAATCGATGCGCCGGATTTGGCGATGGAGCGGCATCGGT
Organism: Acetobacteraceae bacterium; assembly: GCA_035606775.1. Taxonomy (GTDB): domain Bacteria; phylum Pseudomonadota; class Alphaproteobacteria; order Acetobacterales; family Acetobacteraceae; genus Rhodopila. The sequence continues at coordinate 388 of DATNEJ010000496.1, read as the reverse complement.
TTTTCGACGGCCTGACCGAGGCCGAGTTCCTTCGCCAGCTTGCGTTGCATGTGGCGGCGATCAATCTGGGCATCGAGGGCATTCCGCGCGACCGGGTCCGGCTGCATGTGTGTTGGGGCAACAATGATGGGCCGCATATCTACGATATCGCGATGGCAACCATCCTGCCGGAACTGTATCGCGCCAATGTCGGCGCTCTTTCGATCGAGTTCGCTAATCCGCGGCATCAGCATGAATACGCTGCCCTGCGCGAGAACAAGCTGCCTGCGCACATGCTTCTGATGCCCGGCGTGCTCGATACGACAACGAACTTTGTTGAGCATCCGGAAGTTATCGCCCGACGGCTTGAGGAGGCGGTGGCCGTGGTCGGTGACCGCGAACGGGTGAT
>DATNEJ010000492.1:0-3657 GCA_035606775.1 Acetobacteraceae bacterium | reverse complement strand
CGACATCCGCTTTGAAATCAGAAATGCCCTTCAGCCGCTTGGTGAGCGTGGGCGCATCTTCGACTACCTTCAGGAAGCGGAAATCCTGGCGAACCGCCTCGGTGACGCTCGACGCATGGGATGGATTCAATCGTATTTCACTGACCATTTCTGGATCCTCGGCCGGCATGCCGATGCCATGACGGCCGGAGAGCGTGCCCTCGTCATCGGAAGGAATATCTCCGACCTGGCACTCCAGGTCGTGACCAACCTGCCACTGGGCCTGGCGCAACACACGCGCGGTGACTATCCCCGGGCGATCGAGCATTTCCAGTGGAATGCGCAGCGACTGGACAACGATCATACCAGCGACCGATTCGGTCTGTTTGTGCTTCCCTCATCGTTTTCCTACAGCTTCATGGGATGGGCACTGGCTGAGTTGGGAGACTTCGACAATGGTTCTTTGGCTGCGGAGCGAGGCCTGCAGATCGCAGAATCGGCGCGACATCCATTTAGTTGTGGGTACGCGCATCTGGGAGTGGGTGTGATCGCACTGCGCCGAGGGTGCCTGCAGGACGCGCAACGATCGTTTCAGCGCGCCCTTGACGCCGACGGCTTCGCCGACAGCCCGATCGGGTTCTCCTACGTCGCATTCCACCTTGGGTATGCGCAGGCCCTTTCCCATAGACCGGAAGACGGCATTCCGCTCCTCGAGCAGACCGTCAGGATTGCCGAGTCAAAGGGCTTTGTCGCACGGCACGCCTTGCGCCTTGCTTATCTTAGTGAGGCGTACCTCATATCGGACCGGGTCGATGACGCAACCGCGACAGCGACCCGTGCCCTTGAATTGGCTAATGAGCACGGCGAGCGCGCGAATCAGGCCTATGCCCTCCGAATGATTGCCGAGGTGGATTTATATTGTCACAAGTCATCTGAAGCCGAGCAGCGGTTTAGCGAATCCCTGGGGCTGTCGCAGAGGTTGGGTATGCGTCCGCTCCAGGCGCATTGCCATCGTGGATTGGCCGTTGTTCATAACGAAAGCCAACGGTCAGAGCTCGCAGCCTTCCATCGAGAATCCGCCGCAGCTTTGGTCGATGCCATGCAAATGCGCTTCTGGGGCGATCCCGGGTCCCTGCCGCCCGACCCCGGCTGAAGCTCCGCAGCATTGCTGGCGGATGACCGGCGTTTCAAAACGAGAAAGAGCGGAGACTCCACGCCTTTAGAGCGGCAATGACCGGTACATCAGGCAAGGCCTGGATCGCATCGTGCGGAGAAATCGCACGCCCGTCCGCTTCCGCCGCTTCCTTGAAGAAAAAACCGGCCAGCATCGGCTGACCAAGATCCCGGTAACACGTGCCTGCCATGTGGCGCGCGATCGCGCTTGCGGGGGGGCCGAGCGTGGCCGCCACCGCGTAGGACTCAGCCGCCTCGGCGATTTCGCCGCGTCGTGACCTTACCTCGCCGAGTTCCAGCCACGTTCTGGGATCATACGGATCGAGATCGACCACACTGCGCGCGCGGGACAGAGCAAGGTCCAGATCTCCCAGCCACAAAGCCTCTTTCGTGCGACTCTCCAGAACAGGGTGCAGATTCTCGAGATAAAGCAACTCTTGCGCATCGTCGGATGGAATCAGTGAAGCTGCGTACTGCTCAGCCAGATCCATCATGCGGATAACGTCGGCACGCAAGCCTTGCCGCTGGGGCACGAAAGCCGCCGCACGATAATAGCGGCTCAGAAGAAGTCTGCCGGTAAATACATCAGCTTCGGCAACAACAGCATCAACGGTTTGCTCTGCCTGTGCCTGCAATCCACGGAGCCGGTCGGCGGGCGCACCCGTCTTGGCAGCATGCACAAGAAGTTTGAGTGCCGCATTCACCGCGACCGGCCCGCCATGCCGGCCCAGACGCGCGATCCTCTCGATGTCTGCCATGTCGGCACCAACATAGTCCTTGGCGCGGCCCCGGAGGTTGGACATGTATCGCGCCGAGGCCCACCAATACGCCAACTCCGCCTGACAACGATCGGCGGCGATCTCGGTATCGTCAAGCTCGAAAACGAGCCTCGAAATCAGGGCGTAGAAGCAAAGCGCGTGCAGAAGGAGTACGACCCGGCACTTCCTGTCCGCCGAAAGCTCATGCCAACTATCGATCGCCTGGCAGAGTGTTTCCCACCGCGCACTTCGTAATGGCGCAGGCACCTGTCGTGGATCCTCCACGATATCGTCCAGGCGGCCGATTTCGGAAAGGAATTGCGCCCGGAAAATCGCAGGAAGTGCCCTTTGAAGCGCGAACTGAGGGCGGCACTCCTCTGCCAACGCGTTCCAATATTGCTCGATGCCGCGGGCGTACAGCGGCCCCTGGCCGCACGGTTCCAGGTCGATGAAGGGCCGTAGCAGCAATTCCGGGAGTGGCGGCCATTTCTGGCCTGACCGCCACTCCGTTTGCCGCGTTCCCGGCACCGCAACCGCCTCAGCCGAAGAATGCGTGGACTGCCTGGGCCGCATCCGTGCTGTAAGTTTTACCGGCCGGGGTTTGTGTCCAGGCGTTATATTCATCTTTAAGCTTTTCGAAATTACCCGCGTATCCCGGACTCGCAGTTGGACTACTGGGGTCGGCGCCCGCAGAACGGATTTTTTCGATCGCGGGCAACAGAAGCTTCCACATGAGCGATACCGGCGTGCACTGGAAGACCTGCGGCCGATCCGCCGCGGACAGCTTCCCGACTATCTGTGCAATCTGCTCCCAAACCCCGACAGCCATGCGGATGTTGCCGTATTGGACCGAACTCGTGTTCGTCGCCATTGCCGCAACAACCAGCGGTTCGGATGTATGCACGATAGTCATAAAGCTATGGTAACCGGGATTGGTCCGGAGCGCCGTCGATTGCGAGATGGCGTTCTGAATATCGGCGATACTCATCGGAATGCCCTCCTGATATTGATTTTTACAGCAGACGCCGTAACGATCAGGTCACGCACTACCGGATGTGCTCACTGAGATTTTATTGCGACTATGCCGCTTCTCTTTTTCATTAGCACAAAACGCTACGCCATATTTTGGTAAAATGCAAGTAATTTAGTGTACGACTCCGATCTTTCTCATACACGTACCGGGTTAGTTCAAATTCTTCCCACTTCGAACTGGCGATCAAGGCAACGCCCGCATCGGCGCCTGATTTCCCGATGACTGGTCGTGCCGTCGGGTTTTCGATCTGCGTATGGCCTTATGTATGGATATAAGCGTATGGCCCTCGGCCGCCAGCCACAAAACGCACGTCATACCCGTCACCCATACCGCTCCTCCTGCCAGGGATCGCCGTTATTGTGATAGCCGCGCACCTCCCAGAAGCCGGGACGGTCGCTGATGGTGAACTGGATACGGCGCAGCCACTTCGCCGATTTCCACAGATACAGCTGCGGCACCAGCATCCGCGCCGGCCCGCCATGCGCTCGGCTGATCGGCTTGCCCTCCCACTCATGCACCAGGAACACGTCCGGCTGATCGAACTGGTCCAAGCGAATATTGGCCGTGTACCCATCATAGGAATGGAAAATGACATGCCCGGCTTCCGGCCGCGGGCGAACGATCTCCAACAGCGCCTGCGCCGCAATGCCCTTCCAGTGATTGTCGTAGCGTGACCACTGCGTGACGCAATGCATGTCCGACACACTCTCGGTC
>DATNEJ010000449.1:0-7526 GCA_035606775.1 Acetobacteraceae bacterium | reverse complement strand
CGCACCATGCGCGACGGGCGGATGGACCTGTTCGCCGCCGGCGCCTACCTGGACAAGGTGACTCAAGCCCCCGACGGTGCAATGCGCTTCGCCGAACGGCTGGTGGTGTGCGACAGCCAGCGCTTCGATACGCTGCTGGCGATCCCGCTTTAACAGCGACCCCTGGCGCCGAGCGGCGCGCCAAGGTTTCCGGCTGCTCCAACGAGCCGGATCGGAACGGCCATCGCTTTCTCCCTTGCGGGCAAAGCCCCGTGCAATAAGATTGCGCATCCTGCCGCCCCACGGAAACGTTTGAGACATTGCTCGCCAATGAAAGCACCTGTCCCTGAGGCGCCGATCCATCTCGACGCCATAGACCGCCGGATTCTGGCCGCGCTTCAGGAGCAGGGGCGCATCACCAATGTCGAACTGTCCCGGCGCGCGGGCATTTCGGCGCCACCCTGCCTGCGCCGGGTGCGGGCGCTGGAGGAAGCCGGCGTCATCCGCGGCTACCACGCCGACCCCGATCCGCAGAAACTCGGCTGGGAGATCACCTTTTTCGCCGTGGTCGGGCTGGACAGCCAGAAGGAGTCGGTCCTGGCAGCCTTCGAACAGCTTGTCGGCACCTGGCCCGAGGTGCGGGAGTGTCACATGATCCGCGGCGGTGGGGATTTCCTGTTGAAGCTGGTGGCCCGCGACACCAGCCACGAAAATCAGTTGACGCAGCGGCTAACGGGATCGCCGACGGTCAGCCGCGTGCAGACCTTGCAGACGATCCGCACCAGCCGGAACTTAGCCGGCGTGCCGCTAAGCAATTCAGGCGCGTAACCACTGGCGCCGGACAAAGCCGAGCCCAGCCAGCGCGGCCCCGAGCGCAAGGATGCTCGACGGCTCCGGCACCGGCCGCGTGTGAGACGTGTCGGGGGATCCGCCGGGGATCGTCCCGGCATACGGATAACTGTGCAGCTCGCCGCTACCGCTGTAGCTCGCGGCGACCAGTGTGCCGTCGATCGGCCCCTGGTTGGTGACAGCAGCCAGCGGCGCCAGCACGCTGCCGCCGAATTCGGTGGTGAACGTCAGGTCCGTCGCGTTGACGAAGTTCCACAGCACCTGATCGGCGTAGTCCGTCGGATCGGTGAAATGCAGGCTGGAGGGAAACGCGAAGGCGCAGGCAGCGGCGATGCAACCATCGACATTCACGTTGATGATCAGGCTGGTCGCGCCGTCCGGCTGGATCGTCACCGTCGCGTTCTGCTTGAACAGTGACGTGCTGAGGTTGAACACCGCGATTCCGCTGGAGTCCGGATGAGCGGCCAGTGTCACGTTGTTCCCGTTGACGCTGGTGGAACTGTTCGCGGCCAGGCCACCCAGGGTGGTGGAAAGCGTCGTCAGCGGTGTCTTGAACGTGGAGGCGAAATCCGGCAACTGCGTCGCCTGGTTGGCCGGCGGCGTCAAGCTGACCGAGCCCGCATGTGTCGCGGTCGCGCCGCCGTTCAGATTCAGGTTGCCGGTCTTGCTGCCGGTATAGGTCAGGCTGCCGCCGTTCAGCGTCACATTGCCGGTGTTGCCGTTGATCACCGCGGTGCCGCCGCTGTTGAGCGTGATCTGCGACGCGTTGCCGCCGTTGACCGACACGCTGCCGGTGCCGCCGTTGATGCTCACCTGCCCGGAGTTGGACGCGCCGACATAAACGCTGCCGCCCTTGGACAGCGAGATGGTGCCGCCATTCGCACCACCGACGAAGGCCGATCCGGCGCCGGATGCGGATAGACTGCCTGTGTTGGCGCCACCGACCGAGGCGTTGCCGCCGCCGTTCAGGTTGAAGTTTGCGGTATTGGCGCCGGCAACGGCGACGCCCCCGCCATTGTTGACGTTCAGGCTGCCCCCGGTGGCGGCGCTGCCGTACACCGACAGGCCGGCAAAGGACGAAGCGGTCGCGCTGGGCTTCAGATCGAAGGTGGCGCCGCCGGTCAGGTTGCCGCCGACCACCGTCCGCCCCTCTACGTCGGCACTGCTGCGGAAATTGCCGAACACGACCGCATTGAACTGGCCGAATATGTCGGTGACCGAGAGTGGGCCCGCGTGGGCCGGCACCGGCGTCAGGGCAGTGGCCCCAAGGATGGCGCAGCCAAGGGTGATGAAAGCCCGGGAAAGAGCTCTGGTCCGTTTCAGTGTGCGGCTGCGCACCCTGCGCTCCTGCGTTTCGAGGGTGCGATAATCGCGCTCCTGCTAGGGAGCCTATATGGGAGGGACGCTCAATTTGTCCAGCATTGTCTTGAAAAAGAGCGATCACATGTAACCTCGGGTTGCGATATGATCAGATTTTCTTGACGAAACAATCCGGTAGGCTATTGCCTGCGCGCGCCGATGGCGCGAACAGGAACTCATGACCGATCCCGCTCTGCTTATCGATTCATCCCCAACCGGCCTCACCCGTGCGCCGACGCTCAGCGTGATCGTTCCCTGCTTCAATGAGCGGCCGAACGTCGCCCCGATGATCGACAAGCTGGATGCCGCGCTCACCGGCATCGCGTGGGAGGTCATCTACGTCGACGACAACAGCCCCGATGGTACCGCGACCGAGGTTCGGCGTATTGCCCAGGCCGATCCCAGGGTTCGCTGTATCCGCCGGATCGGTCGCCGTGGCCTTGCCTCTGCGGTGATTGAGGGCGCGCTATCCTCCTCCGCCGACTACGTGGCGGTGATCGACGGCGACCTTCAGCACGATGAGACCCGCCTGCCGGTCATGCTCGCCGCCTTGCGCAGCGGGCAGTACGACCTCTCGGTCGCCAGCCGTCACGTCGAAGGCGGTGACGCCGCGGGGCTGGCCAATCGCTGGCGTCGCGTGCTTTCCGATGGCGGCATCCGCCTCGCGCAGCTCTTCCTTCCGGTGAAACTGACAGATCCAATGAGCGGCTTTTTCATGCTGCCGCGTCTGCTGTTCGAGGATCTGGCCCGTTCGCTGAACGGGCAGGGCTTCAAGATACTGCTCGATCTGGTGCTGAGCGCGCCCGGACCGCTGCGGGTGCAGGAGGTGCCGGCCCACTTCCGGGAACGGGCAGCCGGCGAAAGCAAGCTCGACGCCCTGGTGATCATGCAGTTCGCCGGGCTGCTGCTGGACAAGGTATTTGGCGGCATTCTGCCGTTGCGCTTCTTCTCCTTCGCGGTGGTGGGTGCGCTGGGCGTGCTGGTCCACCTGGCGGTGCTGGCGGCGTTCAGGCAGACCACGAGCCTTGGGTTCGAAACCGAGCAGGCGATCGCCACGATCGTCGCCATGATGTTCAACTTCGAGTTGAACAATGCGATCACCTATCGCGATCAGCGTCTGCGCGGCCCCCGGCTGTGGCGAGGCCTGTTGCTGTTCATGGTCGTGTGCGGCTTCGGCGCGATCGCCAATGTCGGCATCGCGAATGTGCTGTACGAACAGAACGCCACATGGAGCGTTGCCGGCTCGGTCGGCGCGGTCATCGGTGTCGTGTGGAACTACGCCGTGTCCGCCACCCTGGTGTGGCGCGCGCGCTGATGCCGGCGGCTTCATGAGGCGGATGCCGTGATGGTCGCCGCCGCCGTTCTGGCGGTGCTGACGGTGGTCCGGCTGATGGTTGCGGCCTTCGTGCCGCTGGCGCCGGACGAAGCCTATTACTGGATCTGGTCGCGCGCCCTGGCCCCGGGCTTTCCCGACCATCCGCCGATGGTCGCCCTGTGGATCCGTGCGGGCACCATGCTGGCCGGGCAGACCGCGTTGGGCGTTCGCCTGCTGGGTCCGCTGTCGGTCGCACTCGCCACCTGGATGCTCGCCGACGCAGCCGATCGGCTGCTGCCCGGCCGGCGCGCCGGGCTGGTCGCGACGTCCTTGCTGAATGCCACGCTGCTGGTGGGTGTCGGCACGGTCATCATGACACCGGATACGCCGCTGCTGTTCTTCTGGGTCGCGGCGCTATGGGCCATGGCGCGCCTGATGGACGGCGGGCGAGGCGCGTGGTGGCTCGCCGTCGGCGCGTTCGCCGGGCTGGCGATGGCGAGCAAGTATTCGGCTGCCTTCCTGTGGCTGGGCATTGCGCTGTGGCTGCTGATTGTGCCGCAGGCGCGCGCCTGGCTGCGCCGGTGGCAGCCCTGGGCAGGGGCGGGGCTGGGCCTGTTGCTGTTCCTGCCGGTGCTGTTGTGGAACGCCGATCATGGCTGGGCGAGCTTCGTGCGACAGGGTGGCCGGGTCGGGGACTGGCAGCCGGCGCGGGCTGCCGGTTTTCTGCTGGAACTCATCGGCGGCCAGATCGGTCTGGCGACTCCCGGGGTCTGGTTGCTGAGCGTGGCCGGGATCGTCGAGGCGGTTCGGTTGACATGGCGCACACGCGACCCCGCCTGGACCTTGCTGGCGGCACTGTCGCTGCCTGCCATCCTGGTGTTCGTGCAGCACGCGACCGGCGACCGCGTGCAGGGGAACTGGCCGGCGATCATCTACCCTGCTGCGGTCGTCGCCGCCTCCGGCTTGCGTGGCCAGGTCTGGCGGCGGCTGCGCTGGCCCTCGGTCGGGCTGGGGCTGGCGATCACGGTTCTTGTCTATCTGCATGCCGCCATCGGCATCGTGCCGGCGCCGTCCAGGCTGGACCCTGTCGCGATCCGGCTAGACGGCTGGACTGGTCTTGCGCGGCAGGTGGAGGATGTGGCGAAGAGGGTAGGGGCCGACCGTGTGGTCACCGATCAGTATGCACTGGCCGCGGAACTGGCCTGGACCATGCCGAACTTGCAGGTAATGGCGGATGAGCCGCGCTGGCGTCTGTTCCGGCTTCCGCATGCCTCCGACGCCGCTCCAGCCCTGCTCGTTCGCGATTCCGGCCGGAGCGACCCGCCCGATCTCGCGCAATGGGCCGGCGCGGTGCGAGAGGGCGACGTGGCTCGGAAAGGCGGTGGGAAGGTCCTGCAAAAATTCGCCCTTTTTCGCGTGGACGCGGTTCCGCGTACTGCGGTGCTTCTTCCAGGGCGCTGATCCACCATTGCGTCTGACGTAAATCGTCAAGGTTTGCGAGGGAGAAACCCTCGCAGGTGCTGGTGTCCCTGATCGCTGCAAGCCGCGCATATCACGACGACGCCTTTGGAAAAAGGCGCATATCCCACCAGACGGGCCGGTGCAGGCTGTGGGTCACCTGCGGGAATTCAGGATGAACTGGGTTTAGCAGGAGATTCTGCTCCATGCGGGCGACCACACTCGGGACGATCAACAGCAGGGAGCGCTTTGACTGCTGCCACATCTCACCGAAATCCTTGGAGGCGGCACCGTCCGGAGCATCCCATCCAGGCAGGTGCGAAGGCTCCAGCATTTCATAGGAAATCCCGTTGGGAATGGTGATCTCGACGAAGTGCTGGTTTGGCGGCAGAACGCCGCTGCCATGGACCAGCTTCTCCAATACCGCAGTCGAATAGTGCGCTGAGGCGTAGATCATCGGGCTGGCGGCGGTGTTCCAGCGCCCAGGGAACAGCTTGGACCCTGTTGCATCGAAGATCGGGTGGGCTCCCGCAGGATCGCCGATACGATAGGCAAGGAGGACGCGGTCCAGCCGCTGTGCCGTCACGCGGCAGAGCCGTACTGCAGTCTGCCGAGGATTCCGTCAACGAGTGGGCGCCCGAACTCGTTCGCGAGCACGACATCGATCGGTCGGCGGCCCTCGAGCAGAGGGTGCGGGCGAAACAGGAAATCTCTGGCCTGCTCGTCGCTGCCCCATACTTCCTTGGCGAAAGCCCAGACTTCGGCGAGCCGAGCAACCTTTGCACCTTGGACCGCCGATAACCGGGCTTGCTTCCTGCGGGAAGCAGACCGCTTTTGGTGCGCCAAGCGGCGCGCCAATGTTGACTTCGGAACGAACCGATAGATGAACGTATTATCGAAGGGTGCGACCTGACTCACGACGCGGTTCAGCGCCGAGAGCGGCAGGCCCTTGTTAACCTCGTCAGCAAGTAGAAGCAACGACGTTGCATCACCCGCTCGTCCGCGAATTCCCAAAATCTCGGCAATCTGCGCCTCGCTCGTCATGCGCAATCCTCTCATCCGAGACAAAAAATGGTCTCGATTGGTCCAAAGCGCAAGTCGGATTTTACGGCGTGGCGCTCGTCCTCGTCGCGTTTTCGGCGAATTCGTGTTGATCTGAACCGGAATCCTCTCGCACCGGCAGCGGTTCGTGATCCCATCTGGTCCGACGCCCGCAGTCGCGGCTACCGCATCGACAGCCGGTAGACCGTCCCCACCACGTCGAACAGATCGAGCAGCCGCGCCACATAGTGGTCATGCACTTTGTAGCCCGGCTTGGACGGATCGAGCATTTGCCGCTCCAGCGCGTCCAGCATGCGGTGCAACCGCCACTGGTGCAGGCCCAGGCGCCGCTGCACCGGATCGGCGATCACCCCGGCGAACGCCGCGGCAAGCGTCGCCGCCATCATCATGCCACCGGTCAGTCCCGCAACGAGTGCCGCCGCCGGCGCCACCGGAAACAGCGCATACCACACGGAGCCCAACGCCGATCCCAGCGGAAAGGCACTGATCGCGGCATGGCGCGCCATGGCGGAGGCAAGCACCGGCGCGAGCGACATCGCCCCTGGCGTGACCTTGCGCAGCGCCAATGCCCCGGTACCCAGGCTGAACAGCGCTGTGGTAACCTCGGACGCTGCGGTGCGCGTCAACGCGTATTCCGCCATCGCGTCTTCCAATCGCCGGCGCACAGACGGGTCCGCTGCCTTCTGCCCGATTGCCGCAAGCTCCGGCTGCATGGCGTCGGCCAGCCGGGGATCGGCCAGGATGGTCTCCGCCAATGCATCGTGCGTCGCGACGCGGTTGCCATCCTGGAACGGCAGTTCCAGCAACTCGGTGTGGATCAGCCAGGCTAACGCCCGCGCGACCTCGGTCGGCACCACCAGCCGCTTCCCCTCGATGGTCCGCGCCAACCGTCGAGCGCCCAGCCGCCTGGCCGCTGACGCGGCCAGGAACAGACCGACCTGCGGCGCCGCCATGCCCAGGTTGAACGGCGCGCGGGCGATGTCCCAGCCAAGGGCGGCGCGATGCAGACGCATCGTGCCACGTAACGAGAAATGCCGGTCCACGAACGGTCCCACACGCGCGTGACGCGTGCGGAAATAGGCTTTCACGCCGTCGTGAACGATATCCCGGATTTCGGCATCGGATGGCGGATTACCGCGCTGTTTGTCGATCGCGGTCGTTGTCATGAGCACAAAACCTGAGCTTGGCATGGCGGGTTCCCGGCGGGCGCATGCCTGGCCACAGATGGGACAGGTTAAGCAGGACGACAACCATAAAGCCCCTCTCGCCACCGAAGAGGCGGCGGGGGAAACGTGGTCCGGCAAGGTCCGTGGCGCACGCCCGTCGTTCATCGTGTCGCGAAGCAGCGTGGCCTTTGCCTGGAGACCATGATGTCCGCGACGGTAACCGAAGACACAACCATCGAAGCCGTGACGATGCGCCGGGTATTCTGGCGCCTGATGCCGTTCCTGCTGGTTGCCTACCTGGTCTGCTATATCGACCGGGTGAATGTCGGCTTTGCGTC
>DATNEJ010000447.1:0-3456 GCA_035606775.1 Acetobacteraceae bacterium | reverse complement strand
AGCATGAGCATCGGCACACGCACGACGATCACCATCGTCATGCCCACGAGCCGGACGATCCAACAGGCGAGCCGCATAGCCACCATCACCGGCATGCGCCCCTCGTGCATCGGCACCCGCACTACCCCGATCTTCACCATCGGCATGACCACGAGCACGCTCATTGAGCACGTGATAAACCGGATTGGACTAAACCGCTTCGCGGTAGTTCTGTAGTCTGATCTACATATTTCCAGTTCTACCGCCTTCGGTTTCTGGCGAGCAGGGACACACCCTGTCCTGACAACTCCATAGCGAGACGATGCGGCGGCGCCGCGTGGCGCTGTCCGTCTTGCAGAGGAGTTGTCGATGAGCCCGCTTCGCCGCCGCATGATCGAAGACATGCAGATCCGCAACCTGACCCTGAACACACAACGTGTGTATGCCGAACAGGTCGGTCGATTCGCCCGCCACTTTCGCAAGTCCCCGGAGGATCTCGGACCCGCCGAGATCCGGAGCTATCTGCTCTTCCTGACCAACGACAGACGCCTGGCTGCCAGTTCGATCATTGTCGCAGTCTCTGCCTTGCGGTTCCTCTACACCGTCACCCTCAGGCGGCCGTGGATCATCGCGGACGATATCCCGACCAGCCGTCAGGCCAAAAAGCTGCCCGTGGTGCTGAGCCGGGACGAGGTGGCGCGCTTCCTGGCCGCCGTGGACAATCTGAAGCATCGCACCGTGCTGACGGTCTGCTACGCGACCGGCCTGCGGATCTCCGAAGCCGTATGTCTCACCCCTGACGCGATCGACAGCAAGCGCATGGTCATCCGGGTCGAGCAGGGCAAGGGTCGGAAGGACCGCTATGTCATGCTATCGCCCAAGCTGCTCGAGTTGCTCCGCGATTATTGGCAGCGTACTCATCCCGGTGCGTGGCTGTTCCCTGGCGATCGGCCCGGCCAACCGATCTCGCCGCTCAGCATCAACTGGACCTGCCGGGGCGTGCGGTCGACGTGCGGGATCGGCAAGCCGGTGACGCCGCATGCCCTGCGACATGCCTTCGCCGTTCACCTGTTGGAAGCCGGCACCGATTTGCGCACCATCCAGTTGCTGCTCGGGCATCGCAACCTGAGCACCACGGCGCGCTATCTGCTGATCGCCACCAGCAAGGTTTGCGCGACCACCAGTCCACTGGAATCGCTCCCCGTCACCCAACCAGCGATGCCGGATCTCGTGCCCGCCTGACGCGCAGGCGTCATGGCCAGAGAGGGGCTGGAGGTGGCGGATGTCTTCCGCCACTTCGGCCAGGCTTTCCGCGATCGGCATGGCACGTCGCTGTCTCCCGCGCGTCGCCGCGCCATGACGGCAATCGAACGCTGCCGCACCGCGGCGCTCGGCGGCCACGTCGAGCGCTGTGGCGACTGCGGCCATCAGCGGATCGCCTACAACTCCTGCCGCAACAGGAACTGCCCGAAGTGCCAGGGGCTCGCCCGGGCACAGTGGCTGGCGGACCGGCGGGCAGAGCTGCTCGAAGTGCCCTACTTCCACGTGGTGTTCACCGTGCCGGAGGCGGTCGCCACCATCGCCTTCCAGAACCAGACCGCAGTCTACGACATCCTGTTCCAGGCGGCCTCGGAGACCTTGCGCACCATTGCCGCCGACCCGAAGCACCTGGGCGCGGAGATCGGTTTTCTGGCCGTGCTGCACACCTGGGGGCAGAACCTGCTGCACCATCCGCACCTGCACTGCCTGGTGCCCGGCGGCGGGATCGCGCCGGATGGCGAGAGCTGGATCGCCTGCCGGCCGGGGTTCTTCCTTCCGGTCAGGGTGTTGTCCCGGCTGTTCCGTGGCCTGTTCCTGTCCTACCTGAAGAAGGCGTTCGCCGCGGGCGAATTGAGGTTCTTCGACGCGCACCGCCATTTGCATGAACCGGCGGCGTTCCGGCGGCATCTGGCACCAGTCCGCGACACCGAATGGGTCGTCTATGCGAAGCGGCCCTTCGCCGGGCCGGAGCAGGTTCTCGACTATGTCGGGCGGTATACCCACCGGGTCGCGATCTCCAACAACCGCCTAGTGTCTATGCACGACGGCAAGATGCGGTTCCGCTGGAAGGACTACCGGGACGGCGACCGGCAGAAGACCATGAGCCTGGAGGGCAGCGAGTTCATCCGCCGCTTCCTCACCCACGTGCTGCCGGACGGGTTTCACCGCATCCGCTACTACGGCCTCCTCGCCAACGGCCATCGGGCACGGAAGCTGGCGCGCTGCCGGGAACTGCTTCGGATGGCACCGGCTGAACCAACGCCTGAGCCGCCGCCCGACTACCGCGATCGATACGAGGCGCTCACTGGGCGATCACTGCACCGATGCCCCAAATGCCACGCCGGCATCATGGTGGTGATCGGCTGCATCGTTCGGTCGCCGATTTGCCAGCCAGCGCCGGACACGTCATGAACCCGAACAGCGCCCCCGCCGTCCGATGCCAATTGATCCGCTGCATCGTGGTGGGGACCTTGCGGCCTGCGACCTCGCCGGAACGCCTGCTCAGCGGATCAAGCCCCGGGAATGGCAGCCTCAATCGCTTGGCGCGTCTACCGAGGGCCGCATCGGTGCCTCGTCCAGCTCCGGAAACGCCGCTGTTCGGCGTCACCTGGGCACCTCGGTGCAATCAACGCCCATAGCTCCAGCGTCGGGGGGAGCGGTTTAGTCCAACACGTTTTTCGCTCACCGGCGCGGATCCAGTTCTGGAGCCCCGCCAAGCAGAACCGTGCGCCGCGCCGCCAAGCGAAAAACGCTCTTCATTATCAAAATTAGATGCAACGAGCGGAGGGGGACCCGGCAGGTCCGCACGGCCTTGCTGCGCAAGGCAGCGATGGCTACGGTCCGAGCGAACCAGTCTGACACCCGAAGGAGTTCGCCTGTTGCCTCGCAAGCCAAGCCTGGGCCGCTATCTTCACGATGCGCGGATTGCACGCGGTCTGTCCGTCGCGAATCTCGCTGAGCGCGTTGGCGTCAGCCACGTCAGCATATACTTCTGGGAAGGCGGTCGGGTGCGGCCTCGGGCGGCCAATTTGAGCGCTATATGCAAGGTCCTGAAGCTGCCAATCAGAAAAACGAAAGAAATAGCCGCGGGCTGAATTCCTCCGAGGGCTCGTTCGTCGTCGTCGGCCGTCGGCGCGTGTGATAATTGGGCGGGCGCGGCAGGTTTTGGCCCGCATGGGTCATGCGAACCGGGCTGGCGGTGCTCAGTAGCGGCGGCGGATTTTGAAGGCGGCCAAGCCTCGATTCTTCGCATAGATGCGGCAAAACCGCAGCTGAGAATCTCGCGAGAATCGAGTTGTTCATTCCCATTTGTGCTCGTGCAGCCCTTGGTGCCAAGGCCCCCGCTCTTCCGGGGTGGTGGCGCAGGACGCGACGCCGACCAACACGAGCGCCAGCAATAGTAAGCGCGCCATCACAGCCAGCCAAATCCGTGAGCCA
>DATNEJ010000440.1:0-5399 GCA_035606775.1 Acetobacteraceae bacterium | reverse complement strand
GTATCGGTGGGGGGAGGATGGGATCGCGGGGTTCTGCGATGACCGGCAATTGCTGTGCCTGTCGCTGGCCTTGTGGAACGGACGCGATCCGATCCTGAAGGAACGGCTGTTCGGCCTGACCAACCAGCAGGGCAATCATGGAGAGGACGTCAAGGAAATTTATTACTATATCGACGCGGTACCGAGTCACTCATACGGACGGATGCTGTACAAGCTGACGCAGGGGGAATATCCGTATCAGTGGCTGATCGATGAGAATGCACGCCGGAAGGGTTCGGCTGCACGCGAGTTCGAGTTGATCGATACCGGGCTGTTCGACGAGGATCGCTACTTCGACGTGGAGGTGGAATACGCCAAGGCGTCCCCGGACGATATCCTGATGCGGGTCACGGTGCATAATCGCGGGCCGGACAGCGCATCGCTGCACATCCTGCCGCAGGCCTGGTTCAGCAACGACTGGAGCTGGTCCAGCGATCGGTCCCGCCCGGACATGAGCGAGCAGCGGCGCGGCGAGGTGCTTGGCCAGCACGACCAGCTTGGGCAGTTTTCCTTGAGTTTCGAGGACGCAGACAGGCTGGCGTTCTGTGAGAACGAGACGAATTTCGGGAAGGTTTTCGGCGCGGGCGGCCCGGCCGGCTACTACAAGGACGGCGTGAACGACTTCATCGTCCACGGCCGCCACGATGCGGTGAACCCGGAGGCGCGCGGAACCAAGGTCGCCGGCGTGTATCATCGGACGGTGCCGGCCGGCGGCAGCGTCACAGTTCGGGTGCAGCTTTCTGCCGGCGTCGCTCAGGCGCCGGACTTCACGGGGTTCGACGCACTTGTCACGCAGCGCCGGCAGGAAGCCGATGCGTTCTATGCGGTACTGCAAGCGGGGATCGACGACCCCGATATGCGGCTGGTACAGCGCCAGGCATTTGCCGGGATGCTGTGGAGCAAGCAGTTCTACTATTTCGACGTGGCGGAATGGCTGGATGGCGATCCGCGACAGCCGCCTCCTCCGCAGGGACGCAAATCCGGCCGCAACAGCGCCTGGCGGCATCTGAGTGCGGTCGACATCATCTCCATGCCCGACAAGTGGGAGTATCCGTGGTTCGCCGCGTGGGACCTGGCGTTCCACTGCGTCAGCCTGTCGCTGATCGATCCGGATTTCGCCAAGCGTCAACTGCTGCTGCTTTCCCAGGTCTGGATGATGCATCCGAACGGTGAATTGCCCGCCTACGAATGGGCGTTCGGCGATGTCAATCCGCCGGTCCAGGCCTGGGCGGCGCTGCACGTCTACCAGAATGACCGGTCCGCCAACGACGGCGCCGGCGACGTCGCGTTCCTGGAGCGGATTTTTCAGAAGTTGCTGTTGAACTTCACCTGGTGGGTCAATCGCAAGGACTCGCAGGGGCTGAACATCTTCGAAGGAGGCTTCCTCGGGCTCGACAATATCGGCGTGTTCGACCGTTCGGCGCCGTTGCCGACCGGGGGCTACATCCAGCAATCGGATGGCACCGCCTGGATGGCGGCCTATTGCCTCGCGATGCTGCAGATCGCGCTCGAACTCGGTCAGCACGATCGCGTCTACGACGACATGGCGACGAAGTTCTTCGAGCATTTCCTTTATATCGCGCGGGCGATGGCAAGCCCCGATGTCGGCGGCGGATTGTGGGACGATACGGACAACTTCTACTACGACCAGCTTTGCATGCCGGACGGCTCGGCCTTTCCGATGCGCATTCGCTCCATAGTCGGCCTTATTCCGCTGTTCGCCGTCAGCATCATAGACGCCAATACGTTGCAGAACCTGCCTGGCCTGATGGAAAGGATGCGCTATTTCCGTGAGGAGCGCAGCGACCTGGCAACGCTTGTCTCGCGCTGGAACGACCCCGGACCGGGCGGGCAGCACCTGCTGTCGCTCGCGCGCGTATTCCGCATGACCAAGCTGCTGGAGCGGATGCTGGATGAGAAGGAGTTTCTGTCACCGCACGGGGTGCGCGCGCTGTCACGCAGCTATCTGGAACACCCGTACGACTTCGTCTACCGTGGTGTTCACTATGGGGTGAAATACCTGCCCGCGGAGTCGGATTCCGGGCTGTTCGGGGGTAATTCAAACTGGCGCGGCCCGGTCTGGATGCCGGTCAACTATCTTCTGGTGGAAAGCCTGCGCCGATTTTACGTCCATTACGGCGATGGAGTTACCGTCGAATGCCCCGTGGGGTCCGGTCAGCGTCTGACATTGGACCAGGTGGCCGATCACCTCGCCCGCCGGCTGGTCGGGCTTTTCACGCGGGGTGCCGATGGAAGGCGGCCGGTGTTCGGCGATTATGCCAAGTTCCAGTCGGACCCGCATTTCCGCGACCTGATCCTGTTCCACGAATATTTCGATGGCGATACCGGCCGGGGCGTCGGTGCCTCCCATCAGACCGGCTGGACGGGCTTGGTCGCCAACCTGATTGCGCAACTCGCGGACGGAAAGCACCACGCCTGACCGGTCCGGCGTCGCGCCAATACGCAGCAAACGCGGAGTGGAAGCAATGTCTCTGAAAGGGAAAGTCGCGATCGTGACGGGAGGCAACAGCGGGATCGGCAAGTCGATCGCGCTGGGTTTGGCGAAGGCCGGGGCCAATATCGTTATCGACTACGTGGTCCATCCCGAGGCCACCGAGGAACTCGAGCGCAGCATCATCGCACTCGGCGATTCGGCGATCGGGGTCAATGCCGATGTCAGCCGGGTCGATCAGTTGCAGATGCTGGTGGACGCCGCGGTGAAGAAATTCGGCCGGCTCGATATCATGGTGAACAATGCCGGCGTGGAAACACGCACGTCGGTCCTGGACACGACCGAAGAGCAGTACGACAAGGTGCTGTCGATCAACCTGAAGAGCGCGTTCTTCGGCACGCAGGTCGCCGCGAAGCAGATGCTCAAGCAAGGCGAGGGCGGACGCATCATCAACATCACCTCCGTGCATGAGGATTGGCCGATGCCGGGCAACACCGCCTATTGCCTGGCCAAGGGCGGCATGCGGATGCTGACCAGGACCGCCGGCGTGGAATTGGCACCGCACGGGATCCTGGTAGCGGGCGTTGGTCCGGGCGCCGTGGCCACGCCGATCAACCTGAGCACCATGCACGATCCGACATTGATGGCGAAGCTGAACGCGGCCATTCCCCTGGGACGAATGGCGCAGCCGGAGGAAATCGCCAATGTCGTGGTGTTCCTGGCAGGGGACGGCGCAAGCTATGTGACCGCCACCACGATCTTTACCGATGGCGGGATCATGCAAAGCAGCGTCGGACTGTAGCCGCGTCATGGATGGGCGCTACGACATCATCATCATTGGCAGCGGCGCCGGCGGCGGCACCCTGGCGCACCGGCTGGCCGCCTCCGGCAAAAAGATCCTGATCCTCGAACGCGGCGACTGGCTGCCGCGCGAGGCGCGCAACTGGAACGTCGATGACGTGTTCGGGGAAAACCGCTACGTGTCGCCGGAAACGTGGTACCTGCCCGACGGCAAGCCGTTCCAGCCGCAGGTGCATTACTATGTCGGCGGCGCCACGAAACTGTTCGGTGCCGCACTCTATCGCCTCCGCAAGGAGGATTTCGGCGAGATGCGGCACCATGACGGCGTCTCGCCCGCCTGGCCGATTACCTACGACGAGTTGGAACCGTACTATACGGAAGGCGAGCGGCTGTACGACGTGCACGGTGAGCGGGGCAGCGACCCGACGGAACCGCCGGCCAGCGCACCCTACCCGGCTCCGCCGGTGTCGGATGAGCCGCGTATCCAGAAACTGTCGGACGATCTGAAGGCCGCGGGCTATCATCCGTTTCCGGCCCCTGCCGCGGTGATGATGAATGAGGCGGACATGGCCTACAGCCGCTGCATCCGCTGCCAGACCTGCGACGGTTTTCCCTGCCTGGTCCACGCGAAATCCGATGCGGAGGTGGTTGCGGTCCGTCCCGCGCTCCGGCACCCCAACGTGACGCTGCGGCGCAACGCGCGCGTGCTGAAGCTGCAAACCGACGAGGCGGGGACCACGGTCACGTCGGTGCTGGCGCTGGTGGACGGCGCGCAGGAAACCTATGCCGCGGATATCGTCGTCGTGTCCTGCGGGGCCGCGAATTCGGCCGCCCTGCTGCTGCAATCGGCGAACGACCGGCATCCTGCGGGCCTTGCCAACGGATCGGGGCAGGTGGGACGCAACTACATGTTCCACAACAGCCAGGCGGTGTTGGCGCTGTCGCTCACGCCGAACGACACGATGTTCCAGAAGACCCTGGCACTGAACGACTTCTATTTCGGCATGGACGGGTTCCCCTATCCGATGGGGAACATCCAGATGATCGGCAAGACGCTGGGCGGAATGTATCGCGCGGAAAAGCCGCTGCTGACCGCGCTGATGCCGAATCGCGCGCTGGATGAAATCGCTCGGCATGCCGTCGATTTCTGGCTGACCACCGAGGACCTGCCTGCCCCCGACAACCGCGTGACGGTCGATCGTGACGGACGCCTGACGCTGACCTACACGCCCAACAACCAGGTGGCCAAGCAGAAGCTCTACGACAAGCTGCGCTCGATGTTGACCGATATCGGTTTGCAGTCGCAGCACCTGGTCACGCGAGATCTCTACATGCGCAACAGCATCCCATTGGCCGGCTGTGCGCATCAGGCCGGCACGTGCCGGTTCGGCACCGATCCCGCCAGTTCCGTCCTGGACCGCAACTGCAAGGCGCACGAGCTCGACAACCTTTACGTCGTGGACACAAGTTTCTTCGTCAGCATAGGCGCCGTGAACCCGTCCCTGACGGCCATAGCCAATGCCTTGCGCGTGGGCGATCACCTGCTGCAACGCCTTGGCGGGACCACCGGCACCTGATGCAGCGGAAGGCGAGCGGTTTCGAGATCGGCCTGCTCTACGTCGCGGGTGTCATTCAGGGTCTTGCGCTGGTGACATTCCCGGCGGCGAGCGCGATTTTCGCGAGTCCCACAGGGTTCAACCTCTCCGGCGCGCAATACGGGTCCCTGTTCATCCCGCAGGTGATCCTGGCCATCCTGACCTCCGCCCTGGCGCCGCGCCTGGCGCACCGGGTTGGCCTGCGCGGCGTGCTGCTGCTCGGCTTGGGCGGCGATCTGCTGTCGATGGGGCTGCTTGCGGTCAGCCCGTTGCTGATTGGTTCTTCCGCCGCCTTCCCCCTGCTCTGCCTTGCCACCGCTGCCCTCGGCATTGGCTTCGGTGCCACGGTGATGGCGCTGAACACGCTGGTTGAGGGATTCTTCCCCGAGCGCGCGGACGGTGCGGTGCTTGCCCTGAACGCGCTGCTTGGTGTCGGCACGGCACTGGCGCCTGTCCTGGTCTCCTTGTTTACCCGGCTGGGTGCCTGGTGGGCATTGCCGGCACTCATGGCG
>DATNEJ010000429.1:0-30839 GCA_035606775.1 Acetobacteraceae bacterium | reverse complement strand
ACTCAGGTGCGCGTGTCGCCGAACGGCGAACTGGCGCTGATCGCCAATCGCGCGGAAGGAACCGTGTCGGTCTTCACGGTGAAAGACAAGCGATTGACGCCAGTGGGCAAAGTCGACACGGGGAATGCCAAGTCGCTGCCGAGCGCTGTGGTGTTTGTCGATGATGAAACGGCGCTGCTGACGCGGAGCGGCGACAATATGGTGAGCGTTCTTCATATCAAGGGTACGGATGTCACCATCGACCCACGGCCGATCACCACCGGGGTCAGTCCCTATACGATGGATATCAACGCCGCCCATACCTTGGCTGCCGTATCGAATATGGGGCGGGGTGACGGCGACGAGGATTCCGTCAGCTTGATCGACCTGAAGTCCCATCCCTATCGCACCGTCGGGACGTTTGGCGTGGCGAGCGGCCCGGAACCGCTGCGATTCTCCCCGAACGGCGAGTTCCTCGCCGTTGGCGCGCAGATGGGTACTACGAAGCCGACGTCCAATCCGTTTTACCATGCCAAAGGCCAGGTCGCGATCTTTGCTGTCGAAGGGCACACCTTGCGCCACGTCGCTACTGCGCCGGCCGGTCCCTGGGCAGAGGCAGTCGCGTGGTCACGCGACGGCAAGACTGTGCTGCAGCAAAGTATGAAGGACCGCAATATCGACGTGTTTCGATGGGATGGCCACAAGCTGACCCCCGGCACTCCGCTTGAGATCAAGGGGGCTGGGCCGGCAACGTTTGCAACCCCCTGGCCGTAAGGCGGAGAATCGGCGCAACGCATAGCGGGTCGGCTGATCCGGCCATTCCGTTGGAACGATGCGCGCTTGTACCGTCTTCTGCTGGCGGTGACTTCAACCCATCTCGGGCGCTGACTGTTGCTGCCGGATAGCGCATAGCACAATCAGCGACTTTCTCAGAGGAGTGAGTTTACACCATCCGAGGGTCGGGGACGCGCGCAGCCACGAGTACGTCCACGGCTTTCGCCCCAGCCTTCAGCAATACATCAGCACATGCGCTTGCTGTTGCGCCTGACGTCATCACATCGTCAATCAGCAGCATGTGCCGGTTGCCAACCTGCCGAAGTCGGCTTTTCCGGACAGCAAAGACGCCTGAAACAAGCATCGCCCGCTCCGCAGCAGACCGGTCATCGAGAGACGGCGTCCGTCGCAGGCGGAGAAGCACATCCGGCAGCGCCGGCACGCCCGACAGCCGGCCGAGGGCCAGTGTCAGGAGCGCGGCCTGGTTATACTTGCGCCGGAACAATCGCCGCCTGTGCAGCGGTACCGGAATCAGCAGGTCTGCGCGCCGCAACAGATCAGATCCTGCTCGTGCCATCTGCTCAGCCAGCGTCGCGGCAAGCTCGGTACGATCGCCGTGCTTGAATGGCAAGATCAATCTTCGTGCGTGCGTATCATAGCGTAAGGCGGCGCGGGCACATTTGAAGCGCGGCGGATTGTCATCGCAGCTTCGACAGAGGCTGTCCGGCCCAGCCAGGTCCCGCGCCGGGAACGGCACGCCGCAGCGGACGCAGCAGGGCACGGAGATATAATTGGTGCGGCCGAAGCAATTCGCACAAAGCTGACCCTGGCGAAGCACTCTGGCGTCACAGCACGCACACTGAGGTGGGAGCGATACGTCCAGCCACCCGAGACCCAGCGTTTGCAGTGTGTCCAGCATGAACGATGGCCGCTCAGGGTCCGTCGGTTCAGGCGCTTGCTCCCGTCTCCGCAACGCCAAAACGCACGGTGCCGTCCCGTTTGATTTCGTGTACCAGGTCGATTTCCCAGGACAGGTAGGCATTCATGGCTTCTTCAACGCCGGTATTGCGATCATATGGCCGAAGATAGAAGTCGATGCAGGCTTCATCCGGCGGCGTCGTGCGGTCTTTCACGAGGGGCCGACCGAAGGCGTGCCAGGCATCGGTACCGCCATCCAACACCCGCACTTCACCGTTGGTGAGTTCCTTGACCTCCTGAACTGCAAGGCGGGCAAGCATGCCGTCCGGCGAGGTCAGCACGACATGGCGCGCGGCCGCTATCTGCGGCTTGAGCGGGGCAAGGCGGGTACGGACGCCCCACAGGGCACCGGGGATATGCCCGTCGCGGTAGTCGAGGCTGCGCGCAAGATCAATGACGACAGTACCCTCGCCGCTATCCAAAAGATGCAGCAGAGCGGTCACATCGACCGTAAGCACATTGCCAGCCAATTCCGGAACAGGCAGGGGCGCTGCGCCGGTGGCGCGTATTGCCTCCAATCCGCCTTCGACGACAAACACGTCGCGGTGCCCCATCTGGCGAAGCCACGCTCCGGCCATGCGCGCCCGCACACCCGTATCATCCACAAGCACGATCCGGGCGTTGCGCACGCCAATCCAGGTGTCCGTCGCCTGCACCAATTGGCCCCCGGGCGCATTGCGGCTGCCTGGCCGGTGGCCGGCACGAAACTCAGCCGGGTCGCGCACATCCAAAATATAGAGTGTACGCGCCGGGTCGTCTTCGAAGCGGGCCAGGTCCAACGCACCGATCACGCCGACGCCGGATTCGTCCGCGAAACGCTGAGCACGCTCAAGCGCCAGAGCTGCGGTCTTGGGGGTGACAGGATCAAACCGCTCCGCGCGCGCCCGGTCGCAGCGCAGCCCGGCCAATTCCCAGCCCATCGTACCGTTGCGCAGAGCAACCACCTTGTTCGGAATACCGGCCCGTCGCAGGCTTTCAGCACCCATGATGCTGCGCGTCCGCCCGGCGCAGTTCACCACCACCAGCGTCTTGGGATCTGGCGCGATGTCACCGATCCGGTAGGCAAGCTCGCCGCCGGGCATTGGGACCCCGGTCGGTATCGACATACGGGTGAATTCTTCCTGCGTACGGCTGTCCAGGACCACCATGTTGCGGCCTGAGTCGATCCATGCCTTCAATTCCGGTGCATCGACGCTTTCCGTTCCGTAGTGATGCTCCACCCATTCGCCGAACGCCTTTGACGGAACATTGACCCCGCTGAACAGCACGAAACCCGCAGCTTCCCATGCCTGGGTGCCGCCATCCAATGCCGAGACGTCGCTGCAACCGATGCCTTCCAGCCAGCGCGCAAGTTCTTCGGCCAGGCCGCGCCCATCATCCACGCAGCAAATACGTGTCGAGAGACGTGGCAGCAGGGCGCGGGCGCGAATTTCTCGTCGGGCGAGGCCACAAGGGACTGCCCAGAACAGATGAGATGCCCCGAACTCCCCATCTTCACGCGCATCCAAGAGAGCAAGTTCCTGCCCATCACCGATCCAGGTATGCAGCGTTTTCGCCGTAAGCGTCTTCATGGGGCGTTTCCTGGCTTCTGGCGCATCACACCCGTCAGGCGGTCCTGTGAACGCTGGGTTTCAAAGGGTAGGCCGTGGACAGCAAGGTTGGCAACGCTGCTGAAGGGGAGCACATGCGGCCAATGGACCCGATGCGTGTGTTCGATCGCGCCGCCGTGCGGATGCACCGGGACCGCGCGGCGCCCGCCGTGGTCCAGGTCAGCGACCTACTAGGCGACCTTGCCGGTCGCCTGGTGGGCCGCGTTGACGATACGACCCGGCATTTTAGCCGCGCACTCGACGTTGGTGGGCGCGGAGCCGTTGCACCTTTGTTAAGGAAACGCGGCATGGAGGTCGTCAGTTGCGACCTTTCCGCATCCATGGCAGCGCTCAACGGCACGCCGTGTGCGGCGGCGGATGAAGAATTCCTGCCTTTCGCACCCGGCAGTTTCGATCTGGTGGTCGCCAGCCTGTCGCTGCATTGGGTGAACGATCTGCCGGGCGCTTTGATCCAGCTGCGCCACGCCCTGCGTCCGCAAGGTTTATTCCTGGCCAGCCTGCCTGTTCTGGGTACGCTGGCGGAGTTGAGGGTCGCTTTGACAGAGGCAGAAGCCATTCTGAAGGACGGCGCTTCGCCACGGGTGTCGCCATTCCCCGAGCTGCGCGACTGCGCACACCTGCTCCAACGCGCCGGGTTCACGCTACCGGTAGCGGATCAGGAGGAACTGGTACTGCTGTACGCAGATCCGCTTGCTCTGCTTCGCGATCTACGCGCCGCTGGGGAGACCAATGCCGCGACGCTGCGCGACCGTCGGCCCCCACCAGCGGGGCTGTTCCCAATGGCACTATCGGCCCTGCCGCGACATGACGGGCGGGCCCAGGTGACGCTGCGGATGGCGATCATGACCGGCTGGGCACCGGAAGCTGCCTGCAGTCAGTAAAGAGAGGCAGCAAGGATCGAGCGGGTTCCCTACCCGCCGGTGACACTCATATGGCGGGCGACAGCGGGTCGGTCGTGGCGGCGGTCGATGATGAAGTCGTGACCCTTGGGCTTGCGCGCAATCGCGGCGTGGATCGCGGCATCCAGTTCGGCGTCGCTCACACCATCGCGCAGCAGCCCGCGGAAGTCGGCGGCGTCATCTTGGCCGAGGCACATGTAAAGGGTACCGGTGCAAGTCAGCCTGACCCGGTTGCAGCTTTCGCAGAAATTGTGCGTCATCGGCGTGATGAATCCGATGCGCTGCCCGGTTTCCTTGACGTTGAAATAGCGGGCCGGTCCGCCGGTTTGGTAGTCCGTGTCCTCCAGGGTCCACCGCTTGCGCAGACGAGCGCGGACAATCGACAGGGGCAGGTACTGCTCGGTGCGATCGCCGCTGATATCTCCCATCGGCATCGTCTCGATCAGGCATAGGTCAAACCCATGATCGCCACACCATGCCAGCATGGCATCAAATTCGTCTTCATTGACGTCCTTCATAGCGACGGCATTGATCTTGACTGCCAGGCCCGCCTCCCTGGCGGCAAAGATGCCGTCCAGCGTCGCCCCGATCTTCCCCCAGCGGGTAATTCGGGCGAACCGCTCGGTGTCGAGCGTATCGAGGGAGACATTGACCCGCCTGACCCCAGCCTCCACCAGCGATCGCGCGTGCTTTGCCAGTTGGGTACCGTTCGTGGTGACCGTCAATTCATTCAAGCCGTGGCCAAGGCGCGTCCCTAGCGCCTGGAACAGCCGCACTACCTCCCGACGAACCAGGGGCTCCCCGCCTGTGATGCGAATTTTCGTGGTGCCCAGCCGAATGAAGGCCGAACAGAGACGTTCCAGCTCCTCCAGCGACAAGAGATCCCGCTTGGGCAGGAACGTCATATCCTCAGCCATGCAATAGACGCAGCGCAGGTCACAGCGGTCTGTGACAGACACCCGAAGGTAGGTGATGGCGCGGCCGAACGGGTCAATCATGGCAACAGGGGTACTCCTTTCGGATTCACTTGCGCAATCCGCGTCGCCGTTCAAGAGAGGGGCTGATCCGATCCCTGACATTCGTGTTGGACAAGCAGAGCACCCCGACGCGCGCTTCGGGACCGAACACGGATTCAGCCTGACCGGTGCGCTTTCGCCTGGCTCTGCCATGGTATAACGTCATTTTCGCGTGACAATGGTACACTCGAAAGCCAGGTCACCAGGGGGAGGCAGATGGCCAGCACACGGAAAGCCCTGCGTCTGGCGGAGTACACGTGCGCCCGCCTGTGCCATGAACTAAGCGGTCTGATCGGCAGTCTTGATGGCGCCCTTGAGATGCTCCTTGAGACGCTTCCAGCCGACAACGAGCCCCTTGACCTCGCGCGAGGTGCCGCTGCGGACGCCATCCAGCGCCTCAAGCTGCTACGGGCGGCCTGGGGACCTGAGGGAGAGGCTCTTTCCGTTCCGGCAATCGAGCGCCTGGCTGGCGGCCTTCCCGGAGCACGCCGTCTGGCGATCAGGTTCATCGGCGTTCCGCAGGATACCGTATTCGAGCCCCCCATCGCCAGAATGGTGCTCAATCTCCTGCTTCTGGCCGGCGATAGCCTGCCGGCGGGCGGCGAAATCGTGGTGACGGGTTCGCCATCGGACCTATTCCTGGGCATTGCCGGACCCGGGGCCGCCTGGCCGGTGGGGCTTGCCCTGTGCCTTGCGGACGAGGCCGCCGCGTTCGACGGATTGCGCGACGCACGCACCATCCAGATGCCGCTCACGGTGCTGCTGGCCCGCGGACTGGGACTTCGGTTGTCTCTCCTGATGACGCCGGATTCGCGGGGCGGCGTGCCACCACTCCGCCTCACCGGAGACTGACCTGATCGGCGTTTACGTTTTATTGGTGAAGTCCGATCCAGGATGCACCCCTGCCCAGGTTCCGGGCCTCGCTGGGGGCTTCCATGGACGATCTCCTCGCCGATTTCCTTACAGAAACCAACGAAAGCCTCGCGGATCTGGATGTTGCGCTCGTAACGCTTGAGCGCACACCCGACGATGCCGACACATTGTCGCTGATCTTCCGGCTGGTGCACACGATCAAAGGCACCTG
Source organism: Acetobacteraceae bacterium (assembly GCA_035606775.1). GTDB lineage: Bacteria > Pseudomonadota > Alphaproteobacteria > Acetobacterales > Acetobacteraceae > Rhodopila. The sequence goes on along the minus strand of DATNEJ010000429.1, from coordinate 24,499 downwards.
TGGATTTCTCGGTCTCCCGCGCCTCGAACGGGTCGCACATGCGGCAGAGAACGTGCTGGGAAAAGTGCGTGACCGCGAGCTGCTGGCTACGTCCGACATTGTCAGCGAAATCCTGGCTGCACTGGACTGCATCAAAGCAATCATCGGTGGGCTGGCGGAATCAGGAACGGAGCCTATCGGGGACGACTTGCACCTGATTGCCGCCTTGAATGCGAGAGCTGCCAACCGGCCTTTCGACGAGTCCAGCCTGCCGCTGGGTGAAGGAGACGGTGCACATCCCTCGGCACCCCTCACTGCGTTGGAGGACGCGGCTGCTAGGGGTGTGACCACCGAGGCAGCCACGCCCGCAGAGGACGTTGGACAGCCGCCCCCTGGAGTGAGCCCCACCGGACCGTCGGTCATGCAGACCATTCGCGTGACCGTTGATGTCCTGGAAGACCTGATGACGCTGGTGAGTGAGCTGGTGTTGACCCGCAACCAGCTGCTTCAGCTTGCCCGGAAGCAGGAGAACAGTGACTTCGCCGTGCCGCTCCAGCGCCTGTCGCACATTACCTCGGATCTGCAGGAAGGCGTCATGAAGACCCGCATGCAGCCGATCGGCAACGCGTGGAACAAGCTCCCTCGGCTTGTACGCGACCTCTCTCATGAAATGGGCAAGAAAATTGAACTGGTCATGTATGGTGCGGACACGGAGCTGGATCGGCAGGTGTTGGAGCTTATCAAGGACCCGCTGACGCACATGGTGCGAAACAGCGGCGATCACGGCCTGGAAGGACCAGCGGAGCGAAAGGCGGCAGGTAAGCCGGAAACCGGGCGGATCACGCTTAATGCCTTCCACGAGGGCGGGCATATCATCCTGGAGATTTCCGACGACGGACGCGGACTGGCCGTCGAACGAATACGTGCGAAGGCTATCGCGAACGGCCTTGCGACAGAAAGCGAGCTGGCCACAATGACCGACGCGCAGATCCAGCGCTTCATCTTTCGGGCCGGATTCTCCACCGCCGCCACTGTCTCCGCCGTATCGGGGCGCGGTGTCGGAATGGACGTGGTCAAAACCAACATCGAGAAGATCGGCGGCACGATCGACCTAAAGAGTGTGCCCAACCAGGGAACGACGTTCACCATCAAGATTCCGCTGACCCTGGCAATCGTATCGGCGCTCATCGTTGAAGCGGGAGGTGAACGCTTTGCCATTCCCCAACTAAGCGTCATCGAGCTGGTCCGCGCGGGACGAGAATCGGGTGACAAGGCCGCCACGCCCGGGCAACCGGCGATAGAGCGGATCAAGGACACGCCGGTGCTGCGGCTGCGGGACCGGCTGCTGCCGCTTGTCAGCCTCAATACGCTCTTGGCACTCGGAGGAACGACCGCAGAGGAGGACGGCGTCTATATCGTCATCGTCCAGGTCGGCGCGCACATGCTGGGAATCATCGTCGATCAGGTGTTCGACACCGAGGAGATCGTGGTCAAACCGGTGGCGCCGATCTTGCGCCATGTCACCATGTTCAGCGGCAATACCATATTGGGCGATGGATCGGTGATCATGATCCTTGATCCAAACGGGATCGCTCGGGCAACCGGCGTGGGGTCCGGCGGCGACAGCCGAGCATCAGCCCCCGTGCCGATCGATGCGCACAGATCGGCTGAACGGACCGCCATGCTCCTGTTCCGCGCGGCGGCACAGAAAATGACCGTTCCACTCGGCCTTGTTGCCCGCCTGGAGGATATTCCCGGAGAGAAGATCGAAATCTCTTGCGGTGCTCCCGTCACTCAATACCGCGGCAAGCTCATGCCGCTGATCGCACTGTCCGGCACGTTTGAGGCGGAGAGACCACGGTATCCTGTCCTGGTGTTTACCGATAGCGACCGGGCCATGGGCCTCATCGTTGATGAAATCACCGACGTCGTAGAGGACCGGCTGACGATCGAACTGGCCGGTGCTCGTCCGGGTCTCCTCGGTACAGCCGTGATCGCCGGACAGGCCACCGACGTCCTTGATACGGGATACTGGCTGACCCAGGGACGACAGGACTGGTTTCACAGCGGCTCGCAGTCCGATTCGGGCTCGAATACACAACGCGTGCTGATCGTGGAAGACAGCGATTTTTTCCGCCAGCTTCTCGGGCCTCGACTTGCCGCCGCCGGGTTTGAGGTAACCTCGGTTGCGAAAGCAGCGGACGCACTCGTCATGCGCGATGCCGGAGCCATGTTTGATGCGATCGTATCGGACATCGAGATGCCGGGCATGGACGGTCTCGAGTTCGCCCGAGCAGTGCGCGCCGGGGGCATATGGGCAGCATTGCCGTTGATCGCGCTGACCGCGCACACCGACGCCTCCCGTATCGACGCCGGACGCGATGCGGGATTCACGGATTATGTGGCGAAGTCTCAGCAGGACGCGCTGTTGGAGAGCCTGCGGCAATGTCTGGCCACACCAGTCACTGAAACCATCGAAGCCTGAGTGGCCCGGGAGGATCAACTGCCGATGACAACCGATCTGTTGGAGCGGCCGACAGCCGCCGGCACTGAGGAACAGGTCTTCGTCACGCTGACCGTCGCGGACCAGCTTTGCGGTATTCCGGTGTTGACCGTGCGCGACATTCTTGGCGAACAACCAATCACACGCATTCCCCTGGCACCGCCCGAGATCGCTGGCAGCCTGAATCTGCGCGGTCGGATCGTCACTGCCATCGATCTGCGCCGGCGCCTGCAACTTCCCGCAGCCCCCCCTGACCAGACCGGAATGTCGATCGTCGTGGATCAGGGCGGCGAGCTGTACGCATTCCTGGTCGACCAAGTTTCCGAGGTCATGAGCTTGCCTGCGAGTACCTTTGAACGAAACCCGCCGACACTGGACGAAGGTTGGACGACGTTCAGCACCGGCATATATCGACTGGAAGGTCGGCTCCTGGTGGTTCTCAACGTGGGCCAGCTTCTGGCCCTTTCTGACGCAGCCTGAACAGGATGAGACACACCTGCCTCATCGTCGATGACAGCCGCGTCGTACGCAAAGTCGCTCGACGCATTCTGGAAGCGCACGATTTCATCGTGCAGGAAGCAGAGGACGGTCAACAGGCGCTGGATATCTGCCGTCGTGCTTTGCCGGATTGCGTGCTGCTGGATTGGAACATGCCCATCATGGATGGCATTACCTTCCTGCGGCGCCTGCGCGGCGAATTTGGCCCCGACCAGCCATCCGTCGTGTTCTGCACGACCGAGAATGACATGGCGCGGATCGAACAGGCAGTATTCAGCGGTGCGCAGGAATACATCATGAAGCCGTTCGACGAAGACATATTGATCGGCAAACTGGCTCAGGTCGGCCTGCTGTGACCGCGCTCGCTCGGCCGCCTGTCCTTGCGATGCAAGCACCCGTTGCACGCGTGATGATCTGCGATGACTCTGTGGTCGTTCGGGGGGCCATCGCCAGGATCCTTGATTCCGATCCGGCAATCCGCGTGGTCGCGAAGGTCGGGAATGGTCGATCGGCGATCGAGGCGCTCCAACGAACACAAGTGGATGTCCTGGTTCTCGATATTGAAATGCCGATCCTCGATGGACTATCGGCATTACCACTGCTCCTCCGGACAGATCCGGATCTGCGTGTCATCATGGCGTCAACGCTGACGACGCGAGGAGCGGACGTCGCACTCAGGGCGTTGCGCCTGGGCGCAGCCGACTACGTGCCGAAGCCATCCTCCATCGGCACAGTTAGCGACGATGGCTTTCGGCGGGAAATTCTCGATAAGGTCAAGGGGTTGGCGCGCCTGCGGCGCCGCGATATCCAATCGGAAAAACCGCTTCCCCCCGTGGCCCTTCTGCCAACGCCCACTTCCCCCATGCAACTCCTGGCCATCGGCAGTTCCACTGGCGGACCACAGGCACTGTTCAATGTCGTTCAGGGGCTAGGCCGATCGGTCAGAGTGCCGGTCGTGCTGACGCAGCACATGCCCACAATGTTCATTCCCATCCTCGCCGAACATATCACACGGCTTGGCTATATGCCTTGCACCGAAGCGAGGGACGGCGAAGCACTGGCTGGCGGTCGCATCTATCTGGCGCCCGGAGATCGGCATTTGCTGATCGATGGGAGGCCCGGCGCATTGCGTGCTCGCCTGTCATCTGGTCCAGCGGAAAATTTCTGCCGCCCGTCAGTCGATCCAATGCTGCGCAGCGCTGCGGCGGCATGCGGTGGCCGCGTACTGGTCGCCATGCTGACGGGTATGGGCCATGACGGACTGGCAGGCACACGATGCGTCATCCAGGCAGGGGGCACTGCCATTGCTCAGGATGAAGCAACCAGCGTTGTCTGGGGAATGCCCGGTGCGGTGGCGCAGGCGGGGCTGTGCCATGCGGTGCTGCCGCTGTCATGCATAGCGGCGAAACTGCTCGAATTCCTGCCGTCGGGTCGGCCATGAAGAACCATCTTGCCAGCGCCCTGACGGCGGCCGCGTTCGACATATTGGCGGGACTGCTCAAAGCCCGATCCGGCCTGGTGATCGGCCCGGATAAAGCCTACCTGCTGGAAACGCGCCTTTCAGGCATATTGAAACGGGAGAAGTTGCCGGACCTGAACGCCCTCGCCCAATGCCTTGGCCTTCCTTCAGGTGAGGGGCTGGCCCGAGATGTGGTCGAGGCGATGACTACCAACGAAAGCTTCTTCTTTCGCGACATAAAGCCGTTTCAGCACTTCCGCTCCCAATCCCTCCCTGACCTTCTCGCCGCTCGGCCCGCCAGCAGCACGCTGCGCATATGGTCGGCCGCATCCTCGTCCGGCCAGGAAGCGTACTCCCTGGCGATGATTCTGGCGGAATGCCGCGCAGTGATCGGTGATCGCAAGGTGGAGATTTGGGGCACCGACATCGCCCGGGAACAGTTGTCGCGAGCGAGAGAGGGCCTCTATACACAATTCGAGGTACAGCGTGGCCTGCCGGTGCAGATGCTGATGCGATACTTCAAGAAAGAAGAGGCGGGCTGGCGACTGTCCGATGCAGTTCGGCCCTTCGTGCAGTTCCGCGAGTGGAATCTGCTGAGTGATCTGCGTCCGCTTGGCCGGTTCGACGTGGTGTTTTGCCGGAACGTGTTGATCTATTTCGACCAGCCGACCAAGACGCGGGTGCTGGAGGCGATTGCCTCACAGATGCCCGCGGATGGAGTGCTGTACCTTGGCGGCGCAGAGACGGTTCTTGGCATTACGCCACGCTTTGTACCGCTTCCCGGGGAACGTGGCGTGTACGGCGTTGCCGGTGTTTCCGCCGGGACACGTATGGCCATGACACTCGGCTGATGCGAGCTGGGACGATCAACGCACCAATCATCGGTTGCACCGGCTGACCACACGCCTTCGGAAAGGCCGCTCGTAAGGGCGCGCCTTATACCAGCGCCCCGAAATTTTGACTCGTTGGTTGATTGTCGGGCCGCTGGTATCTCACTGACTTCGCGCAGCAGCGAACCTTGCCCCTCAGGGCAACCCTGCACACATATACCCGACTTCCGAAGGAAGTCGGGTAAGTCTTGGTTCGGCGCGCAGCCGCCACACCAAACCTGTGCCCGGCATACCCGAAATCCTGCGGATTCCGAGTATACCAGTCAGCCCTGCGGGCTGCTGGTGTTTTACTCCGCCGCCTCTGCTTCCTCGGTGTCCTCCGTGGATGCGAGCATCGCATTCGCGACAACGCCGGACTGATCGCGGATCTTCACCTCCAGCGCGTCGGCGATATCGCGATGATCGCGCAGGAACTGCTTGGCGTTCTCCCGACCCTGGCCGATCCGCTGGCTGTCATGACTGAACCAAGCCCCGGACTTCTCCACGACACCGGCCTTGACGCCCAGGTCCAGCAATTCGCCGACCTTGCTGATGCCTTCGCCGTACATGATGTCGAATTCCACCTGACGGAACGGCGGTGCCAGCTTGTTCTTCACCACTTTCACACGAGTCTGGTTGCCCACCACCTCATCCCGTTCCTTGATCTGGCCGATGCGGCGGATCTCCAAGCGGATCGAGGCATAGAACTTCAGTGCGTTGCCGCCGGTGGTGGTTTCCGGGTTGCCGAACATCACGCCGATCTTCATGCGAATCTGATTAAGAAAGATCAGCATGCATTTGCTGCGCGACACGCTGCCGGTGATCTTGCGCAACGCCTGGCTCATGAGGCGGGCATGCAAGCCCATATGGCTGTCGCCCATTTCCCCTTCCAATTCAGCGCGGGGAACCAGGGCAGCGACGCTGTCGACGACCAACACGTCGACCGCTCCGGAGCGAACCAGTGTGTCGGCAATTTCCAGGGCCTGTTCGCCGGCATCAGGCTGGCTGATCAGCAGATTGTCTACATCGACGCCGAGTTTGCGGGCATAGGTAGGGTCGAGCGCGTGTTCGGCATCGACGAAGGCGCAGGTGCCGCCGCGCCTTTGCGCTTCAGCAATGGCATGCAAGGCCAGTGTGGTCTTGCCAGAGCTTTCCGGGCCGTAGATTTCGATAATCCGCCCGCGCGGCAGCCCCCCTATACCCAGGGCCAGATCAAGGCCGAGCGAACCGGAGGGAATGACTTCGATCTGCTCGTCGCCGGGGCGTGCGCCCATGCGCATGATCGAGCCCTTGCCAAAGGCTCGTTCGATCTGCGCCATCGCGGCATCGAGCGCCTTATTTTTTTCCATACCGAGATCCCCGCTCCTTGTTGCCACAACTCTCGGTCATATATTCTTCTCATATGCCCGCATAGATTGTATCGCCCAGCCCCTTCCCCCGCAAGGGAACAGAGCGCGACCGAGAATTTTAACCTGCCGTTAATAGACTGTTTCCTTTATGTTCCATACTCCTCAGAGATACAAGAACTATTTAGGAACACCTCCCGTTACCCGCTCAACCGCGGCTCGCAGCTCCCACAGGCTGTATGGCTTCGCCAGAAGGCTAACGCCCGTTGCCGCTAGATTGCTTGTCACAGCCGAGTCGGCATAGCCGGAAACCAGGATCGCGGGCAGCCCGGGCCAAATTTGCCGCACTTCGGACACCAGCGATGGGCCATCGATGCCGGGCAACACAATGTCCGACAACAACAAGATCAGGCCGTCTGCCGATCGGCAGGAGCCGGGAATCGGCATCATGGCCAGCGCGTCCTCGCCGGACCTGGCCGACAGGACGTTCCAGCCAGCCCGCTCCAGAGCACGCTGGGCCAGGCGGCGAACCTGATCTTCGTCTTCCACCAGAAGCACGTAGCCCGACCGGCGGACCAATTCCCCCAGGAAGACATCCGTTCCGGGACGGCGCTGCGTCAAGCCAGTCGTCTCCTGGCCGACCGAGACGGCTTCCGTTTGCTCGATTGTGTCACAAGGGGGCAGGTACAGGCGGACCGTCGTGCCGCCGCCGACCCGGCTGTCCACCACCACGAAACCGCCGGCCCGACTTGCAATACCGCGCACGGTGGAAAGCCCAAGTCCGGTTCCGCCTGTCGCCCCCCGCGTCGTGAAGAACGGCTCAAAGATACGAGGTAGCACATCCGGCGGAATACCGCTGCCGGTATCAGCGACCTCGATTAGCACGTACTTGCCGGCCGGTATCGGCTCGCCGCCGTCCAGTTCAGGCCGATGCAGCGCGCGATCGCCGCTCCGCAGCGTCAGAGTGCCGCCAGCGTGCATTGCGTCCCGCGCGTTCAAAGTCAGATTCATCAGCACCTGATCGAGTTGCATCGGGACTATCCGTACCAGGCGGTCAGGCCCCTTCAGATCAAGGTCGAACCGTATCTTCTTACCGACCAAGCTCTGCAGCAGCGGCACCAGGGTCCGGATTGCCGCGTTGACCGCGACCGCACCGGGTGCTGCCGTCTCGCGCCGGCCGAGCGCCAGCAAATGGCGAGCAAGGGCGCCTGCTCGCTCCCCCGCCAGCCGGATCCGCTGAAGCTCGCCAACAATTATGGCATCAAGGTCCGGCCGCTCCAGCACGCTGTCGACCGCACCCAGGATAGCGGTCGTGAGATTGTTGAGATCATGCACGACGCCGGCAGCGAATTCACCGATCATGCGCAACTGGCGATCCTGTGTACGCTGGGTCGGCGCGTGAGGCCCCGATTGCTCCAATGTCACGCGGATCAGGGCCCCGCTGATCGTGCCGTCGTCCTCTCGCACTGGAAACATCGCGAGTGCGACGGGATGCCGATCTGTCCCAATCCACGTTGCCAGAGTGTCTGGCAGAGGACTGCCTTGGATTGCAGCGAACAGCATTGCCTGCAGAGTGGCACGGCCGTCCTCGGCGAACAGAGTGAGGGCCGGTGCCCCAGGCAATGTGCCCTCCGCATTTCCTGTGATCGCGCGCAGGCGTGCATCCGCTTGCACGATATGCCCGGCCGGATCGATCACCAGGATACCTGCTGTGTTATCGCCGGGCAGCAACGGCACCAGATCGTTCAGGCATTCAGATAAGCGGTCGAGCAGCCGCCGGCCGGATCGGGGCGATTCGCGCGATGGAGGCGTCATGCTGCCGGCCGTCGGCGGGCCCTGCGATCCAGGCGCCAGACATAAGCGATAATCTCGGCAACCGCCTGATAGTGTTCGGTCGGAATTTCCGCATCCAGCCCGACCCGGTACAGTGCGCGGGCCAGCGGTGGATTGGCGATCAGAGGCACATTGTTTGCCCTCGCCATTTTGCGGATACGCATGGCCATCGAATCCACTCCCTTCGCGACGACTCGAGGTGCCGCTTTTTTTCCACGATCGTATGCCAATGCAATGGCATAGTGCGTCGGGTTGGTCACCACGACGGTCGCTTTCGGTACCGCTGCCAGCATGCGCTTTCGCGCGCGGTACAGGCGGATTTGGCGGATCCGTGCCTTGATTTTTGGATCTCCCTCGGTTTCCCGCTGCTCCTCGCGTATTTCCTGACGGCTCATCCGCAATTGCCCGGAATGGTGCAGGCGCTCCCAAAGCAAATCCGCGATCGCGATGACAGCCTGGGCCGCCAGCACAAACATCATGATGCGCAGGATTAACTGGAATAGCTGTGACAGGAGCGGAGCGGGCCCCTGGAGCGGCAGCCGCACAATGACGGGCATTGCGCTTACCAGGACGTGCCATGCGGCGGCACCCAGCAGCAGGAGTTTGGCAACTGATTTCCCAGTTTCCGCAAAGCTGGCAGCGCTCACCAGGCGCCGCAAGCCGACACGGGGACTGGCACGTCCCAACTGAGGGCGCAGCGGAGCGGCGTTGATCAGGAAGCCGGTTTGTATCAGCACCATGCCCGCGCCGGCCGCCAGTGCCGCCACCGCCACTGGGCCCACCGATTGCAGCCACAAAGCGCCGGCTATCCGGAAGATACTCATCCCGACAAGCGATTCCTGATCCGCTCGTGCCAGGAACTCGCGCAGCGTGACCGTCAGGTCGCGCATCATCCCCGGCCCGGCATAAGTCAGAATGAGTGTCACGGCCGATAGCGAAGCCAGCGTCGCCAGCTCGCGGGAGACCGGGACGTTGCCCTCCTCGCGGGCCCGCCGTAAGCGTCGTTCCGTCGCCGCTTCCGTGCGATCTTCCCTCGATGCTTCCTGGCCTGCCATGACAGGTCAGAATCCGCCCGGGAGCACTGCCAGGATCGGCCGCACACTATCGTACCATGCCGCAAGAATGCTTCCGGAGACGAGGGCAAGCAGCAGCAGCCCGCCGAGGATCTGACCAGGCACCGCCGAGAAATAAATCTGCATGCGCGGGACGAGGCGGGTGAGCAGTCCGATTGTCACCTGCCAGACAAGGCTTGCCAGTATGAACGGCGAAGCCAGGCGCAGTGACAGGGAGAAGGTACTTGCCACAGCACGTGTAGCCGATTCGACCGTATCGGCAGCCGGCAGCAACGAGCCCGGTGGGATCAAATGGTACAGATCGGCGAGCGACCCAAGCGCCAGCGTGTACAGGCCAGAGACAAGCATCAACAACGGAGCCCCCAGCTCAAACAACCTCGCCAGCACCGTCGATTGCGGGCCAAGCTCGGCGTCCGGTTGCAGCACGCTGGAGATACCCAAAAGATAGGCGATGATTTGGGCAGCCGTCGGCAGCGAGAGCGCAAGCAGCCGGGTAAGCCATCCGAACCAAAGTCCCGTAACAACGTCCGCCAGCACCATCCCGGCCGCCTGCAGGCTCGCCTCAGGCACCTGCGGCACCAGCGGCATAATCTCCGGCAAAAGAAGCGCGGTGATGCCCAACGCCAGGCCGACGCGTAGCATCGCCGGCGATACCGCCTCGCCAAGGCCCGGCAGAACTGCCATCGCAGCGCCTATGCGAGCCAAAAGCAGCATGAAGCCAAACGCCCAATGGGGCAGGTCATGCGGCAAGTTCGCCGACAGACCGCTTGGCAGGGCAATCACTGAGCGCCCGCGGCTACCACACGATCGAACAGCATCTCCGTATAACCAGCCAAAGTGGCGTACATGAAAGGCCCGAGAATCATCAGCGCAAGGCCAAGCGCGAGGAGTTTAGGAACGAATACGAGCGTAGCTTCGTTGATTTGGGTAATGGCCTGGATCAGTGAGACAGCAAGGCCGACGACCAGGGTGACTACAAGCAATGGTCCTCCAAGTTTGAGGGTAACCAGGATGCCGTCATGGATGAGGGCCGCGATATCGGTCTCATTCATATCAAATAGGCATCTTCATGATGTCCTGATAAGCCTGCACAACCCGATCCCTGACCGCGGTTGCTGTCTGCATGACGAGTTCGGCATGTGTCAGGGCGGTGACGACCTGGGTAATGTTGCCAGCCCCGGCGATAGCTTGCATCGACTGGCCATCCGCCTCGTGCCCGGTTTGTATGGCGCCCGCCACCGCGCGTTCCAATGTGGCACCGAACGAACTGCCAATTGGATCACTTTCCCCGCGGCCAACCTTGGCATAGGCATCCGCCGCCGCCGATGGTGTAACAACGACCGTGGGAATGCTCGATGGAAGCGCGCTCATTTCAGCATTTCGATGGTTCGGTTGAGCATGCTGCGCGTCGCCTGCATCACCGACAAATTGGCATTATAGGAACGCTCGGCCTCACGCATATCCATCATCTCAACAAAGCTATTGACATTCGGCAGCTTGACGTAGCCTTGGGCATTGGCAGCCGGATTGGCGGGATCATATCGCAATGGCAGGTCGCTCTCATCATGGCCGATTTGCTTGACCTGCACGGTCTCCACGCCGATTGCGTTGTCCATTTTCGTCGCGAAGCTAATCGTCTTTCGGCGATATGGATCGGAACCGGGCGTGGATCCGGTCGTGTCCTGATTGGCGAGATTCTCCGCGATAACCCGCAGCCGGGTGGTTTGCGCATCCATGCCGCTGGCAGAAATGGTCAACGCCTTCGAAAGATCAGTCATGGGACTACGATTTCCCCAATGCCATGCCGAACATGCCTACGTACGCCTTGTAGATCGATGTAACGAGTGCTTGTGTGGTTTCCGTGTCGGCCACCTTCGACAACTGCCTGTCGAGCGCCACCGAGTTACCATCCGGCGACTTTGCCGCAGGCCTGCTTTCTTGGACTGGCTGTAGGGCACCCCCTTCGGTCCCACGCAAATGGTTCGGCTGGGTCCGCTCAGGTTCTTCCATGGCGAATCGTGAAAGGGTTTGCGCAAAAGGCTGCAAATCCTTTGGCTGATAGGCTGGCGTGCTGGCGTTGGCGATATTCTCCGCCAACAACGCCTGGCGCTGCTCGGCCCAAGCAAGGCGCTGCTCCGCCAGTGTGAACAATCCGATTCGGGTCGGGTCCATGTCGCCAGCATGCGCGATTTGTCTGAATCAAACGTTAACCCACCTGGAAATCATTCGTTCATACAATGGTGCTTCACTGCGCGCATGCGGATTGACCTTGCTGGGGCAGCACGAATTTCTGCCTGCTCATTCCCGGTGGAAGGCAGCGATGCCGTGCCAAAAGTGCGCGATCTTCTGTCACTCGCCAGGCAAATCTCTCTGATAGCCTTTGAGAGCACAGCGGGGCTGATTTGCTCTGGGACTTCGAAGCCGATACGCGCGTTGACGCACCCAATGCGGCCTGATGAACCCAACCTGTCGAGTGTGGTGAATTGGCTGGCTGACTCTCAGACAGACACCACGCGAACCCTTCCGGAGAGGTCTTGACCGGCGCGGCAGAATCGTTGCTCAGCGCCGGCGCGGCGCTGGCTGTCGTGCTGCTTCTTATCGTGGCCGCCGGCCGCCTTATCCGCATCGGAAGCTCGACGCCTCGTGCCAAAGGAGGACAGGCATTTCTTGTGCAGGAAACCGTTGCGCTGGATCCCCGGCGCCGGCTGCATCTGATCCACTGCGGCAGCCGACGTGTCTTGTTGCTGACTGGCGGCGCGCAGGATCTGGTGGTCGGCTGGATACCGGATGGCGATACGATATGAAGCAGCTGGTGGTCGTCCTCCTCCTGCTGTTGACCCCGGCGATCGGTCACGCGCAGTCAATCAGCATAGATCTCGGAGCGGCAGGGCAGGCCGGGGCAACAGGGCGCCTGGTCCAGCTCACGGCCCTGGTTACCGTGTTGTCGCTGGCGCCCAGCCTCTTGGTGACCATCACGGCCTTCACCCGAATCGTGATCGTTTTATCGCTGCTGCGCAGTGCCCTCAGCACCCAGGGCACACCGCCGAACATGGTGCTGATCGGCTTGGCCTTGTTTCTGACCATGTTCGTGATGCAGCCCGTATTCGAGCAATCCTGGACATCGGGATTGCAACCAATGATCGCGGGACGGATCGGTGAACTCGACGGATTTCGGGCAGCAGCCGCGCCATTTCACGATTTCATGGTGAAAACCTTACGGCCGTCCGACTTGCGGTTCTTTCTCGACCTTGGCCATTTACCGGTGCCGCCTGACCCCAGCCAGGCGTCGTGGCGCGCAGTCGTGCCGGCCTTCATGGTGGGCGAACTGCGCCGCGCGTTCGAGATGGGCTTCCTGCTATTCCTGCCGTTCCTCGTGATCGACATGGTGGTGGCAAGCGTGCTGATGAGCTTGGGCATGATGATGCTGCCTCCGAGCACGGTGTCCCTGCCCTTCAAATTGATCTTCTTCGTGCTGGTAGATGGATGGCGGCTGACTGCCGGCAGTCTCGTGCAAAGTTTCATTGGCGGGTCTTAAGCCCGTTCGGCGCCGATAAAAGCAGCGACCAGGCTCCATGCTTTGTCTGATCGCGTGATTCAGGTCTTCGGCAATCCAGCCTGCGCCGATCACGCTCAAGCCCAACCCGACGTGATCATGGTTCCAACGGTGGGGATTCGCTATCCAGCGGCGTGGATGGCAGCTTCCAGGCGTTTGGCTGTGTCGGTAGCCAGCGCGGCGGGTGTCCCCGCAAATCCCATCACAAGCCCGTCCATGCGTGGGGGGCCGGCGTAGTAGGCGCGCAGCGGCGCTACAGCCAACCCACGCGTCCGGCAGGCCGCCACCGCTGCCGCTTCATCGAACCCATCCGGCAGGCGTGCCACCATGTGCAGGCCTCCGGACGCCGGCAGCGGGACGACGCTGGTGACGTACCGCGCCATCGCGGCCAGCAGTGCCGAACGCCGGCGGGCATACTCGGTGCGCACGCGCCTGATGTGGGGGGCGAGCAGCCCCTGTCGCATGAACTCAGCCAATGTCGCCTGGCTCAAAGCGTCGCTGCCGCGATCCATCAGCGTGCGTAAACGGACGAAGGCTGGCACCAAAGGCGGCGGTACAACCGCGAAACCGAGCCGAAGCGCCGGGGCCAGGGTCTTGCTGAACGTCCCGCAGTAGATAACGCGACCGGCCTTGTCCAAGGTGGCCAGCGGCGGGAGAGGCCGGCCCTCCCAGCGGAATTCGGAATCGCAATCGTCTTCCAGAATCCAGGCGTTCGCCTGCGCCGCCCATTCCAGCAACGCGAGGCGTCGGCCGATCGGCAAAGCGCCGCCAAGGGGCGTAGCGTGCGACGGAGCGACGAGTGCAAGCCGGGCAGCGGGGGCAAGGCGAATGCCGGCGGCAACGTCGAGGCCTTCCGTGTCGCTGGTAACGGCAATCGGCTCCGCCGCCGCCGCGATCAAAGCACCGCGACCGGCAATGTAACCCGGATCTTCGACCCACACCGAGTCCCCTGGGTCCAGCAGCAGGTCAGCTGCAATCCGCAATGCCTGTTGGGTTCCGGCGGTCACGACGATGCAACTGGGATCAGCCACCAGCCCGCGAGTCGCCGCCAAATGGGCGGCAATCTGCTCCCGCAAGGACTGAAGACCTTGCGGCGGTGGATACAGAGCAAGCTCGTTCGACAGCGGCTTCAGAACGCGTGCACCGCATCTCGCCCATGCCTGGGATGGAAATAAATCCGACGCAGGAAGCCCGCCGGCCAGCAGCATACCCATATCCGACCCCCGGGTAGCCGCGGTCGCCGGCACCGATGCCAGTATTGTGCCCCGTTTGGACAAGGCACTGGCTGCGGTCTGGGGGGGCGGGGACGGGGACGGTGCGGCATCCGGCAAGTCGGCCGCAACGTAAGTGCCACTGCCGGTCCGCGCCCGAACATAGCCTTCCGCCGCCAAGCGTTCGTAGGCTAGCACGACAGTCTGGCGCGCCACTCCAAGTTCCACTGCCAGAGCCCGCGTTGGGGGCAGGCGGGCGCCAGAGGTCAGGGTTCCCGCCAATATCCCTTGGCGGAGCCGCTCAAAGACGGAGTGTTGGCGTGTTTGGTCCGGGGAAAGCATGGCCAAGTATTGGTTGCGATCAATCCAATTTGCAGCCTACACCCATTTCCTGGCCTATTGGTAGACGTCAAGGATCCATGTCGCTGTCCACGTACCACGCAGCAGCGAATGTCATGCGGCAATGTCTACGGTTCGGCTGGGCTGTTATTAGAAGCCTTCACGCTCCAGCCGCTTGCGCTCCAGCTTACGGGCACGGCGAACGGCTTCCGCCGCTTCGCGGGCTCGCCGCTCCGATGGCTTTTCATAGTGGCGGCGCAGCTTCATTTCACGGAAGATCCCTTCCCGCTGCATCTTCTTCTTGAGCGCCTGGTCGACGTTGTTGTCACGCACGAGGACTTGCACTTGGCCGCCTGCTCCTTTCCAGATGGTTCCCGCCGATCGGGAACGCGAACAATCGCCCCGCCGCCGGGCTGCCCGCACGGGAGAATCGCCTATAACATGGGCGAAGCCCCTTACCAACCCCATTTCATTTGCAAGTATCGCCCGGTAGGCTCGGAACCGCATGGCCATTCTGAAAATCGCCCGTATGGGCCACCCGGTGTTGCTGCAGCGCTGTGATCCGGTCGCGGACCCTGGCGCTCCGGAGATCCGCCGACTCGTCGCCGACATGATGGAGACCATGGAGGATGCGCCCGGGGTCGGACTGGCGGCGCCGCAGGTCTATGTGCCGCTGCGACTTTTTGTGTTCCGGGTTCCCGGTGGACGCACGGGAGCCGATGCTGACGACATGCCCCTCAGCAATACGGTTTTGATCAACCCTGAGGTGGATTTGATGGGTGATGGCCGCGTGCTTGGATGGGAAGGTTGCCTCTCCATACCCCATCTGCGTGCCGCCGTGCCCCGCGCCGAGCGTATCCGATATCGGGGGATGGATTGCGATGGCATCGTCACTGAACGCGAGGCGACCGGTTTCCACGCCCGTATCGTTCAACACGAAAACGATCATCTGGACGGCGTTCTGTATACGATGCGGATGACGGATTTTCGGTTGTTTGGCTTCACCGAGGAGTTGGACCGGGCAGCCGCCCGGGCCAAGGAGGAGCCACCCACATGATCTCACCGCCCGAGCGGGGAGCGGAACGCGACGCCGCCATCAAGGCGATGCTGCCGCATGTGCCGTTCGATGGCTGGACCAGGCGGGCCCTACGGCACGGGTTAGCGGATGCGGGCCTGCCCGACGACGAAGCGGACCTGCTGTTCCCTGGCGGCGCCACCGATATGATCGAGGCTTTCTGCGATCTTGCGGACCGGAGAATGGAGACCGAAGCAGCCGATCTCGCGGAAACAGGGCTGGGGCGACGCGTCCGCGCTGTGATCGCGCTGCGGTTAAGTCACAGCCGACCCGACAAGGAGGCAATCCGCCGAGCCATATCCGTCCTTGCGCTTCCCCAGAATGGAAGGCTGGCGGCACGGTGTTCTGCGAGGACGGTCGAGGCAATCTGGCACGCTGCGGGCGACCGTTCGGCCGATTTCAGTTGGTACACGAAGCGTGCAATCCTGACAGCGGTTTATGGCGCCACTGTACTTTACTGGCTCCGCGATGCCGGGGAAGACGACACGGCGACCCTGGCCTTCCTCGACCGGCGGCTGTCAAGCGTGCGGCAGATCGGCGATCTGAGAAGACGTGCAACCTCATTTGCGGCGCGATTTCGGCCGCCTGCACTGCGCGATCCCGTCTGACGCCGGCTGGCGATTGGAGCGGCCAACTGCGACGGAATTGGCCCTCGGGCCGACAACCGACGCGTCGGCACAGTGTGACTGCCACACGGGAGCCGCGTCAGCATATGGCCGACATTGAAACGAGTCAGGCAGAATTTTCCGTCAGCAGCCGCAACAGAGTGAAGCGGCGGCCACAGCGCGGCCGGTATGACAAGGCAACGGTCTACGACATCCTGGACGCGGCGATGGTCGCCCATATCGCGTACATTATCGACGGACAGCCGTTCTGCACGCCGACCGGCTTCTGGCGAGAGGGCGACCTGCTGTACTGGCACGGTTCGGCAGCCAGCCGGATGATCCGCTTTCAGTCGCCCGGTGTGCCGGTCTGTGTGACGGTCACGCACCTCGACGCCATCGTGCTGGCACGCAGCGGCTTCCATCACTCAGTAAACTATCGTTCCGTCATGGCATTCGGCCGGGCGCACCTGGTAGAAGATCCGTCGGAAAAGCGCCGCGCGATGGATGGATTTGTAGACCGGTTCTTTCCGGGCCGATCCCGGGAGATTCGCCGGCCCACCGCCAAGGAGATCAAGGCGACCAGCTTCATCGTGATGGAGATGGAGGAGGCCTCCGGCAAAATTCGCGACACCCACGTCAGCGATGACGAGGAGGATTACGCGTTGCCGGTCTGGGCAGCACGCCTGCCAATACGCCAGGTGCTCGGCGCGCCCGAACCCTGCCCGCGGCAGTTGCCCGGGCTGGCCGTGCCGGACGGTCTTTCACCCTACCGGGACGGAAGCCGCCTGGAGGACGCGTTGCTCGAAGCCTACCGGAGGAATTATCCAGGGTAGGCGCGAGCACGGCTCAGCCGGGACGGATGACACCGGCGGGCGGAGTCTCTATGTGTGCGGCGCAACAGAGGGCGGCTTTCGCCCTTCCCGCAGTGCAGGCACATGACCGACACCCCGATCGACCATATCCGCAACTTCTCGATTATCGCGCATATCGACCACGGGAAATCCACCCTGGCCGATCGCCTGATCCAGACGACAGGCGCGCTCTCCGACCGGGAAATGACCAATCAGGTCCTGGACAGCATGGAGCTGGAACGGGAGCGCGGCATCACCATCAAGGCCCAGACGGTCCGGCTGACCTATAAGGCGAAGAACGGACAGGTCTACGAATTGAACCTGATGGACACGCCGGGCCACGTGGACTTCGCGTACGAGGTGAGCCGCAGCCTGGCGGCGTGCGAAGGGTCCCTGCTGGTCGTCGATGCCAGCCAGGGGGTGGAGGCGCAGACGCTCGCCAATGTTTATCAGGCGATCGAGGCGAACCACGAGATCGTGCCGGTGCTGAACAAGATCGACCTTCCGGCGGCGGAACCGGAGCGGGTGAAACAGCAGATAGAGGACGTGATCGGCCTGGACGCCTCCGACGCGGTGGAGATCAGCGCCAAGACCGGCCTGAATATCGAGGGCGTGCTGGAGGCACTGGTGACCCGCCTGCCCCCGCCGCGAGGCGATGGGCGTGCCCCTTTGAAAGCGCTACTGGTCGATAGCTGGTACGACCAGTATCTGGGCGTGGTGATCCTGGTGCGGGTGCGCGATGGGCGGCTGAAGCGCGGGCAGCGCATCCGCATGATGTCGACCGGCGCGGTACATGGTGTCGAACAGGTCGGCGTGTTCTCGCCGAAGATGGTGCCGGTGGATGATCTTGGTCCTGGCGAGATCGGCTACATCACCGCCGCCATCAAGACCGTGGCGGATTGCAATGTCGGCGACACGATCACCGACGACCGCAATCCGGCAATCGAACCGCTTCCGGGATTCAAACCATCAATTCCCGTGGTGTGGTGCGGGCTCTACCCGGTCGATGCGGACGACTTCGAGAAACTGCGCGACAGCCTGGCCAAGCTGCGGCTGAATGACGCCAGCTTCCACTACGAGCCGGAGACATCCGCGGCGCTGGGATTCGGTTTCCGGTGTGGTTTCCTTGGCCTGCTGCACCTGGAGATCATCCAGGAGCGCCTGGCACGCGAATTCGATCTGGAACTGATCGCAACCGCGCCCTCGGTGGTCTACCGGGTGCTCCGCACCAACGGACAGATGCAGGAACTGCATAACCCCGTTGACATGCCGGATGGGTCGGTGATCGCCAGGATCGAAGAGCCTTGGATCAAGGCGACGATCATGGTGCCGGACGAATACCTGGGTAGCGTCCTGAGCCTGTGCACCGAACGGCGCGGCGTGCAGGTGGATTTGACCTATGTCGGCAACCGGGCGATGGCCGTCTATCGGCTGCCGCTGAACGAGGTCGTGTTCGATTTCTACGACCGACTGAAATCGGTGTCTCGCGGGTATGCCAGCTTCGACTACCAGATGGACGATTATGTGGAGAGCGATCTGGTCCGCATCTCGATCCTCGTCAATGGCGATCCGGTCGATGCGTTGTCGTTCATCGCCCACCGCTCGGCGGCGGAGAACCGGGGAAGGGCGATCTGCGCCCGCCTGAAGGACCTGATCCCGCGACAGTTGTTCAAGATTGCGATCCAGGCAGCAATCGGCAGCCGGGTGATCGCGCGTGAGACGATTGGCGCACTGTCCAAGGACGTGACGGCGAAGTGCTATGGCGGGGATATTACCCGGAAGCGGAAACTGCTGGAGAAGCAGAAAGAGGGCAAGAAGCGGATGCGGCAGTTCGGTAAGGTGGAAATTCCCCAGTCCGCGTTCCTGGCGGCGTTGAAGATGGATGCGTGAACGGGGTTTTCTGCGGTATCCCGGACTGCTATGGAGCGGTCCCAGGCGCGGGAGAGATGGCCGAGCGGCTTAAGGCGCACGCTTGGAAAGCGTGTGTACGTGCAAGCGTACCGTGGGTTCGAATCCCACTCTCTCCGCCACTTGGGCAGTGTCCGGCTGGGTCGCCGAGCGTTTAATCTGTTAGCAATATGCATCATATAGTAGCTAGTCCAGCGCGCATAGCGCGGAAGGTGATCGCTCGTGCCCCCTCGCCAGTCCGGACGAATGGCGGTTCGGGCTTGCGGAGCACGGCGTCGATCCCTCTCGAGGATGCTGATGACAGTGCGGTGTACCCGGAATGTGCGTACGCAACCTTTCCACGAATTCCCTCTCCGGGGCTCAGGCTGATATCCGAAATACCTTGGCGGCCATTCGCGATCAGCATCAGGTTTCCATCCCCTGGGCAATCGAAAGCGGCAGTCGCGCCTGGGGATTTCCTTCGCCAGATAGCGACTATGATTGCCGCTTCGTTTTCGTTCGACCAATCAGCAACTACGTATCTCTCTGGCCGAGGCGCGATGTCATTGAGGTTCCGCCGGATGGCGATCTGGATGTGAATGGCTGGGAACTCGGAAAGGCTATCAAGCTGTTGCTCAAGGGTAATGCGGTCATCATCGAATGGCTGAGGTCACCCATGATCTATTGTGGCGATGCACAGTTCCAGCGAGAGTTTCTCGCGTTTTTTGAAAGGTTTGCCAATCGTGACTTTATCGGGCGCCATTATCTCCATCTGGGTGAGCGTCAGAGGCGAGCATACTTCGGCGATGGCATGGCCGTACCGCTGAAGAAGATCTTCTATGTGCTGCGCCCCGCAGCGGTCTTGCGATGGTTGCGATTTCATCCCGCGACAGCGATTCCGCCCATGCATCTGCCGACGTTGATGCAGGAATGTGATCCTCCAAGGGATGTTGTCGACCTCACCGAGGAACTTATGGCGAGGAAAGCCGTATCCCGTGAACTGGGGACTGCACCTCTTGCTGGACCGATCGCCGCGTTCATGGACCACGAATTCGACTGCGCCGGCACGATGATCGATAAGGCGGCGACGCGTCTCTCAGACGAGGCGCGATTCGAGGCCGAGGCGTTTTTCCGAAGAACCGTGGCACGCCTCGATACGCAGTGTAGTGCAGCAAAATAAAGCGTCCGATCAGGATTGAGGAACAAGACATCACGGGCGTCTGTACCCGTCACATCTTCGCGGCGAGGGCCCGCATGCGTCTGCTGTCGAGCCGCGACAGTCAGCGTCCCGCATAGGCTCTTGACGGAGGTAATTTCCCGTCGGCAGGTCCGACACGCGCTGCCGTGTGCCCGCTGCATGGGTGAACCCCCAGATAGGGGGTTGGGTCGATCGGGCGGCCGTCAACAATCATTCCGAAATACAGGTGAAAGCCAAGCATCAAACCGGTATGGCCAACCACGCCGATCTTCTGTCCGGCAAGGATCGCCCTTTGTCCCTCAGCGATGGCGGGTGTGACCATCCCAAGATGGCTATACACGCCGACGAACCCATCGTGCTGTATCAACAGCTCTAAGCCGCCAGGCCCTTTGCGCTGAATGCGGATTACCTGTCCCGCAGCAATTGCATAGACCGGCGCACCTTCGAATGCGGGTAGATCGATGCCGTAGTGAAAGGTACCGGCTTGAGGCAGGTTCGCCAGGGCACGCGGGCCGAATGGGGAAGAAACACAGGCGGGATTCACAGGCGGCACGAGCGCCCGCGCAATCGGCCGATGCGCCGCACCTGCTGCCTGCGATTGAGCTGCCGGCGCTATTCGCTCATGTCCTGCGGCCCGCGCGGGTACGTGCCCCACTGTAGACGTCGGTGGACGAACCGCAGCAAATGCCGGGGGGCGCGCTGCATTCGCCGGCATCGATATCGCAACGAAAATCAATATCGGCATCATCAGGCCGAGCAACGACGAACGAACGGTCACGCATTACTCCCGCCCGCTTGCGGGCTCGGTCCCAGGTCGATCGTTCAGCCAGCGAAGTGGTCTCGCGTCGAGTCAGAACACCGTGTGATCCTGAACCAATCGGCTGATTGTGACGGAGCTTGTGGCTCCAGTGCACTGTCACCTGGCTTCCAAAACTGCCTTCGGTATTATTTCCTTGACGCGATCATTGTTATGGGTATATTTTCTCCAAGACATTTCAAACCCCGGCTCCCCGAGATGCCATGGGCCGGCAAGCGTGATTTCGAAGACCTGTCTTTATTTTGGAGAACATTTCATGAATCTACCCATCCGGCAGTGGCTCGGCCAGGTCACCACTGCCCATGGCGCCATGGTGCTAGGCCCCACCCTTCTCGCGATCGCCTCCGGCTCCATGTCCTGGCAGGCTGCTCTGCCTCTACTCGCCGGCGGCGCTATCGGATTGCTGTGGCCGGAAAACAAACCCTTGGCGAGTGCCGCACAGGCGGCGACAGCCGACATTGCCGCCGCCGTTACCGCCTGGCGTGACTCTGATCCGGAACCGCAGCCATCGCCGCAGGCTCCTGCTGCAACGCCCATCGCGACAAAAGCGCTTGTATTGGCTGCCCTGGTCGCCGGCACCGCCGGGTTGACCGGATGCGCGGGACAGACTGCCACCCAGCGGATGGCCAATGCCCATGCCCTGGTATCCGGCCTGGTGTGCATCGCCGATACCAGCGGCAAGGTGATTCAGGCAGCGAGCACGAAAGACCCGGATGCCGTGAAGGCCGCCAACGCGGCCGAAGCAGCCGGCGGTATGCTCGTCTCCGACACGGCGTGCCAAGCGGCTTTGGCCATGGGTACTGTCGCGACGCCAGCCGACGCCGCGCCCGTCGATCAACCCTGACGGCGACACAACAGCGGCCGATGAGCGTGACGGGCCGGGTCGGCAGTTCCACTCCCAACTCGTCAGCCATCGACGAATGACGCGACGCATCCCTGGCGAGCGCCACTCGGCAGCCAGTGTTGCAGACCTCACATGTCCGGGCGCGCCGGCTCAGCCGGCAGCGGCAATCCGGCGGCGCTTGCGGGTGGCCGCTGGCACCGGCTGCACCGGGGTGGCTTCATCGGTGTTGGCAAGCGCCTTCAACAGCGCTTCCCGCAATTGTGCCAGCTTACGCTCATTCTCGACCTTCAGGCCGAAGACGTCCTTTACGTAGAACACGTCCACGGCGCGGACGCCGTAGGTCGTCACATGAGCCGACGCGATCTGAAGCCCCTGATCGCTGATCGCGGCCGTCACATCGTGCAGCAATCCGGGTCGGTCCCGCCCATTCACCTCAAGCACCGTGTGGGTGTTCGAGGCATGGTTGTCGATGACTACACGGGACGGGGCATGAATGGCCTGCATGCGCCGACCGAGTACAACCTTCGAGAGTTTGCGTATCTCGCTTGCCAGGCGGATGCGCCCGGACAAAGCCTGTTCGATCAGCACGGAAAGGCGCGCGAGCCGGTGCGGCGCGTCAAACGTCCCGCCGGCAGCGTCCTGAATCCAGAACGTATCGAGCGCCATGCCGTTGGTCATGGTATGAATGCGCGCATCAACAATGGACGCGCCAGCCACGGCAAGCGCCCCAGAGATCTTGCTGAACAAGCCGGCATGATCGGCGCAGTAGACGGTTACCTCTGTCACGGCACGTGCCGGCAACGGTTGGGTATCGACAGTCAGCGGCGCATTTCGTTGTTCCGCGTCGCGCATGAGGCGGGCGTGGCGCGCATGAGTCTCGGGATCGAAGGAGAGCCAGTAGCCCGGGTAACCCGAAGCCGTGAAATGTTCCATATCCTCCGCCGGCCAATCCGACAGCAGCGCCGCCGCAGCCTGCTTGGCACGCTGAACACGCACGTCACGCTCGGTTGTTGCGAGCCCGCCCGCCAGGACCTCGGCCACGCGAGAATACAATTCGCGCAACAATGTCGCCTTCCAGCCGTTCCAGACTTTGGCGGACACCGCGCGCATATCGGCCACCGTCAGGATCAGCAGCAGGCGCAGCCGTTCGGGTGACTGGATTGTATCAGCCAGATCCAGGATGGTCTTGGGATCGTCGATGTCACGCTTGAATGCTGTCTGGCTCAGAAGCAGGTGATGCAGCACGAGCCACGAGACAGTCTCGGTCTCCTCGGCCGAAAGCCCCAGTGTCGGGCCGACCTGCAGCGCCACCTCTGCGCCCAGCACGGAATGATCTCCGCCACGTCCTTTGGCGATATCGTGCAGCAGCATGGCAAGATAGAGCGCGCGCCGCGACTGCACATGGTCAGTCAGCCCTGACGCGATCGGCGCAATTTCAGCCAGTTCGCCGCGCTCCAGCCCGTTGAGTATCCGCACCGCCTCGATCGTATGCTCATCGACGGTGAAGATATGATAGGTGTCGAACTGCATCTGGCCGACGATCCGCGCCCAATCCGGCAGGAAGCGGCCGACGAAGCCGGTCTCGTTCAGGATGGCGAGCCAGTGAGCACCATCGGGGTTCTGCGCCGCTCCGTGCTGCGAGCCGGAGTGTGGAGGCCCGAGGCGATGCCGGTCCGGCTCCTTTCCGCACAGGAGATCCATGAAAATCGCCGCGGCTTTCGGATCACCGCGCAGCGCAATGGCACGTCGCTCGTTCTGGATGAATGAGCGTAATGCCAGCGGATGCAGTTCCAGGCCACGGTCGCGGGCAACCTGCAGGATGCGCAGCATCTGGATCGGCTCGTTATCGAAATCGCGGCCGCTGACCGGCAGCAATTTGCCCTCTGCCAGCACGAATCCGGCCGCCAGCAAGGCTTTATCTGTCTCCGGCTCGATCGCCGGCGGGCCGAGCGCGGAACGCAGGATGGCAGGTTCCAATATGCGCGTCAGGCGCGCGATCTCGCGCGCGGTCAGGAAGTAGTGGCGCATGAAGCGCTCCACCCCATCCTGACGGCCGTGCCTCGTGTAGCCCATGCGGGCGCCGACCACAGGCTGCAGATCGAATGTAAGGCGTTCTTCTGCCCGTCCTGCCACATAGTGTAAATGGAAGCGGACAGTCCAAAGAAACTCCCAGGCGCGCCGGCCATGCCGCGCTTCCTGTTGTGTCAGAATACCGCCCAGATCGGCGAGTTCACCCATGGTCTGCGTGTCGAAGACGTAGCGCGCAATCCAGTAGAGGGTTTGCAGATCACGCAGGCCTCCACGGCCTTCCTTCACGTTCGGTTCGACGACGAACGGGCTGTCGCCATAACGGCGATGCCGGACCGACCGCTCTGCCTGTTTCGCAGCGATGTATTCGGCAGCACCAGCGTCCTTGCAGGCCGCGCGGAACCGGCGATGAAAGTCGGCGAACAGGTCCGTATCGCCGGTCAGATGACGTGCATCGAGAAGCGCCGTGCGAATGGTCGTGTCTTTTGCGCCCTCGGTCAGGCAGTCTTCGATCGAACGCGTGGCATGGCC
>DATNEJ010000427.1:0-4284 GCA_035606775.1 Acetobacteraceae bacterium | reverse complement strand
TGCTGCCGCCATCGTCGGAGCGATACAGGCCGCCTTCTCCCTGTCTGGCGGACACGTTGGCGTAGACGATCTGCCGGTTGCTCGGGGCCACGGCGAGCCCGATGCGGCCCAGGCCGGCACTGGGAAAGCCGTGCCCGGTCACCGCCTTCCAGCTCTCGCCGCCGTCGGTCGATTCGTACAGGCCGCTGCCCGGGCCGTCGGATGGCGGATAGACGCTCCACGGCGGCCGCCGCGTCTGCCACAGGGCCGCGAAGATCGTCCTCGAGTCGCCTCCGAATGCCAACGCGACCGCGCCGGTGTCGGCATTCCTGTACAACACCTTCTTCCAGCTCCGGCCCCCGTCCGTGCTCTTGAACACACCGCGCTCGGGATTCGCCGCGTAGCCGTGGCCGAGCGCCGCGACGTAGACGACGTCCGCATTCTTCGGGTCCACCAGCACCGAGCCGATCTGGAACGTGTCCTCGAGCCCAATGTGCGTCCAGGTCTTGCCGGCGTCCGTGGACTTGTACATGCCGTTGCCGGTGCTGAAGCTCGAGCGGATGTCGGCTTCCCCCGAACCCACGTAGATCACGTTTGGGTCCGAAGGCGCTATGGCGATCGCGCCGATCGAGGCCACCGGCTCCTTGTCGAAGATCGGATCCCAAGTACGCCCCGCGTTCCGGCTTTCCCAGACCCCGCCGCCTACCGACCCGCAATAGAAATGGTTCGGCTGCCCGGGCACTCCGGTCACGGCCGTCACGCGGCCGCCGCGAAACGGACCGATCAGCCGCCAGCTCAGCGCGGAATACACCGATGGATTGAGCGGCTGTGCCTGCAGCAGGGGGATGAACACGAGTTGCAGCGCCAACAACGACCACGGTAGCCAGGAGCGAATAGTCATGAGGTTTTTTCGTTATCCGGTGGACGGCGGGTGAGGCGATCCCGGGAGGCGTATGGCCACTCCCAAAATGATTTTCATCTTCGTGTTGCGCGGGGTACTCGTTGCCGAAGGCGAGCCAGCGCAGTGAGGTACTTTGATCCAATTAGACGGCTATCGCAACTTGCACGATCGCGGCAGGACGGGGCGAATCCGAATGCTGAGAAGCATTTGCTGCTGAGATCGCACGACGATTGGGAATTTGCTACCAACACGCCTACAATGCCCTGAAAATCCAGGGTCGCATGTTGCGCCATCAAAGGGCTGTTCAAAAGGAGCATCACCGGATTTTATGCGCGCTCTAGTTCTTGTTTCATGTGTGAGCAAAGAGCTTTCTGAATGGTTCACGAAGGTGCGGGCTTTACTCGAGAGTCAAAAGGCTGACTGGTTCATTCCATCCGCCCCTTATGGTCTAGCCGCACCAGATACTGGTATCGCCCGGTCCGAGAAGGCTTTACGGGAACACGGTGAGGAGCTGGCGGGGCCCCAAATGCGGGGGCTGAAGGCCTGGAGACTCGGCTCTCTCATGCGTACCACTGTCTTCGGCCTGTTCGCCGCCGTGGCGGCCCTTGGCGCGACGCCTGACCTGGCGCGCGGGGAGGTTCCCCTCTCGCTGGCGAAGGATAACCACTTGGTCGTGCCGACCTATGTCAACGCTACCGGGCCGTATCCCTTCATCCTGGATACCGGCGCAGACGAGAGCGCGATCTATGCCTGGTTCGCGACGAAACTGAAGCTCACCTCCGGAAAGTCAGAAGACCTGAGCGGCCAGACCGGAACCACGTCCACACCGACCTATCGCTTGCAGAGCGTCTCGCTCGACGGGCGTACGCTGCGCAACGCCTTCGCATACGGCCTGCCCAACCGGCACGATACCGGCGAAGAGGCGGGCGTCGTCGGCAACGACCTGATGGACGGCGCGCTGGCGGTGTTCGATTTCCCGTGCCGAACCGTCTCCCTGGACCCCAAGCCGACCGACCTCAAGCGCCTGCTGGCGCCGGGGGCCACGGCGATCAGGGGCGGGACCATCCGCGACGGCACGCTGCTCACCCTCCCGGTGGAGATCAATGGCGTGCGTGGGATCGCGTTCCTGGACACCGGTTCGCGCGACAGCCGCATCAGCCCGGCCTTCGCCAGGGCCGCCAGGATTGACCCCGCCGGTCCGGCGTTCCGCGACGCCGACCCTATCTTCGGCGCCAATTCCAAGGCCGCCTCCTCACGGGTCGGACCGGTCGGCGAGGTCCGCTTCGCTGGCGTCGCCATGACGAACGTCACCGCACGGGTCATGGACCTGGCCGCGTTCCACTCCGCCGGGGTCGGCGAGCGAGTGATGATCCTTGGAACCGACCTGATGCGGGATCGGCGTCTGGTCTACGACCACGCCGCCAAGCGCATATGGTTCAGCGCGTCGGCCTGTCTGCCGCCTGAGCTAGCAGGCGGCCGCTGAAAATGCCGGTAATTGACCTTGGGTCGCGGGCCCAAGTACTCATTGGCGACCGACACCATCTCCAACGGATGCAACACTACAACGATGCCTTCGACCTTGAAGGTCGGGTTGAGGCGCCGATACACACCGAATTTACTCGCGCAGAGTTGGCTCTGCGATTTTCAGATAGGTTCGAGTTAAGAGCATGTCGGTCCTCGAGACCTCTTTGGACCATCACACTTGTGCCATTGAACGTACTGAGCTGGAACGACGCCAAAGCCGACTTATCTCCCCGCCCGCCGTTCCACCTCGTAAGGCGTGCCGTCCTTGAACCGGCGCGCGATCAGCGCTACGCGGCGGCCAAAGCGCTCAGCTGTTGACCGGTCACTCGCCGGTGGTTCTTCGGCCGCGGGTCGGTCGCCATTCGACTGCGACATGGCACCGAGCCAGGTGCCGAGCCGGTTGACGTCGTCCCGCGAGCCACCCGACTCGAGCGACCCGGCTATAGAATAAAATTGCTGGAGCGGACGGGGATCGCGGGTCCACCGATCCGGAGGTGCTGACTTGGGCCGCCCGAGAGCACCGTTGCCTATTTCGACGAGGACGGGCTCTTAAGTGCGGGGGAGAAGGCGAATTCACCGGTTCTACCGCCGGGCAACACCGCGATCCTCGAGCTTGTGACGGGAAGCTCCAGCCGGCAGCTCTATGCTGAAGGCGCGCGGCAGCATATTCCTACCGGTATCCGTTACGCTCAGAGAGCGCGTGCCGCGCCTTCTGGCCAGCCATTCACGCTCGAAACATAACCTTGCGATCTGGGCCCCCACGCGGCCTGCCACGTGCAGTCGTCTTTCGCTCCAGTCCAGGCATGGGATGCAAACGGGGCGTCTGCTGTTGGCCTTCAGGTCCAGGCCGAGCCGCATGAAAAATTCATGGCCGCTATCGGTCACATCACCCACATCGTCCTCGAACAGAATGTAGCCGCGGCCGACGAAGGAATCTGTGATTGCAACGCCGAGCTGACCTGCCAGGTGATCGTAACAACTGCGCGCGGCCCTGAGCTCATCATCGAGCCCAGGCGTGGGCTGCAGGTATTGCGGTGAGGCTGCGGTAAGGGTCATGACGGATTCGAGCGTGCGCGCTACGGCTGCTGAGGCCAGTCGGTAATAGCGACGGCGGCCCTTTCTTTCGACCGTGAGGAGACGGGAGCCGCACAGCTTGGCCAAATGCGAGCTTGCGGTTTGCGGAGTTACACCTGCTGCAATACTCAGCTCGAGCGATGTGAGGGCCCGCCCGTCCATGAGGACAGACAACATGTGAGCCCTTGAAGGGTCACCGATCAGAGCTGCGATTTCTGCAAGCTGCAGAGCAATCCCGGAAGCCGGGGCGCCCAGACGTGTGGCGCGTATTCTATTGATCATGAACCGGTCGTCATCAACCGATGCGCCGAGCGAGATAAGTGCCTATCAGCATGGCGACAACGCCGATGGTCCGTTTCGGGGTGAGGGAAGACTTCAGGGCTCCAAATAGGCCGAACTGATCGACCAACGCGGCCGTCAGGATCTGCCCAAGCAACACGAAAAATACCGCGTTCGCCACTCCGATACGAGGCGCTGTCCAGGTTATCGACAGAATGTAAAAGGAGACCACTAGTCCGCCCGCGTAATAGAGCGGCGTTGCACCAAACCAGCCACGCTTGGGAAGGCCGAGCGCAACCATGGCGATACCGCATATGATGGCGCCTAGCACAAAGAGGATGAAGGCAGCAGCCCAGGGGCTCCCCAGCTCGGCACCAAGCCGGGAATTCCACGCGGCCATGATGGGAATACCGACGCCGGTCGCAAACATGAGAAGTGAGAGAAGAAAGGTGCTGGAAGACGTCATCACATGCCCCGTCGTCGCCGAATCTCATGCAGGTGACGATACGCCAACTGACCGTCAACCA
>DATNEJ010000348.1:0-4724 GCA_035606775.1 Acetobacteraceae bacterium | reverse complement strand
CCCTGCTTGATCATCACCGGCAGCACGTGGCGCAATCCCAGGAACACGCCCTTGACGTTGATCGCCATCACGCGATCGAACATCTCCTCGTCATAACTGGCGGTCGGCGCTACGCTGCCTTCGATTCCGGCATTGTTGTAGAAGCAGTCGATCGCACCGTATTTGTCGAGCGTCGCCTTCACGTAGTTCTGCACATCGGCGGATTTCGTAACGTCCGCTGCGACGAACAGCGCATCGCCGCCCTGCTGGCGCAGGATGCCGGCGGTCGCCTCCCCGGCGGCCTGGTCGCGATCGACCACCACCACCTTGGCGCCCCGGCTCGAAAAGCCCAGCGCCGCCGCGCGTCCGATCCCGTTCCCGGCGCCGGTGATGAGTGCGACTCGTCCTTTGAAATCCATCGTTTCCTCGTTATCTGCGGCCCACATGCGACGCTAGCACGTGTCGGAGCGGCCGAGGAACTCCCGCCCGGCTTCGTCAAGGCACAGGCGTACATAGGGTGCGAGCGAACGCGCGACCTCTATGTGGAACGTCTCCTGGCCGATGCGCCACAGCACAGTCTCTGCCTTGGCGAGCAGCGTGCGCGTGCACATGCCGACCGGAAATGCGCGCACGTCCAGGTCGAGCGCACAGAACGCATTCAGGCACCACGCCGCGTGCGGACCGGCGATCTCGATCGACTGCGCGCGGTGCGACACGTCGACGATGCTGGCCGGCATTCCCGCCACCGCCTCCGTCGCCCGACGTACCAGGTGTTCGGCTTCCTCCGGCGCCAGCACCAGCCACTCATCGGGCCCCAGCCACAACGCCGCCCGGTCGCGCGCCGTCACCGCGCGGCATGGCACGCTCGACAGCAGCACGCCTAACGCAGCACCGATCGCCGTGGCCGCGCCGGTTCCCGCCCGTACACTCAGCCGGCGCGTCGGCGCCAGTTCCGCGATGCGCACCGGGCCGCTGGACGGCCGGATGACAAGGTCGGGAGCTGGCGGTTCGGCCGGCGGCGGCGGCACGGCCGGGATGGCGATACTGGTCTCTGTACCGTCGCGCAGACGCGCGCTGTCCGTGTCGTAGAACACCGGCGGCGTCACCACGGCCTCGATCATTCCACCCGGCATCGCGATGAAAAGCGTGTCCCCGATCCGTGCGCGTCCGCCGGCGACCAGAGCCAGCGCGATCGAGCGGCCGAGAGCAGCGCTCCAATAGGCGGAGCTAACATGGCCGATGGAAGGCGGCTGCCGATGCGCGACGATCTGCGCGCCTTCCTCCACCACGATGGATGGATCGGCCGTCAGCAGACCCACCAGTTGCAAGCGGTCCGCGCGCAGCATGTCGGGACGCACCAATGAGCGTTTGCCGACGAAATCCGGCTTGCTGCGTGCGATGGTCCAGTCCAGGCCGACATCAGCCGGCGTCACCGTGCCGTCCGTTTCCTGCCCGACGATGATGTAGCCCTTCTCTGCGCGCAGCACGTGCATCGCTTCCGTGCCATAGGGTGTAATGCCGAACGGCGCGCCGGCCTGCATCACCGCATCCCACACCGCCTGGCCATGGCCGGCGGGCGCATTGATCTCGAAACCCGCCTCTCCGGTGAAGCTGACGCGGAACAGCCGAGCGGGCACGCCGGCGATGAGCATTTCGCGCACCGCCATGTGCGGCATCGTGCCAAGATCGGCGCCGCGGGCGAGGGGCGTCAGCACGCGCAGCGCATCCGGTCCCTGCACGGCGATCACCGCCCATTGTTCGGTGATGGAGGTCAGCCACACCTGCAATGCCGGGAATTCGGTCTGCGCGTAATCTTCCAGGCGATGCAGCACCGACGCCGCGCCGCCGGTCGTCGTGGTCACGTGAAAACGGTCCTGCGCCAGGCGCGCCACCACGCCGTCGTCGCGGATGAAGCCATCCTCGCCCAGCAGCAGCGCGTAGCGGCAGCGCCCCGGCGCGAGGCGGGTGAAATCGCCGGTGTAGACCCGGCTGAGAAATTCAGCCGCGTCGGGGCCGGCCACTTCGATCTTGCCCAGTGTGCTTGCATCCAGCACGCCCACGCTGTTGCGCACGGCCAGGCACTCGCGCGCCACCGCCTGCTGCATCGTCTCGTTGGCGTGCGGAAAGTAGCGAGCGCGGCGCCAAGTGCCGACATCTTCGAACACCGCATTCGGTGCGGCAATTGGCGTGTGACGGACCGGATCGAACAGCATGCCGCGCACCGCCCCGGCGAAGCTGCCGAAGGTGACTGGCGTGTAGGGCGGGCGGAACGTCGTCAGGCCGATCGCCGGCATCGGGCGATCCAGCAGCCCCGACAGCACCGCCAGCGCGTTGAGGTTCGATGTCTTGCCCTGGTCGGTTGCCATGCCAGTCGTGGTGTAGCGCTTGACGTGCTCGACTGCGTGGAAGCCTTCCTGCACCGCGACACGCAGATCCTTCGCGGTGACATCAGCCTGGAAATCGACGAACGCCTTGCGGTGCATCGGCATGGGCGGCGCGGCGCATGGCGCATGCACGCCACCATCGCCGGTGACAGCGAATATCCGCTGTCCGCCGCCGCCGGCCGCGTAGCCTTCGGCGAGGCACGCGGCCAGACCGAAGGTCCCCGCGCAGGCACCTGCCGAAATGGCGCGCGCGCCAGTCGTGTCCGGCAGAAAGCATCCGCTCGCCGCATCGAACCGCACCCGCCCGCGCGATTGCGAGAACAGGTGCACACTGGGCGTCCAACCGCCGGACATCAGC
This sequence comes from Acetobacteraceae bacterium, assembly GCA_035606775.1. GTDB lineage: Bacteria > Pseudomonadota > Alphaproteobacteria > Acetobacterales > Acetobacteraceae > Rhodopila. The sequence continues at coordinate 2,003 of DATNEJ010000348.1, read as the reverse complement.
ACCGTGTCGCACGGGATCACGCTCATGCTGCCGGAGAGCTTGACGCTGTGAACCCGCCGCCGTCCTTCCGTGCCGGTGACGATCGTCCCGTGATGCACCGGGATACCCGCTTCGCGGGCCGCGGCGACGGCGTCGCTGTCGTGCGGTGGCCGGTGATCGACGATGGCCGCGACCGCGAGGCCGCCCGCGTGCAGGTCCACCGCCGCGCGATAGGCACTGTCGTCGGATGCCGCGACCACCGCGCGCCGCCCGGCCAGTACGCCGTAACGGTGCAGATAGGTGCGCGCCGCGCCCACCAGCATGACTCCCGGCCGGTCATTGTGCGGAAACACCAGCGGCCGCTCGATGGCGCCGGCGGCGATCACCACCTCGGCGGCCCGCACCTGCCACAGGCGCTCGCGCGGCAAGTCCGGATCGGGCGCGGCCAAGTGGTCGGTGATCCGCTCCGCCAGCCCGATCAGGTTGTCCGGATACCACCCGAACGCCGTGGTGCGCGGCAGCACCGTCGCCGTCTGTGCCAGCGCGTCCAGCGCCTGGGCCAGCCATTCCGCCGCCGGCCAGCCGTCGACGGTTGCTGCCCGCTCCGCCAGCAACGACCCGCCGGGTTCGGCCTGCTCGTCGCACAGGATCACCCGCGCGCCTCGCGCCGATGCCGCCAGTGCGGCGGCAATGCCCGCCGGTCCGGCGCCGATCACCAGCACGTCGCAGTGGGCATAGCGGTGCAGATAGCGATCCGGGTCCGGCAGATCCGGCGCGCGCCCGAGACCGGCCGCGATGCGGATCACCGGCTCATAGAGCCGCTTCCAGAACGAGGCCGGCCACATGAACGTCTTGTAGTAGAATCCCGCGGACAGCAGCGGCGACGCCATGCCGGCAACCGCACCGAGGTCGAACCGCACCGACGGCCAGTTGTTCTGGCTGCGCGCCTGCAAGCCCTCATACAGCTCGATCTGCGTGGCACGCAGGTTCGGCGTGATGCGGCCGCCGCCGCGGTCCACCGTCACCAGCGCATTAGGCTCCTCCGCGCCGGCGGTCATCACCCCGCGCGGACGGTGATACTTCAGCGAGCGTCCGACCACCGATACGTCGTCGGCCAGCAGTGCCGAAGCCAGCGTGTCGCCCGCGAACCCCGTGTAGGTGCGGCCGTCGAACGTGAACGTCACCGGCCGCTCCCGGTCGATCCGTCCGCCGTCGGCGGTGCGAAACGCAGCCGCGATCATGGCGGCATTTCGTTCGGCTTGTAGGTTGCGCCGATCCGGTCGGTGACCGTGTCGCGCAGGCAGTTGAAGAACCGCCCGCAGCCGTGGGTGTGCCGCCACCGTTCGGCGAACCGGCCTTTGGTGTTGGACCGCATATACAGAAACGCAGCCCAGGCTGCGTCATCGGTTGCGGACGGGTTCTGCGGCCGGATGATATGGGCCTCGCCCGCATGAGTAAATTCGTTCTCCGGCCGGGGACCGCACCACGGGCAGGGGATCAGCAACATCAGTGCGCCACCGCGGCGGCAGCGGCTTCATCGATCAGGCGGCCGGTGCGGAAACGATCCAGCGCGAACGGCGCCGCCAGCGGATGCGGCTCATCTCGCGCGATCGTGGCAGCGAAGACGTGGCCCGATCCGGGCGTCGCCTTGAACCCGCCGGTGCCCCAGCCGCAATTCACATACAACCCCGGCACCGGCGTCCGGCCGATGATCGGCGAGCGGTCCGGCGTGCAGTCCACGATGCCGCCCCAGTTCCGCATCATGCGCAGCCGCCGGAACGTGGGAAACAGCTCGCAGATCGCGGCCAGCGTATCGGCTGCGACATGCAGCCCGCCGGCTTGGCTGTAGGAGTTGTAGACATCGGTGCCGGCGCCGATCACCAGCTCCCCTTTGTCGGACTGGGAGATATACGCGTGGATCGCGTTCGACATGACCACGCACGGCAGGATCGGCTTCACCGGCTCGCTGACCAACGCCTGCAACGGGTAGGATTCGAGCGGCATTCGCAGCCCGGCCATCGCCA